>DEFO01000029.1:30501-68275 GCA_002350805.1 Prevotella sp. UBA2850
CGTCTCGGCAAAAAAAAGAATGAATTTCTTTGTTTTGCTCTCGACTTTTCGTAACTTTGTCCCCATGATTTATGTGAACGACCATATTGGCTCTTTCGATTTTGAGGCTGCTTTACCGCTACTCTCTGATCAACGGCGCGAGCAGGCATTGCGCTTCCGCTATCCGCTGGGGCGGCAAACATGTGCGGCTGCCTATCTGTTACTTTGCGAGGGATTGCGTAAGGAATATGGCATCAACGAGAAACCTGTTTTCATTTATGGTGAGCATGGCAAGCCTTTCATTGAAGGGCATCCGGAGATACACTTCAACTTGAGCCATTGCCGCGAGGCGGTCGTCTGTGCCTTGTCCGACCATCCGGTAGGCATCGATGTAGAGGCTGTGCGTCATTATAAAGAGAGCCTAGCCCGATATACCATGAACGAAGAGGAGCTTCGGCAGATTTTGACAGCAGAGCGCCCTGATGTGGCCTTCACACGATTGTGGACTATGAAGGAGGCCGTGCTGAAGCGAACTGGTGAAGGACTGCGAAATGACCTGAAAAATGTGCTTGTAAATGCTCCCGAGCTCACGACTGTGGTCAGTCCCGACTTGCGATATGTTTACAGCGTAACCGTCTGTTAACGAATTTTAGCATTCCCATCGCCATACATTATTATTATTTAGCAAAGTTCCTAGGGGCTGCAAGCATAATTCTTTCTATTTTTGCAAATTGAAACAACCCATCATTAATTCGATTTTTACGAAAATGGAAATCAACATCGAACAACAAGAGAAAAAAATAGTAGCCACCCTTAGTGGTGAAATGGATACTGCCGCCGCCATGGAAGTGGAGCAGGCGTTGCAACCACTTTTCAATAGCGAGGGCCGCGACATCGTTATCGACTGCACAGAATTGGAATATATTGCTTCGAGCGGACTGCGCATTCTACTGAGTATTCTTAAGAATGCAAAAGCAAGTGGCAACAAAGTTGTGCTGAGAAATGTAAATGATGATATTCGCGAAGTATTTAAACTGACCGGCTTTATCAGCATCTTTGATTTTGAATAGGCAGTCATTCTGAATCTGAAGCGGTCGCTGGTAATGCCCGCAACATGTTTATTGAAAGGAAGTTGCTTTCAGTAAAACAAGAAAATGGCAAGGCCCTGGCTTTTCTCGAGTCAGGGCTTTGTTATCATAACAAGAGGATGTGCTGCTGGGCACATCCTCTTGCTTTTCTCTCTTAGTATGTCATGCGTGGCTCAAGCTCTTTGGCCTGGTCAATCATCTTCTGAACTTCTTTCTCTGAAGGAACGCGGTTGCAGAGATTCTTCTCCTCGTTGACCTCAACCAGTTTAGCTGCCAGATTAGCGGCAACACGGTGCTTCAGCTCCTTCACGGTGTCAACACCAGCGGCTTCGAGCAACTCTGAGAACTGAGGACCCACACCCTTGATGCGGAACAGGTCGGCATGGTTGGTCCATTTCAGAATCAGTTTGCCACTGATTTCGGTTGCCTCTTCGAGCTCCTTACGGCCCTTCGGGTCTGCACAACGATCGAGAAGATCGTCAACGGTCTTGATACCTGCTGCTTGCAGCTTCTCTGCGTAAACATCGCCTACGCCTTCGATGTCAATAATTTTGTATGCCATAATAGTTATTGTTTTGGTTAAACTTCATAGATTATGGCTACAAAAATAGTATTTTTTCTTGAAAAGTCCAAAAAATGTTGGAAATAATTTCAATTTCTCAGAAATCAGAGTTCCGCCAATTGAATGACCTTTTCTACGGCAGCCGTCAGTCCGTCTTTGTTTTTACCACCTGCAGTGGCATAATGGGGCTGTCCGCCACCACCGCCTTGCATGAGTTTTGCTGCCTCACGGACCATCTGGCCGGCGTTCAGGCTGTGCTCCGTCACCATGTCGTCGCTAAGCATAACACTCAGCATGGGCTTGTCTTGATGGACGGTTCCCACGACGCAGAGCAGGTTCTCGGGTACGGCCTGCCGAATCTTGAACACAAGGTCTTTGGCAGCTCCTGGCTCCAATGGCAGTACTGCCTTGACCACCTTAATGCCATTGCGCAGCTCGGCGCGCTCAACGAGCATATTCTTGGTGCGCTCGATGGCCTGTGCCTGGAACTGTTCTATCTCTTTCTTCATCGACTCGTGCTCTTCCATGTATTTGGCAATGACTCCCTGCAGGTCCTTGGCATTGTTGAACAATCCTTTCAGCGCACGCATGGTATCTTCCAACACATAGATGGCCTCTTCGCAGTTCTTGCCGGTCATCGCCTCAATACGGCGGATACCCGCAGCCACACTGCTCTCTGAGAGAATCTTGAAGAAACCGATACGACCCGTAGCTCGGGCATGAATACCACCACAGAACTCGCAAGAAGGACCGAAACGAACCACACGCACCTTGTCGCCGTATTTCTCGCCGAAGAGCGCGATGGCTCCCAGTTTCTTAGCCTCTTCGAAAGGCATATCGCGATGCTCGTCCAAAGGAATGTCCTGACGAATCATATCGTTCACCAACCGCTCCACCTGACGCAGTTCCTCGTCGGTCACTTTCTGGAAGTGAGAGAAGTCGAAACGAAGAGTGTCGGCGCTGACGTATGAGCCTTTCTGCTCCACATGGTCGCCCAGCACCTGCTTCAGCGCATAGTCGAGCAGGTGGGTGGCAGTATGGTTGGCGGCACTGGCCTCGCGCTTGTCGGTATCCACACAGGCCATAAAGTCGGCCTCAGGATGCTGGGGCAGCTGTGTCACGATATGCACACTCTGGTTGTTCTCGCGCTTGGTGTCGATAATGTTGATGGTCTCGTCTTCGCCGACCAACACGCCCTGGTCGCCCACCTGGCCACCCATCTCACCATAGAAAGGAGTGGCATCGAGCACCAGCTCGTAGAAGGTGTTCTTCTTTTGCTTCACCTGACGGTAGCGCAGGATGTGGCACTCGTACTCAGTATAGTCGTAACCCACAAACTGCTGCTCGCCCTGGCGCAGCTCAATCCAGTCGCCATTCTCCACTGCAGCGGCATTGCGGGCACGCTCTTTCTGCTTCTGCATCTCCACATGGAACTGCTCCTCATCGACGGTGTAGCCATGCTCACGGCAGATGAGCTCGGTCAGGTCGAGTGGGAAGCCATAAGTATCGAACAGACGGAAGGCAGCCTTACCGTCGAGTTGTGTCTGTTTGTGGGCCATCAGCTCGTCCATGGCGCCATTCAGCAGCTGTATACCCTTGTCGAGTGTACGCAGGAAGGAGTCCTCCTCTTCTTTCATCACACGGCTGATGAGCATCTGCTGGGCCTTTAGTTCGGGGAAGGCATTGCCCATCTCTTGCACCAATGTAGGCAGCAGCTTATAGAGGAATGCCTCTTTCTGGCCGAGGAAGGTGTAGGCATAACGTACGGCACGGCGCAGAATGCGACGGATCACGTAGCCTGCCTTGGCATTGGAGGGCAGTTGGCCGTCGGCAATGGAGAAGGCAACAGCGCGCAGATGGTCTGCACATACGCGCATGGCCACGTTGATCTGCTCTTGCTCGGCGTCCTCAGCGTTCTCTGCACTCTCCATTTCCTCGTAGGTCATATATTTCAGACCAGTAATCTCTTCCTCTGCACTGATGATGGGACGGAAGATATCGGTATCGTAGTTCGAATGCTTGCCTTGCAGCATGCGCACCAGACGCTCGAAGCCCATACCCGTATCGATGACATTCATCGACAGTTTCTCGAGTGTGCCATCGGCCTTACGGTTGAACTGCATGAACACCAGGTTCCAAATCTCAATCACCTGTGGGTCGTCTTTGTTTACCAAGTCGCGGCCCGGCACTCCGTTGGCTTTCTGTTCGGGCGTACGAGAGTCTACGTGAATCTCCGAGCAAGGACCGCAGGGACCTGTGTCGCCCATCTCCCAGAAGTTGTCGTGCTTCGAACCGTTGATGATATGATCGGCAGGCACATGCTTAGCCCAGAATTGTGCAGCCTCATCGTCGCGGGGGATATTCTCTTCGGGAGAGCCCTCAAATACGGTGACATACAAATCCTCGGGATTCAATTTCAGCACATCCACCAGGTACTCCCAGGCCATATCGATGGCGCCCTCTTTGAAATAATCGCCAAACGACCAGTTGCCCAGCATCTCGAACATGGTATGATGATATGTGTCGTGTCCAACTTCCTCTAAGTCATTATGCTTTCCGCTCACACGAAGACATTTCTGTGTGTCGGCACGGCGACGAGGCTCCGGCTCGCGCGTACCTAATATAATATCTTTCCACTGGTTCATACCCGCATTGGTGAACATCAGTGTGGGGTCGTCTTTAATCACCATCGGGGCCGATGGCACAATAACATGCTGTTTCGACTCGAAGTAATTTTTGAACGAGTCGCGAATCTCATTTGCTGTCATCATTGTTGCTTTTTTATATTTTATCGATAAATTTTCTCAAAAAGTTTTGCAAAGATACTTTGTTTTCGTTATTTTTGCAAATAATTTAATATTAGTTTGAAAAAAAGCCCCGAAAATATGGCACTTAACACGAATAAAAACCTCAAACTCTACTATTCCATTAAGGAAGTAGCCCAGATGTTCGATGTCAGCGAGAGTCTTTTGCGCTATTGGGAAACGGAGTTCCCGCAAATCAAGCCCAAGACTCTCAGCAACAAGGTGCGACAGTATACCGACAAGGATATTGAGCAGATACGCGTCATCTACAATCTGGTCAAGGTGCGCGGTTTTAAGCTGGCCGCTGCCCGTAAGATGCTCAGCCAGAACAAACATGGTGTCGACAAGAGTTCTGAGGTGCTGACATCTCTCCTCGGTGTGCGCGACGACTTGAAAGCCCTGAAGAAGCAACTCGACGCGCTGGTATAAACCTACGTCATTCTTTTTCCCTTTTTCTCTCATCAGATACAAGCATCGCCATGCGTAGTGTCTTCATCATGCTTTTTATCAGTCATTTATGTTTCTTGTAATGGCTGTCATCACGAAAGTATAGGCAAATAAGGGGTAAACATCGATTTTTTTGCGAAAAAATTTGTGGGTTCGATAAAAAGTCGTACCTTTGTCACCTATTTATATAACCAAAGCATGAAAAAGACTTTGTTGCTATTACTTTACTTATGTATCATTGCTTGCATGCCTCTGCATGCCAAGGATTTCAACGTCATGGACTACGGCGCTGTTGGTGATGGAGTTACCGACAATGCAGCTGCCATACAGAAAGCCGTCAACGCATGTTCTGAGGCAGGTGGAGAACGGGTGATATTTCCCGCAGGAAATGTGTTTATGGCCGGTCCTGTTGAACTCAAGTCTAATGTAGAACTGCACCTGGAGGCCAACGCTACCCTGCTGGCCCATCCCAACGAAGATATCTATCATCTAAGTGCTTTCGGCGAGAACCGCGGCGAGGGCATGATGTGGCTTTGGTGTAAAGACATCGAGAACCTTTCCATCACAGGCCGAGGAACCATCGACGGCAACGGCATCGCCTTCATGGGAGCCGAGCTTGGCGACAGCTATGAGCTGAAGCCGTTGAAAGACCCTAAGTTCGACCCGCGCCCCCATGTGCTGACCCTCATCGGAGTGCGCCATCTGCTGGTGCGCGACGTGACTATTCGCAACGGAGCCTACTGGACCGTGCACCTGGTGGGGTGCGAGGATGCCAACATCGAGGGTATTTCGTTGCTCAACAATCTGAAGATTCGCAATGGCGACGGCATTGATGTCGACCATTCGCGTAAGGTTCGTATCTCCAACTGCTACATCACGTCGGGCGACGACTGCATTTGTCTGAAAAACCGTCGTGAGTTCGAGCAGTATGGCAAATGCGAGGATATTGTCGTTACCAATTGTGTGATGACCAGCCGCTCGTGCGCCATCAAGATTGGCAGCGAGAACATGGACAGCATCAACCGCGTGATGATCGACAACTGCATCATCACTGCCTCTAACCGCGGCATAGGAATCCAGAACCGCGACGAGGGTACGGTGACCAATGTCGTGTTCTCGAATATCATGCTCGACTGCCGCCTGTGGTCGGACGTGTGGTGGGGACAGGCCGAGCCTATCTACGTCACCAGTTATCCACGGGCCAACGGCAATCACAAAGATGCCAACTGGCGCTTCCCCAAAGGCGAGACAGTCGGTCGCTGCGGCGAGGTGAGCCACATCTATTTCAACAACATCACGGCTACTTCGGAGAATGGATGCTTCGTGGGAGGCGACAAGCCTGGCAAGGTGAACAACATCTATTTCAACAAGGTGCGTGTCAACCTGAAGAAGCAGACCAGCTTCCAGCATGGCCTCTTCGACAAGCGCCCCTGCAAAGGCGAGGGATTCGTCAAGATGGACTGGGATGAGTTGCGACAGATGAATGTGCCTCTCTATACCGAGAATGCTACCGTCATAGGTGAGTAAGCGGAGATGAGAGTCACGACATCGCTGAGAATAGAACAAAGAATAATTAATAATACATTTATCAATTAACCAAAAAAACAAAACATGCTAAACGTACAAAACTTAAAATCGGGAATGATGAAGACAGTGCTCTTCATGTTCTTTATGTTAAGCAGTACCCTGGCATTCGCACAGAATCGGGTCACCGGTGTTGTCACCGACAAACAAGGTGAGCCCCTGATTGGTGTGACTGTCAAGGAAGTTGGAACACAGAATGCTGCCGTCACCGACATTGACGGCCGTTACACGCTCAACGTGGAGCGCGGCAAGAACCTGCAGTTCTCTTACATCGGCTACGTTGCCCAGACTCTCAGAGTGGCTGGCAACCAGCTGAATGTCGTATTAAATGAAGACAACACCCAGCTGAACGAGGTGGTTGTCATAGGTTATGGTACCATGCGCCGTAAGGACGTGACCAGCTCAATCACCACCGTGAACGCTGAAGACCTGAACCGCGGTGTATTCACCGACCCGGGTCAGATGCTGCAGGGTAAGGTCCCCGGACTGGTAGTTTCTTCTACTGCCGACCCTAATGGAGGTCCTACTATCACCCTGCGTGGTGCTTCTACACTTCGTAATGGTGCCATGTCGCCTTACTTCGTCATCGATGGTATTCCTGGTGTAGACCCCTCTACTGTTGCTCCCGATGATATCGAGTCTATCGATGTGTTGCGTGACGCTACAGCTACAGCCATCTACGGTTCGAAAGCTGCCAATGGTGTGATCATCATCACTACCAAAAAGGGTGAGGAAGACAAGACCAACGTAACTTACAATGGATATGTAGCCTTCGATAAGATTCTGAATACCTATGACATGTGTACCGCTGATGAGCTGCGCCAGTATGCTAAGAACAATGGTGTTACTCTAAAGGATGGTGGTGCCGACGTTGACTGGCAGGAAGAAGTGCTCCGTACTGGTATCAGCCACAACCACAATGTGAGCATCAGCGGTGGTAACAGCAGAACCAACTACATGATCAGTGGTAATCTCATGAAACGTCAGGGTGTTATCAAGATGACAGGCATGGATCGTTTCAACCTGCGCTCTCTCGTTTCTACAAAGGTCCTGAAGGATCATCTCACTCTGTCTATGGGTGCGAACATGATGTATGGCAAGCATTTCGGCGTTCCTACTTATGCAAAAGGAGCTTCTGTGCTTGATGCCATGAATTACTACTCTCCCACCAACGCCATCCGGAATGCAGATGGCACTTGGACTACTGGTGCTGGTTCAAAGAACTACAACCCCCTCGCTCTCATGTACGAAGATACTTCAGAGACGATATGGAAGCGCAACCAGTTCATCGCCAAGACAGCTCTTGAGCTTTGGAAGGGATTCTTCTGGAATGTGAACTATTCTTGGAGCAACTATCAGAGCACCTATAGCTCATACGATACCCGACTCTCTCAAATTGAAGGTTACGGAAACTTAAATGGTCTGGCTTCGCGTAATACATTTTTTGGCCGTGAGCAGACGTTTGAGACATATCTGAACTATGGCTTTATGGTTGGCAAGAGCAAGTGGGACTTGATGGCTGGTTATAGTTGGGAAGAGAAGAAAAACAACGACGGCTTTGGTTTGAATGCAGCAGGTTTTTACAACGATGACTTGACATGGTATAACGTGTCGTATGCACAGAAGCTCGACTGGCCAAATGATGACAAGAAATATCCATTTTTGGATTCTGGTAATCTTGAGACCATCCGCAATATCTCTTTCTACGGTCGTGTCAACTACTCTTTCGACAGCCGCTATATGTTGCAGGCTACTATCCGTCGCGACGGTTCTTCCGTATTCGGTAAGAACAACCGCTGGGGTACCTTCCCGTCAGTTTCTGCAGCATGGAATATCACAGAAGAGGCTTTCATGAAGAATCAAAACCTCTTCTCTAACTTGAAGCTCCGTGCTGGTTATGGTGTTTCGGGTAATGCCATGGGATTCGACGTTTATTCTTCATACAATACCTATGGTGCATCAGGCTCATTTACATATGACGGAAAGATATATCGTACGTTTACCGCAACAAAGAATGCTAACCCCGATTTGAAGTGGGAAACGACCAGTATGCTGAATATAGGTCTTGACTTCGGTTTCCTAAGAAATCGTATCAATGGTACCATTGAGGTATATCACAAGAAGACCAAGGATTTGATCTGGGGTTATCCTGTATCTACAACGCAATATCCCACCGATTGGATAAACGCAAATGTGGGTGAGATGACCAATAAGGGTATTGAGCTGACATTGAATCTCGTTCCTGTTCAGACCAAGAATTTTACATGGAACAGCACTATTAACCTGTCGCACAACAAGAATACCGTGGACAAGATGCAAAATGAGGTATTCCATACTAAGAACCTCCAACAAGGTGATCCAGACGTATCTGGCGTATCAGGTGGCGGATATACGCAGAGTATCATTGAGGGTGAGGCTATTGGTACGTTCTATACCTATCAATATGCAGGTACAGTGAACGGACGTTCTGAGTATTATGTGCTCGATGAAAATGGCAACCGTACAGGTCAGACCACCAATAATCCTGGTGATAAGGATCGCTCTATCACAGGTTGTGCCCAGCCAAAGCTCAATGCTGGTTGGAATAACACCCTTACCTATAAGAACTGGAACCTGAACGCCTTCATTACCGGCGTATTCGGTAATGATGTTTACAACAGTCCACGTGCCCATTACACCAGTGCACAATTGTTCTCTGACGGCAAGAACGTGCTGAAGGAATTCCTCTCTAACCCTGCAGGCGATGCTTCTGGTTCATTGCCATCAGACCGTTATATAGAGAAGGGCACATACATCCGTCTGCAGTCACTCTCACTGAGCTATACCTTCCGCAACTGTTTCAACGACTGGATTCAGGATCTGACCATCTACGGTACAGCCAATAACCTGCTTACCATCAGTAATTACAAGGGTCTCGACCCGGAGGTTAACCTCGGTGGCATTGATCCTGGTATCGACTACCGTTGGAGCCGCTATCCGCACACACGTACTTTCATGGTTGGTGTGAAGATCAACTTCGGCGGCAGCAAGAAGAAGGAAACTGCTAAGGCTGCTCCGCAGTATATCGACAGAGAGGTCATCAAGGAAATTCCTGTGGTGAAGGAAGTCGTGAAGGAAGTTCCCGGTAAGGACAATTTGGTTCAGAACACTTACGTGGTTACCTTCCCTGTGAACTCTTCAGAGATTAAGAACGTGAATGAGCTTGATGGCATCAAGAAGGGTGCCAACGTAGAGGTTGTGGCTTATGCATCGCCCGAGGGTGACACCGAAGCCAACCTGAAACTCTCTCAGGATCGTGCCGATGCTGTTGTCAAATATCTGAAAGCCCGTGGCGTGAATGTTACCCGCGTTGAGGCTAAGGGTGCCGACACCAACCATGCTAACCGTATTGCTATCGTGACTGTAAAGTAAAATCATTTAATCAGATTTTGAGAATATGAAATTAAATAAAATCATTCTTGCAGCTGGCTTGTTTGCCGTAGCGCTCACTAGCTGCACCGATTTGGATGTCAGTCCAAAATCTCAATATACAGAAGACCCAAGTCAGAATTCTGGTATTGACCCGATGCTTCTTGTAGAAGCAAAAATGGCTGATGTCTATAACCATTTGGCAGGTATTTTGGGCCGCCGTTATATGGAGGCACAGTGTCTTGCTTCTGATGAATTCACTGCTCTTGCTTTCGACGGTGGTTACTATGATAGTGGTACGTATGCGCATCAGGCTCTCCATTGCAGCAATCCAACCGATGCTTCTCTCGACTGGTTTTCTGAGGTAACAGCCGGTATCACAAAGGCAAATACCATACTTGAGGAATTTGCCAGCGGTTCTGCCCAAATGAAAGCTCCTGCCCGTGCCATACGTGCTTATTACACATGGATTCTCATGGACAGTTTCGGAGATGCACCTATACTTGAGTCGATTCCTGCTGAGGGTGAGGTTGTTCCTCGTTCTCCCCGTAAGGAAGTGGCTGAGTGGATTGAGAAAGAGCTCACAGAGATTATTCCCTACCTCACAGAGGATGTGACGGAGAATACTTATGGCAAACCGACCCGTTGGATGGCTCAGGCTCTTCTGGCCAAGCTCTACATCAACTGGCCTGTTTACACAACCGTTGGCGTTGAGAACTACGACGCTGCCACCGCAGCCAATCCGAAACTCGATGCTTGTATTGCCGCTTGTGATGATGTGATTAACAGTGGCAAATTCAATCTGGGTTCTGTGGACTATCTGCATAAGTTCTCTTACGACAACAGCTGGAAGGTGGAAGACTTTATCTATGCTATGCCTTACGATGCATCCCTCCTTACTGGTTTTCAGTATGCCCGTCCTCGCTCGTTCAAACAGTTGAAGGGTCTTATGCCGAACGTTTATGGCTCAAGCGAAAGTTTCACACAGTCGTTTGGTGGCAACATGGTTGTAACACCTGAGTTTGCCAAACTGTTCAGCCTGGAGGGCGATATTCGTAACCTCTGCATTCTGCGTGGTGACATCTACAATCGTGATCCCAAGACTTTGCGCCCAACTAGCGAGCCATTTATGTATAAAGGCAAGCAAGTACACTTCACTGAGAATATCACGCTTAAGAAGCAGGATAACACCATCGATGTGGGTAATGACGACAATGCCATTCAGCAAGGCTGCCACTCTATCAAGTGGTTCATCGTTCCTAACGACTATAACAAAGGCCGTAACCAGTCGAACGACCTGCCTCTCTTCCGCTATGCCGACATCCTGCTGATGAAGGCTGAGGCTCTTGTACGTCTCGGACAGAGTGGTGCCAAGGATCTCTTCAACCAGATTCGCACGTATGCCGGTGCGCCGACAATCAGCAGCGAGCCTTCACTCGAGGATATCTATCAGGAGCGTGGCCGTGAGTTCTTCGATGAGAACTGGCGTCGCAACGATATGATTCGCTTTGGTCACTTCGAGGATGAGTTCTTCCCCCACTACAAGAACTTCCCCGATGCTAACTTCGACAAGCGTCATCGTATCTTCCCCGTGGAGCAGGAGATGCTCGACCTGAACCCCGGCTGGGAACAGAACCCCGGTTACTAATCATACAAAAAATTGCCTGCAGAAACCTGCAGGCAATTTTTTTTCTATCCTTCTGCACCACCCACCAATCTTCTGTATTTCCAATTAGGCATTAAATAGACTCTAATTAGGCATTAATTAGGTTGCAATTAGGCATTAATTACAGGGTAATTAGGCATTAATTAGACCTTAATTAGTCGACTAATTGCAACCCAATCAGGCATCAATTGGAAATGAGTACGTTTGGAGGCATATTTTTGACCGAAATAAATGGTCGTCAGACCGTTGAAAGTTGTTCTTGTCGTTTGAGTTGTTTATTATCACACTACCCGTGTCGTTTAACGACAGCATCAACAACCCAAGCAACAATTCCGGTCGACACCGATTTCCTCTATAAATAGGAGGATTTTTCTTCTTTCGCTGGTAAAAAAACGGTGGTTACAGATTTTTTTTGTAATTTTGCACCCAAATGTACCATCACGAAACCAACATGAACGTAGCAGAGATACTAAACGGGAATAACGACGAGAAGAGTCTCTCGTTCGAAGTGCTGCCCCCGCTGAAGGGCATGGGCACAAAGAAACTCTTCGACACGATAGACAAGCTGAAGGAGTTCTGTCCGAAGTACATCAATATCACGACCCACCATTCGGAATATGTGTATAAGGAACTGGAGAACGGTCTGCTGGAGCGTCAGCGTGTGCGCCGCCGCCCAGGTACCATCGCTATTGCAGCTGCCATTCAGCAGAAATATCATCTTCCTGTCATTCCGCATATCATCTGCAGTGGTGCCACGAAGGAGAGTATCGAGTACGAGTTGCTCGACCTGCAGTTCCTGGGTATCAGTAATGTACTGTTGCTGCGCGGCGATAAGGCCAAGGACGACAAGGTGTTCACACCCACCAAGGGCGGGCATCGCCATACGACAGGCCTGATTAAGCAGGTGGTGCAGTTTAACAACGGGTTCTTCGCCGATGGAACGCCCATCCAGCATCCCGGTGAGCCATTCTCGTTTGGGGTAGCCTGCTATCCCGAGAAGCATGAGGAGGCTCCGAATTTGGAACAGGACATGAAGCACCTGAAGGAAAAGCAAGACCTGGGTGCCGAATATGCTGTGACACAGTTGTTCTTCGACAATGAGAAGTATTATCGGTTTGTGGAGAAGGCCCGACAGATGGGCATCACCATACCGATTATTCCCGGGTTGAAACCTTTTGCTAAGCTCAGTCAGTTGACCGTGGTGCCGAAGACTTTCCACTGCGATATACCCGAACCGTTGGCGCAAGAGGTGCTGAAATGCAAGACCGACGAGGATGCCCGTCAGCTGGGTGTGGAGTGGGCCACACAGCAATGCAAGGATCTGTATGCCCACGGTGTGAACAACATCCATTTCTATACGGTGTCGGCCGTCGACAGTGTGGCTGAGGTGGCACGCAGACTGTGATGGGGCGGTGCGAACAGTGAATAAGTAAAAAGACAGATATGACATTCGATGATGTGATAGGACAGAAGGAGGCGAAGGAGCGGCTGTTGCAGATGGAGCGCGAACAGCGGCTGCCTCATGCCATGATGCTCTGCGGCCCTGCGGGTTGCGGCAAGATGGCTCTGGCGTTGGCCTTTGCCTCGCATCTGCTCAGGGACGGCCATCCACAACCCACTGAGTTGCAGCGCCGTACGGCTGATGCCATGCTGAGCAAATGGGAACATCCTGACCTTCACTTCACTTATCCTGTGATACGTCCGGCCGGCACATCTGCCGAGCACAAGATGACGAGCGATGACTTTGGGCGTGAGTGGCACGAAATGCTTAGAAAAGGCCCGTATTTTACCATCGACCAATGGCTGTCGCAAATGGATGCCGCCAACCAGCAGGCCGTTATCGGAGTAGGGCAGAGCGACGAACTGCTGCGCAAACTGAGCCTGAAGTCCAGTCAGGGTGGTTATAAGGTAAGCATTGTTTGGCTGCCGGAGCGCATGAACCTGGAATGTGCCAACAAACTACTGAAACTATTGGAGGAGCCGCCCACACAGACGGTGTTCATCATGGTGTGTGAAGAGCCCGAACAGTTGTTGGAAACCATTCGCAGCCGTGTGCAGCGTATCGACATCAAGCGGATAGACACCGAGGACATCCGTCAGGCACTGACAGAACAACGGGGCATCGACGACAGTGCAGCCATCCGCATAGCCCGTCTGGCCAATGGCAGTTGGACACAAGCACTAACCGAGCTTGATGCCAGCAACGAGAACCATTTGTTCTTCGATATGTTCGTGATGCTGATGCGTTTGGCCTACATGCGCAATATTCACGACCTGAAGAAATGGAGCGACAACGTGGCGGGCTACGGACGTGAGAAACAGAAACGCATGCTGACCTACTTCCTGAGGCTGGTGCGCGAGAATTTCGTATACAACTTCAAGAAACCCGAGTTGGTGTATATGACACAAGAGGAAGAGGATTTTGCCCGAAACTTTGCCCGTTTCGTCAACGAGGCCAATGTGATGGAAATCAGCGAACTGTTGCAGCGATGTATTCGCGACATCTCGCAGAATGCCAATGGTAAAATCGTGTTCTTCGACCTCTGTTTGAAAATGATAGTACTCTTAATACAGAAATAACGACAATATGGACTACAAAAATATGAAACTGAAAATCATGACAGGCTGCGACCGTGGCCTGTGCAGACGTGCTTGTGGCAGGCAGGATCACCAGCTGAACACCTACGACTGGTTGGCCGATGTGCCTGGCAATACCGAGAGCACCGACTTGGTGGAGGTTCAGTTTAAGAATACCCGCAAGGGTTACTACCACAATGTGAACAACCTGGACTTGAAGAAAGGCGACATTGTGGCTGTTGAGGCCAATCCCGGTCACGATATCGGCGTGGTGACGCTGACCGGCCGTCTGGTGAGCCTGCAAGTGAAAAAGGCCAACCTGAAATCGGCTGATGACATTAAGCGCATCTACCGTATTGCCAAACCCGTTGACATGGATAAATACTACGAGGCCAAGGCTCGTGAGCACAGCACCATGATTCAGAGCCGTAAGATAGCAAAGGACCTGGGGCTGGACATGAAAATCGGTGATGTGGAGTATCAGGGCGACGGCAACAAAGCCATCTTCTATTATATTGCTGACGAGCGTGTGGATTTCCGCCAGCTGATCAAAGACCTGGCTGCCACCTTCCATGTGCGCATCGAGATGAAGCAGATTGGTGCCCGTCAGGAAGCCGGTCGCATTGGTGGAACAGGTCCTTGTGGACGTGAGTTGTGCTGTGCCACATGGATGAAGAACTTTGTCAGCGTGAGCACCAATGCTGCCCGTTTCCAGGATATTTCGCTCAATCCACAGAAACTAGCAGGTATGTGTGCCAAACTGAAGTGCTGCCTGAACTACGAGGTGGACGATTATATCGAGGCCGGCAAGAATATTCCCAGTAAGGAAGTTGTACTACAGACAAAAGACAACGACTACTATCTGTTCAAGACCGATATCCTGGCCGGACTGGTGAGCTATTCAACGGCGAAGGGTGTGGCTGCCAATTTGGAAACCATCACTGCCGAGCGTG
This sequence comes from Prevotella sp. UBA2850, assembly GCA_002350805.1. GTDB lineage: Bacteria > Bacteroidota > Bacteroidia > Bacteroidales > Bacteroidaceae > Prevotella. The sequence continues at coordinate 45,570 of DEFO01000029.1, forward strand.
CCCGCGAGATTATAGAGATGAATAAGCGCGGCGAGAAGCCCCTCTCCCTGCAAGAAGGTAATGACGGCACTCAGAATGAGCACCATGTAGACTTGCTGGCTGGTGAGAGCATTACCCGTTTCGACAAGAGTAAGAGCAAAAATAAGAAGCGCAACAACAAACGAGGCGGCAACGGCCAGGCCCGTAACGACCAGAATCGTCAGGGCAATGAGACACCTGTCAAGGGTAGCAACAAAGGGCAGGGAGGCAATGAGGCACCTGTTAAGGGTAGCAACAAAGGACAAGGCGGTAATGAGGCCGGCAAGGGTGGAAATAAAGGCCAAGGCGGTAACAGAAATCGGGGCGGCAAGTCGCAAGAGCGTCAAAACAACAATCATTCAGCCCCCAAGCAAGGTTAATATCACTCAGGAATACGACGCATGAGAAAGGGTGGCTTTATCGTGGCTCTGTTTCTGGCCGTATGTGGCATGACCGCATGCGACAGTCATGTGGTGTTCGACAAGTACGAGCACACACCCATCGTGGGATGGGAGAAAAACGACACTTTGTTTTTCGATGTTTCTCCTGTTGCCATTGAAGGGAATTACCGTCAGGAACTAGGCTTGCGCATTACGAGCACCTATCCCTTTATGAGTCTGCGGCTGGTAGTGGAGCAAGTGATTATACCTGCACACCGTTTAGTGCGTGATACGATTGACTGTCATCTCATTGATCGTAACGGGAAACCGAAAGGACAGGGAATGAGTTATTACCAGTATCAGGTGCCAGTAAACGACATTACGTTGCAACAGGGCGACTCGCTGCATATTTGTGTACGCCATGATATGAAACGCGAGATTCTGCCCGGCATCTCTGACGTGGGAATTAAGATGACGAGGCATTGAAGATTGAAGATTGAGGATTGAAGATTGAGGATTGGGAATTGAGGATTGAAGATTATGGCATCCTTTTGCTGTTGTCTACACTCCTACACTCCTGCACTCCTACACTCCTAAAAACTTGTCGCTTATCACTTAGAATCTGAATCAGCTGCGTACCAAGTTGCGGCCTGCATCGATGCGCAGGAAAATGAAGAGCAACAGCGTGAAACCCCATAGCGATGAGCCTCCGTAACTGAAGAATGGCAGCGGAATGCCGATGACAGGCGTCAGTCCGAGTACCATTCCCACGTTAATGAAAACGTGGAACAAGAAGATGCTTACCACACAATAGCCGTAGATGCGCCCAAACTTAAACGGTTGTCGCTCAGCCATCTTGATAAGCCTCAGAATCAGCGCCAGGAACAACAGCAGCACACCTGCTGAACCCACAAATCCTTCTTCCTCACCTACCGTACAGAAAATAAAGTCGGTGTCTTGCTCTGGCACATACTTCAACTTGGTCTGTGTGCCATTCAGAAATCCTTTGCCACGCAAACCGCCAGAGCCAATGGCAATCTCGCTCTGGTGCACGTTGTATCCGGCACCCTTCAAGTCTTCTTCCAATCCCAGTAGTACGTTGATGCGAACACGCTGGTGAGGTTCCATCACATTGTTCAGCACATAGTCGGCCGAATAGAAGGCCACAACCGAGCCGATGGAAAAGAGGAAAATGAGCAGAAACGTCACAAAACGGGTGCTCAGCCACTGATAAATCAGGTAGCCGATGATGCCGACAGTGATGGTGAGCTGAACCCACACCACATCGAAACGATAGATGTACATGGAGAAAAGCAAGGCCAGCAATGTGCCTAAAACAGACACGGCTATCAGCCGGAAGGCCATTCGCTTGTCATGACAGTAGACATATACCATGCCTGCGGTGAACAGTTGGATGAGCAACAAAACGACGAATTTGCCGACCGACGTGACTGCATCGGGCATCATCACATTCTCGAAACGGATGCCTACTACAAAGTAAATCACCATGGCTACGGCCGTGAACAGCACACTGCCCGGCATTCCCTCGCGATAGAACATCAGGAAGAACGACAGATAGACCAGGGCAGAACCCGTCTCGCGCTGGCCAACGATGCAGATCATGGGAATGATGACGATGGCACAGGCGGCGGCAAAGTGCTTCCAGTTTTTCATGTCGAAGCCATAAGAGCTCATGAACTTCGACACGGCCAACGCGGTGGCAAACTTTGCAAACTCGGCAGGTTGCAACTTCACAGGACCCAGCACCAGCCACGAGTGAGAGCCTTTGGTACTGACAGGATTGAAGATGGTGGCGAAGAGTAGCAACACGAGTCCTATATATATAATGTACGCGAACGTATCATAAAAGCGGTCGTCGAGCAGTAACAGCACCAAGCCCAGCATCAACGATGTGCCAATCCACATGATTTGCTTGCCCGAGTTGGTGGTAAGGCTGAAGATGTCGGTCTCGCCATACGTGTAGCTGGCACCGCACACACTCAGCCATCCGAAGGCGAGCAAGGCCACATAGATGGCAATGGTCCACCAGTCGATGGAGCGCAAAACGCTAGGATGCTTATCTGTCTCTCGAACCATAGAAAATCACTTTTCGTTGGAAATCGTCGGCCCGCTTGGCTGAGGCTGGTGACAACTTTCCGTTAATATACTGCTCCATAATCAGTCCGCCGATGGGCACACCATAGTCGGCACCCCATCCGCCATTCTCCACATAGACGGCGACGGCAATTTTCGGGTTGTCCATGGGGGCAAAGCCCATGAACACCGAGTGGTCGCGGCCACGGTTCTGAGCCGTACCGGTCTTTCCACAAGCATTGAAACTATAATGTCCCAGGGCCTTACACGTACCACCCAGCACCGATGCGCGCATGCCCTGCACAATATAGTTGTAGGCTTTGCTGTCGGCCTTCGAGTAGTGACGGCGCGTGAATGCGGTGTCGAGCGGTTCGTCCTGCACCTTTCTCACCACATGCGGCACATAGTAATAGCCGCGGTTGGCAATGGTGGCCCCCAGATTGGCTATCTGCAATGGGGTAGCATTGACCTCACCCTGTCCGATGGCAATGGAGATGACGGTCAGTCCGTTCCACGAGCCGTGATATGCCTTGTCGTAGAATTGGGCATTAGGTATGAGGCCTCGCTTCTCGCCCGGCAGGTCGATGCCCAACTTATAGCCAAATCCCATGCTCACCATGTAGTCGCGCCAGGTGTTCATGGCATTCTGCACCGAGCCGTACTTTTTCTTGTTGCCAATCATGTAGTACAATCCCCAGCAGAAATAGCCGTTACACGACGTTGAGATGGCTGGTACCAACGCCAGTGGTGCCGCATGGCCGTGGCAGCCCACCCGCAGACCGCGATAGTGGAATCCGCGTGAGCAGGGGAATTGTGTGCCCGGTCCGATGATGCCCTCCGACATGAAAGTCAGTCCTTGTGTCGTCTTGAAGGTAGAGCCTGGCGGATACTGTCCCATGATGCTGCGGTTGAGCAGAGGCTTCCACACGTTGCGCAACAGTTGGGTGTGCATTTTTCCGCGGTTCTTGCCAGTCATGATACGGGCATCGTAGGTGGGCGAAGATACCATGCACAATATCTCGCCGGTAGACGGCTCGATGGCCACGATGCTTCCTATTTTATGCTGCATCAGTCGTTCGCCCAAGGCCTGCAGGTTCAGGTCGATGCTCAGCGTAAGGTCTTTGCCCGCTTTCGGTTTTTGGTCGAGGGCGCCATTCTGGTATTTCCCTTGAATGCGTCCGTGGGCATCGCGCAGCAGGATCTGAATACCCTTTTCGCCACGCAACTGCTTTTCGTAAGAGCGCTCAACACCCAGTTTGCCGATGTAGTCGCCAGCTTGATAGTAGTCGTCCTCCTCAATGTCTGAGGGCGACACTTCGGCCACGTCGCCCAGCACGTGAGCGGCATAGGGATACTCATAGCAGCGGATGCTACGGCGTTGCACATAAAACCCTGGGAAACGGAACATTTTCTCTTGGAAAACGCTGAACTCACGGTCGTTCAGCTGACTCATGAACAGCTGCTGAGTGAAGCGCGAGTAGCCGGGATTCTTCGAGCGGTCTTGGATTTGTTCCATGCGCTCGATGAAATACTCTTTGGTGATGCCCAGCGCTTGACACAGTTCCAGCGTGTCGATATGGTCTTTGGCCTCGTTCATGATGACCATGATATCGTAGGCAGGCTGGTTGTAGACCATCAGCTTGCCGTGGCGGTCGTGGATGACACCTCGCGAGGGGTATTCCACTTTTTTCAGGAAGGCGTTCGAGTCGGCGCTTTTCTTATAGTCATCGCTTGTCACCTGCAGCATGAACAGGCGGATGATGTAGACCGTCACAATAGCGACCGCAATACCCGCAATGACATACTTTCTGTTCTCTAGTCCGAAGTCCTTCATGCGCGTCTCAGCCCCTTCTGATGTTTTCGATAACCAGTATCAGCACCACAGTCAGGATGGTGCTGCCGCTAATGCTCATGAGCCACTGAATCCAATTGAAGAAATTGAATGTCTCGAGTGTGAAATAAGCCAGACAATAGATGAGCACCATGATGATGGTATAATAGACAAACGAGGTGACGCCCAGCGTGCGCATGCCAGGCTCCAGGTCCTCGGCACTGTCGCGCGGGATGAACGGCTCGAAGATGTAAGGCTGCAAGGCCCCGATGAGTGTCATCGATCCGGCGGCCACTCCCGGCGTGTTGGTAAACGAGTCAACACACAGGCCCAACGCAAACGACCAGAGCAGGATGGCCCACTTGGGGAAATTGCGAGGGAAGAGCAGTACCAGATAGACATAAAGCAGGGGCGTGGCACAGTTGAACAGGTGGATGTGATTCAACACCAGTGCCTGTGCCACGAGCAGTATGGCGAAAAACAATAGTCGTTTCAACAAATCTAAGGCCATTGTCAATACTATCTAATCGTCAATGTTCTTTGGTCTTCAGCGAGTCTTGTGCGGCGCGCAACAGCTCCAGACGCTGCTTCATGATGGCATCGTCGATGACGCACACGTCGCGCAACAATCCAAAATCAGTCGACAGTTCCACCTCCAGCCGGTACGACAGTCCGTCGGCAGAATTATAAACATGCAGAATCTTTCCCACCATCACGCCCGGAGGGAATACCGACGAGTAGCCGCTTGTCACCACCTTGTCGTAAAGACGGAAGTGGGCATGACGGGGAATGTCGTCGACATAGGCGATGCGCGACGAGCCGCCCTGCCAGTGCAGGTAGCCGAAGTAGCCGCGCTTGGCAATAGACACACTGATGTTGGAGTTCTTGTTCAGCACCGGGATGATCACCGAGTAGTGCGACGAGGTCATGTAGACAATGCCCACGATGCCATTGCCGCAGGCCACGCCCATATCCTTGCGCACGCCGTCGGCCTCGCCTTTGTCGATGGTGATGAGGTTGTCTTGTCCGGTGATGGCATTATGAACCACCTTGGCGGGTATCAGCTTGTAGTCGTTCAGCATCTGCAACTGTCCGGCCTTGGCCGCATCGGGATTTTCCGTCAGTGCGGTCAGCCGGTTGTTCAGCTGCTCTACCTGTCTCTCCAGATAGACATTGCGCGTGGTGAGCTCTTGGTTGACCTTCGTAAGACTGAAGAAGGACTCAACAGCTGAGTCCCACTCATAGAGCTTACCGGCCACTACATTGGCCGATGAAAACCACACACTGCCCTGATAGCTGTTGTATTTGAACAGCAACACAAAGCTGACTACCTCGAGCACGACAAACAAGAACCAGTGATGGTATTTTGCCAGAAACTCCAGTAGATTGTGCATATGTCGATATTATCTCATCAGGAACGAGAAACGGTCAACGTTCTTCAGGGCGATACCGGCTCCGCGTGCCACACAGTGCAGCGGGTCTTCGGCCACGTTGAACGGAATGTTGATCTTGTCGGTCAGACGCTTGTCAAGTCCGCGCAGCAGGGCGCCGCCACCAGTCAGGTAGATACCGTTCTTCACGATGTCGGCATAGAGCTCGGGCGGAGTGCTCTCCAAGGCGTTCAGCACAGCGGTCTCGATGCGTGCCACGGTCTTGTCGATGCAGTGGGCAATCTCCTGGTAGCATACGGGAACCTCCATGGGGAGTGCCGTGATGCGGTTTGGTCCGTGCACCACGTAGTCCTCGGGGGCATCCTCGCCCAGGTCGGTCAGGGCAGAGCCTACATTAATCTTAATACGCTCGGCCATGCGCTCGCTCACCTTCACGTTGTGCTGGCGGCTCATGTACTCCTGGATGTCGGCAGTCAGGTCGTCGCCAGCCACCTTGATGGAGTTGTTGGCCACGATACCGCCCAGCGAAATCACGGCGATCTCGGTGGTGCCGCCACCGATGTCGACAATCATGTTGCCCTCTGGGGCCTCCACGTCGATACCAATACCAATGGCAGCAGCCATCGGCTCGAAAATCAGATACACGTCGCGGCCGTCAGCATGCTCGGCAGAGTCGCGTACGGCACGCAGCTCCACTTCGGTAGAGCCCGAAGGCACTCCGATGACCATGCGGAGAGAGGGGTGGAACAGGCGGCTGCCCGTGTGCACCATCTTAATCAGTCCGCGCATCATCTGCTCGCAGGCAGAGAAATCGGCAATCACGCCGTCGCGCAACGGGCGGATAGTGCGTATGTTGTCATGCGTCTTCTCATACATCATCTTGGCTTTCTCGCCCACGGCAATCATCTTGTCGGTGCGGCGGTCGAGCGCAACTACTGACGGCTCGTCAACCACAATCTTGTCATCGCTGATAATAATGGTGTTGGCCGTTCCCAGGTCCATTGCAATTTCCTGAACAAATGAAAATAATCCCATATTCTTCTTTACTTCTACTTAAAGCTTATACTTTTTTTTATCTGTCTTAATCGTTTGTTGCTTTCGCTTAGTCCATCATGCTCAGCGACACGGTGCGAGAGCCTTTCTGCTCTTCCGAGCCCATGAACCAGCTGTAGATGGCCGAGTCGTAATGGCTGCTCACGCCGAAGGCACGTGTGGCCAGCATGCGGCGGTCGGCAAGGTCGGTCTGTGCACCTTTCTCGTTCAGAATGTCGAGCAGCACACTGTATTCTGCCTTGCTGGGCACAATCACCACATCCTTGAAGTTCTTCGCACCTGCGCGGATGAGCGAGATGCCGCCAATGTCGATTTTCTCGATGATGTCGGCCTCGTCGGCACCGCTTGCCACGGTCTGCTCAAAAGGATACAGGTCGACAATCACAAGGTCGATGGCAGGAATGTCGTACTGGCTCATCTGGTCGATGTCGCCCTCATTGTCGCGGCGGGCCAGGATGCCTCCGAACACCTTCGGGTGCAGCGTTTTCACTCTGCCGCCCAGGATAGAGGGGTAAGTGGTTACTTCTTCCACCTTCTGGCACTCGTAGCCCAGACTCTCAATAAACTTCTGTGTTCCGCCTGTCGATAGGAACTTCACACCTTCTTCATGCAGCTTTGCCAGCAATTCGTCCAAACCATCTTTATGGAAAACCGATACCAAAGCGGTTTTTATCTGTTTTGTAGCCATAATTTATCGCACATTATATATTTTAGGTTGCAAAGGTACGAAAAAAACGTGGATTGCCATTCATTTTCCCGTTGATATTTTTTGCAAACATGTGTTAAATTGTCTCATGTCAATTTCCAAGGCCTCTCTGCTTGTAGCAGAAGGCTGCTCCAGACTCGCAGAGCAGCCCTCTGGATTTCCAGAGTGCATCTTTAGAATCGTCATCGCCACATATACAAATATCCACGGATACTGGTTGCATCCGTGGATATTCGTGGGTCGTGCAAATGGTCTGTCAGCATCAGTCAAAAGGCCTCATGCGCACGTCGATGCCGTCGGCCTTCAGCTGCTGTGGCAGTTGGCTAATGTCGGTCTGCCCGTAGTGGTAGGGGAACAGCACCCGCGGTTTGATGATGCGTGCTGCATTGACAAACTGGCTGGTTGTCATGGTGTAGGGCTGGTTGCAAGGCAGGAAGGCCACGTCGATGTCTTTTATGTTGGTCATTTCGGGAATGTTCTCGGTGTCGCCGGCAATATAGATGCGCAGTCCGTCGATGGTAAGGATGTATCCGTTGTCGCGCCCTTTCGGGTGGAACTGCAGATGACCCTCGGTGATGTTGTAGGCGGGAACGGCCTCGACGCTGATGTTGTCGGCCACTTCCTTATGGTCGCCGTTGGCCATCACTTCGCCATAGCCCAGCATGTCGGCACAGCGCCGGTTGGTGACGAGTCGTGTGCCGGTGGCTGTCAGCTGACCGATGGCTGCCCGGTCGAAGTGGTCGCCATGCTCATGCGTCACAAAGATATAGTCGGCCTTTGGCAGGGCTGCATAGTCGGTAGTGCGGTTACCCAATTTGCCAACGGGGTCGATTTCTATCTCCTTGCCGTCGAACACGATGCGGATGCTGGCATGCAGCAGAGGGTAAATGGCAACCGTCTTGCCGCTTTTAGTCTTGAAGACATCCTGCCCGGCCGTCTCGGTGGTAACAGGCATCTGCTGTTTCTGCCATTCCATGATGCCTCCTTTCAGGTTGACCACGGTGTAGCCCGCCTTGGCCAGTTGGTTGGCAGCATTGGCCGAGCGGCGTCCGCTGCGGCAATACACGGCCACGCGCTTGCCTTGCGGCACTAGCTGGCGCGCCTGTTCGATGAAGTCGTCTTTGTTGACGTCGGCATGAAGGGCACCGCCAATGTGACCCTCGGCAAACTCTTTGTCTGTGCGAACGTCAAGCAATACCACATCGGGCTGAGTGATGAGTGCCGCGAAGTCGCTGACGCTGGCATTCTCGTAATTCTGTTGACTGCATGCCGTGTTGAGACCCAGCAGGGCAAGCAGGAAAGTAAGATACTTTTTCATATTCATCTGGTGTTTCTTGTTATCTGCTGCAAATATAATAAAAATATCGCAATTGTCGCAAAAATTGTGTATCTTTGCATGCCAAATGACATTTTTCATGAAGCAGACAACACATTCCCCCGTCGGCCCGACGACAGAGAAACAGCGCTACACCGTGCTCGACAGCATGCGCGACTGGCTCTGTTGGGCATTGCGCTGGCCAACTTCCCGGAGTTCGGCTTGTAGACTTTCCTCAGCGGTGATGCGCGGGCGGCCATGCCTACGGCCGGCATAGACAAGGTGGTGCGCTTCGTAGAGTATTGGTTGGTTGAGGGAAAATTCTATAGCATCTTCTCAATGCTGTTCGGCATTGGCTTTTCCATCTTTCTTTCCAGGCATGGCACAAGGAGGTTTGTCAGGCGAATGCTGATTCTCATGCTGATAGGCCTTGTTCATCTGTTGCTGATATGGAATGGCGATATCTTGCTGCTCTATGCTGTGGGCGGATTGCTGCTGGTTTTGTTCGTCAGGGCAAGCGACCGCATGCTGCTCGCTTTGGCCGTCTTTTTCATCTTATTGCCTGCTGGACTCGACGCTTGGTCGCAATGGCAGGGCATCGACATGGCGGCTCCGCTTTATGATGCCTGGTGGCGACAGGCTGCCAGCAGCGGCATCACAGAAGAAAACTTTGCCTCGTGGCTTCGCGACGCCGACAGCTATGCCGTGATGTTTGAGTTCTTGAAACAGGGCTCCATTGAGCGCATGTGGGAGTTTGTGAGCGGGCACCGCCTGCTGAAGGTCATCGGTTTGTTCCTGATTGGCTATCTCATTGGCCGTCACCGCCTTTACGCCCATATAGAAGAGATGAGGCCCCAGCTGAAGAGAGCTTTCTTTTGGACATTGTCCGTCATGCTGCCCCTTTCGTTCGTCTTTGCGTGGAGTGCTACTCATGGCGAACCGTGGGGCATGGCTGTCCATTCGTTGCTCTATGCTGTGAGTGTGGTACCGTTGGCATTGGCTTTTATGATGGGAGTGTGTCTGTGGCTGCGTCCGTTTGAAGTATTTAAATCTGCAGGCCGCATGGCTTTGACTTGTTACATCGGCCAGTCGCTCATCGGCATATTTCTATTCTATGGTATCGGTCTGGGGTGGGGCACACGTTTCGGTTTCGTGCATATAGAGTTGACAGCCTTCATCGCATTCTTCGCTGAAGTTTTGGTGTGCCGTTTGTGGCTGCGTCATTTCAGTTTCGGTCCGTTAGAGTGGCTCTGGCGCATGCTGACTTATGGTAAATGGATGAGGCTGCGCAAGTCGGCAGATTGACCATGTCTAAAAGGGTTGCAAAGTACTTGCCCATTGGAGTTTTGACAGCCTTCAACTCAGTTCTTTTCAACGTTTTTCGTGGGAGCAGGCACAAAGCCGAGTGCTGCCACCGCACAGCTCATGACTGGGCTGATGAGATTGAAGAAACAGAAGGGCAGATATACGATGGTCGGGATGCCCAGCACGGTGCTTTGTGTCATGCCGCAGGCCGTCCATGGTACCAGTACCGATGTGACGGTCGACGAGTCTTCGGTGCTGCGGCTCAGCAGTTCGGGCCGGTAGCCCCGCTCACGGTATTCTTCGCGGAATATGGAGGCATTCATGATAATGGATAGGAACTGGTCGCCCATGATCATGTTGAGCAGAATGCCCGAAACCACCGTCGAGCAAACCAGACTCACGGTGTTGTGAATGGCGCGGAGCATCACATGCGTGAGGCTCTTGAGCATCTGACTGGCTATCATGCAACTGCCGAAGCACATGGCGCAGAGTATGAGCCAGACCGTGTTGAGCATGCCCGCCATACCGCGGGTGGCAACCAGACTGTTGATTTCGGCATAGCCAGTGTCTACCTGTGTGCTGGCATAACAGGTCTGCATGATGCCTGCCAGCAGTCGGACCGCCTTTCCCGTCAAGGCCTCGCCGGGCAACGATGCCACCACGTCGGGTTGTAGCACCAGCGCGCACAGGCAAGCGGCCAGCGACGACAGCATCAGCGTGACCAGCGAAGGCACTTTCTTGACGATGAGAATGCCTGTGAACAACGGTACCAGCAGCGTCCACAGCGAGATATTGAATGCACTGCTGAGTCCTGTCGTATAGCGATTTACCTCTATCGGCTCACCATCGAAACCCAGACCCATGAACAGGTAAATGAGCAGGGCAATGACGATGCTTGGCACGGTGGTGTACATCATGTAGCGGATATGCGAGAAGAGGTCGGCGCGGGCCATCGACGATGCCAGAACCGTAGTATCGGACATGGGCGACATCTTATCGCCGAAGTAAGCACCCGATATGATGGCGCCGGCACAATAAGGCGCAGGTATGCCCAGTGCATTGCCGATGCCTAGAAGTGCAATGCCGATGGTGGCAATGGTCGTCCACGAAGTGCCTGTCATCACAGAGATCAGCGACGAGATAATGCAGGCGCAAGGCAGGAAAAACTGTGGTGACATGAACTGCACACCATAATATATCAGCGTTGGTACCACTCCGCTGATCATCCAAGTGCTCGACATCACACCAATCATCAGCAGGATAAGGATAGAAACGGCCGCCTCGCCAATGGTTTTCTGAATAGCGTGCTCAAAGGTCTTCCACGGCACATGATAGAGCACCATCGCTATGGCCACACATATACATGTCGCCACGATGAGTGCCAGCTGACTCGCTCCGCTGAGCGCATCGTCGGGCATGTGCAGCAAAATCAGCACAATCATCGCAACGAGCACAGCCAGTGGCAGCACCGATATCAGCGGGTGGGGAAGTCGGGAGTTCAGCTCGTCCATTGGAAGATTTAATAATCCTTTATTATCATATTCTATTTGCAAAGATAAAAAGAATCTTCCATACTTCCAAATGTCATTCCTGAAAAGCCCGTCATTTCCTCTTGACATTCTTTATGATGAATGGCAAGAGCTTAGTCCCTCCCCAATCATTAGGTTAGTGCTGCTAGCATTTAATGAAGGAACTCTGGAGGCACCAAACTACTCATCTTGGTAGGGGAAACAAAAAAGAGAGATCGTGTTGATCTCTCTGGTGATCCGCTTGGGGCTCGAACCNNGACCCCAACATTAAAAGTGTTGTGCTCTACCGACTGAGCTAGCGGATCAGAGCTTTCTGATGTGAAAGCGGGTGCAAAGGTACTATGTTTTTTTGAAACGGCAAAATTATTCGGCAGTTTTTTCGTCTTTTATTGCGATTTCTGTAGCCGATGAGTCACTGTCAGGGGGTGCAGATGGGGTAACTACGCTCTTTCCAACGCTCTCTGGTACAGGAACAACGGAGGTCTCGCTGCTGTTTTCATCCTCATCCAGCTCTCGGGTGACGTATCGCTGATAGTAGGCAATGAGCAGGGTGGTGAGAGGCAGGGCGATGATGAGGCCGATGAATCCGAGCAGTGCGCCCCATACCGAGAGGCTCAGCAGCAGGATGGCAGGGTTGAGGCCCATGGCCTTTCCCATGATTTTCGGCGTGACAATCATATCAATGATGACTTGTACGATAGCAAAGACGGCCACGGCAGAGATGAGGATAATCCAGAAGTTCTGTCCGGTGTCGGCTGCTTTGAGCAGGGCCAGCAGGGCGGTGGGGATGAGGGCAAACGTGTGGAGATAGGGCACCAGGTCGAGAATGCCAATGAGAATGCCGAGACCGATGGCCATCGGGAAGTCGATGATGGTGAACCCGATGCAGAAGAGCACACCCATGGTGAGGGCCACAAGTCCCTGTCCGCGAATGTAGTTGTTCAACTCGCGCTCAACGTCCTGCATCAGTTCGCTCCAGAACGGTCGTACCTTTTTGGGGAAGATCTTGATCCAGTTCTCGGTAAGATACTCATAATCGAGCAGGATGAAGAACATATACAACAGCGTAATGAGCGAGGCTACGATGCTGATGACGACGCTGGCTGTCTGTCCTAGGAAGCTGAACAGCTGCGGCATGGCAGTCTTCAGCGCGTCGGTGAAGTCCTTGCTACGGAAAAAATCGTCTATCCGCGCTTGGTTTTCTTGTATCCATCCCTGGATGGTTTCCGGAATGCTGGTGATATGTGCGGTGTTGTGGATGTATTTGGTGGCCAGCTCGCCCAGCTTCTGAAACTGCTCGATCATGGGCGGAATGATGAGGTAGACCACTCCCCCCACCACGGCAATGACGAAGATGAGCGTGACAATGATGCTCAAAGCCCGTGTGGGCACGTGCATTTTGTATTGCACGAACTTCACTATAGGGTAGAGCAGATAGGCCATGAACCATGCGATGAAGAATGGCAGCAGCACACTGCTGAGGTAGTTCATGAGCAGGAGAATGGCAAGAACGAGCAGACCGATGCCTGTCCAACGGATAAAACGGTCGAATGTGATTTCTTTTTGCATCGTTGTCGGTGGTTTGTGGATGGCTGTATATTCAGAATAATGCTTTGATACAGAGAATGTTGCTTGTTTACGGACGGTTCGAATGGTCGTGTGTCCGCTGGTCGTTGGCGAGAGCTTTCTGGTAGCATTCGCGGCAGAGCGGCTCATATTCGGCTGTCTCGCCCAGCAATACACGCTTGTCGTTGGCCACGAGACGGTGGCTGACATAAGCCAGGTTGCCGCATTTCACGCAGATGGCATGCACCTTGGTCACATCGTCGGCAATGGCGCAGAGGCCGGGAATGGGACCGAATGGAATGCCTTTGAAGTCCATGTCGAGCCCTGCAACAATGACGCGCACACCACGGTTGGCCAGTTCGTTGCACACTTCGATGAGCCCCATGTCGAGAAACTGGGCTTCGTCGATGCCCACCACATCGATATCCGATGAGAGCAGCAGAATGCTCGACGAGTTGTCGACGGGCGTGGATTGAATGGCATTCTGGTCGTGGCTCACCACGTCGACGTCAGAGTAGCGTGTGTCGATGGCAGGTTTGAAGATCTCGACTTTCTGTTTTGCGAATTTCGCACGTTTCATGCGCCGGATAAGTTCCTCTGTCTTACCCGAGAACATGCTGCCGCACACAACTTCAATTCGTCCTGGGCGGTGTGCCTCACCTGTTAAGTTATCTGTCATGATGGTGCAAAAATACAAATACGCTTTAAAAAATGCAAAGTTTTTGTTGTTTTTTTTGCTCATTATTATTTTTTAAACTATATTTGCCCCCGTATTATGGGCATTTTGTATGTTGTGCCGACTCCTGTCGGTAATATGGAAGACATGACGCTGCGCGCCATCAGAATATTGAAGGAGGCAGATTTGGTGCTGGCGGAAGATACCCGCACATCGGGCATTCTGCTGAAGCACTTCGAAATCAAGAACCATCTGATGTCTCATCATAAGTTCAATGAGCATGGCACGTCAGCGGGCATCGTCGAGCGGCTGAAGGCCGGTCAGACGATAGCGCTCATCAGTGACGCCGGCACCCCGGGCATCAGCGATCCGGGCTTTTACCTTGTTCGCGAGGCGGTGGCTGCAGGCATTGAGGTGCAGACCCTGCCGGGTGCTACGGCATTTGTTCCGGCATTGGTGTCGAGCGGACTGCCCGACGACCGTTTCTGCTTCGAGGGTTTCCTGCCGCAGAAGAAAGGGCGTCAGACCCGCCTCGAGGGACTTCGCGACGAACAGCGTACGATGATTTTCTACGAGTCGCCCTACCGGCTGGTGAAAACTCTGCAGCAGTTCAGCGAGGTGTTCGGCGAGGACCGTCAGGTGAGTGTCTGCCGCGAGATATCGAAGGTGCATGAAGAGAGTGTGCGCGGTACGCTGGCCGAGGTCATTGCCCATTTCACCGAGAAAGAGCCGAAAGGCGAGATTGTGGTGGTGGTGGCTGGCGCTGCCCCTAAAAAAGAGAATAAAACCAAAAATAATAAGGTATGAAAAAACTATTATTTGTATTTGCATTGGGAGCTATGACTCTCGTTGCATGTGATGAAGCAAAGCAAAGACCTCGTATGGCAGATCTGACCCAGAGTGACTCGTTGCAGAAGATCATTGCCCAGAAAGACAATGAGATTAACGACATGATGGGCACACTGAACGAGATTCAGGAGGGCTTCCGCTTGATTAACGAGGCTGAGAACCGCGTCAGTCTGGCCAAGGATGGTGAGGGTGCCAACAAGCGTCAGCAGCTGCGTGAGAATATGCAGTTCATTCAGCAGACAATGGCTAAGAACCGTGAGTTGATTAACAAACTGAAGAAGCAGCTGCGTGAGAGCTCCGTGAAGGGCGACCAGCTGAATAAAACTCTGGAAGACCTTGTAGCCCAGCTCGAGCAGAAAGACCAGCAGTTACAGCAGCTGCGCTCTGAACTCGACGCCAAGGATATTCACATTGGTAAGTTGGACGAGACCATTGCCACACTGAACACCGATGTGGAGAACCTGAAGACCGAGAGCAGCCAGAAGACTGAGACCATCAACACACAAGACAAGCAGTTGAATACTGCCTGGTTTGTCTTCGGAACAAAGAAAGAGCTGAAAGAACAGCGTATCATTGAGGACGGACGCGTGCTGCAGGCTAACTTCAACAAGAATTATTTCACCAAGATTGATATCCGCATCGACAAGGAAATCAAGCTCTACTCTAAGTCTGCCAAGTTGCTCACCATGCACCCGTCGAGCAGCTATACGCTTGCCAAGGATGCCAAAGACCAGTATGTGCTGCGCATCACCAACCCCCAGATTTTCTGGAGCACCAGCAAGTATTTGGTAGTACTCGTGAAATAGTATTCGCCTTCGTCACGGACCTTCTTAAAGAGGTGCCTGCGAAACAAACAAGAAGATTGATAGAATCAACCATAAAGGGCATGCGCTGATGAAAGTGCATGCCCTTGTTTTTTATGATGAAATGAAGTGGTGGTGCTGCCGATAGAGGTGGTTAGTTGCATTCTTCGTCCACCGGCGGAGGACGCTAGTGCGTGGGCTGTGTCCCTTCTCCCTTCTTTTTGATTGCATTACCTTCTTTTCGCAGGCATAACTTTCTTCCCCGAGGCAGGCTTGAGCGGCATTTCTGGGCAGTCGGAGAGCCTGGGTCGGAAGGGAGAGGCCGTATGGCCGGCGGCACGGGTTTTCTTATAGATGTCGAGTTTTGGTCCAGGCACCGACGGACAGTAGTTCAGCACATGTTTCATGCGTGTCTTCTGCTGCTCGGTCAGTTCGTCGCTGTAGCAGTAGGCATAATCCATCACGTTGTGGGCAATGTATGTGGTGGCGTCTTCACAGTTGATACGCTCGCTCACCATGTCGAGTGTCAGCGTCCTGCCTGTTCTCTCGGCTGAGGCAACCAGTGCCTCCAACAGTGAGGTATAGGCATTGAAGTCGCAGTTCTTCGTGTCAGTACAGGCGTCGTCCTCGTTGCATTCATCCTCTGAGAAGGTGTGCAGCAGTCCGAGAAAATGCCCTAGCTCGTGGGCGATAGTAGATACAATGAAGCAGGGATTATAGTATCCGTTGTCCTGAGTCTCATAGATATAGGTGTTATTGATGCAACATCCGAACGGGAAGTCAGGGTGGGTGAGCGTGTTCAGGTAGTCGGTCGACTGCAGGCTGTCGAGCTTGTGGTTATCGGGAGTGACGGCCAAATCGGAGAGCCCCATCGTCTTTGGGTCTTTGAACTGGAACACATAGATATTGATGCATCGCTGAATGTTGAAGGCATAGGCTGAGTATTGCTGACGGTCTTTCCCCTCGGTGTCGAGGAAGTCATTCGGGTCGTAGTCGGTGAAGGTCACCTCATGGCGCACCACCCCGGGTTCTTCCAGTTTGTTGCCTTCGTCGTCGTACTTTGCCATCTCAAACTGCACGTTGGCACTGTTGTGTTTATAGAGGCGGTTCACGTTGGCCATCACCTTGCCCAGCCAGCCTTTCCGCACATATTGCAGGGTGTCTTTCTGGTCTTTGTAGAGCACGTGAAACACCACCGGCACCACATACTGATAGTCGTCAGCCGACGGCATGGCGGGCTGTCTCAGGCTGACAGTCTTGCTGATGCCGTTGCTTTTCACGGTCAGCAGTCCTGTCCGCTCACTCTTTGTGAGGTTCGGTGTCACCCAAAGCGGCACCGTGGTCCGGCCGCTGCCTTTTTGCATCAGCGGCACACACCAGTCGGTGTTGCTTGTGATGGTCCAGTCGGCATTGGTGGAAATCTCCAGCACAGCCTCGCGCTGCGCCTCATTCCACACAAATTCCTCCGTCGAGAGACTCAGTTTCTTCGAGTCGTTGTCGTCATCGTGGCCGGAACAGGCCGCCAACGCAACAACCATCATCAGATAGAGCAGTCGTCTCATCATCTTTTCTCCTTGAAAAAGTCTATCATCAGCTGTCTGCACTCATCGCGCAACACCCCTGTTGTCACCGTGGCCTTGGGGTGGAGAGCCTTCGGCGCAAAGGCCTGGAAGCCGCGCTTAGGGTCGTCGGTGCCATAGACAATACGGCTGACCTGCGCCCAGCCGATGGCTCCGGCACACATCACACAGGGCTCTACTGTGACATAGAGCGTGCAATCGTTCAGGTATTTCCCGCCCAACAGGTTGGCGGCCGACGTGATGGCTTGCATCTCGGCATGAGCTGTCACGTCACAGAGCGTCTCCGTCAGGTTGTGAGCCCGTGCGATGATACGGTCTTTGCACACCACAACCGCACCAATGGGAATCTCACCTTGGCGCAGTGCCTCTTGCGCCTCGTCGAGCGCCCGGCGCATGTATTGCTCGTCTTTTTCTTGCTGTGTCATAGGCAGTCGTGTCAACAATGGTTGTCAAAGATAAAATAGTGAAACAGTTTCTATTCGCACACGATGCTTTCGATGCGCAGCCTTTGGATGCCCGCCGGAACGCGCACCTCCACCTCGTCGCCCACCTTTTTGTTCAGCAGAGCCTGTGCAATAGGTGACTTGATTGAGATCTTTCCCTCGCGGATGTTGGCCTCGTGCGGGCTGACAATCGTGTAGGTCATCTTGCAGTTGTTGGCCAGGTTGGTCATCTCCACCTTGCTCAAGAGCATCACACAGTCGCTCTTGAGAACCGACTTGTCGATGACGCGTGCATTCTCAAGTACCTTCTGCTTGAAGCGTATCCTCCCAAGCAGCCTGGCCTGTTCGCGCTTGGCGGCATGATATTCGAAATTCTCGCTGAGGTCGCCCTTGTCGCGTGCTTCGGCGATGGCATCCCTCACACGGGGCAGTTCCACACTCTCCAACTGATGAAGTTCGGCTACCAGCTTGTCGTAGCCTTCTTGCGACATATATTCCATCTTCTTTTTTCAATGAGTCTGATGATTCTGACTGCAAATGTATAAAAAAATACTGAAAGACAGGCAATTTGGAGATGAGAAAATGATATCAAGTGAAAAGTGATAAGTTTTTTAGGAGTGATAAGTGAGAAGTTTTTTAGGAGAGTAGGAGCTAGCCTAAGTGACAAGTGATAAGTGAGAAGTGACAAGTGTGATTACCTTTGAACCTTGAACTTGGAACTATTTTAGGAGTGTAGGAGTGTAGACAATACCTTTGCCTCTTGAACCTTGAACTTTGAACCTGCGGCTCTGCCGCCTCACCCTCCCCTCGGGGACTATCGTCAGCAGTTGTATCTGAGCCATACGGCGTCGTCGGCCATCTGGCGCACAGACTTGAGTCTCAGTTTGAAAGGATGGATGTGGCTGGCCTCAATGCCGTCGAAGGCGGCGCAAAACCCTTCGCGTCCGTCGATGGCCGGTCCGATGACCATGCTGACCTCGTCGAGCAGTCCCTCTCTGAGGAAGCTGCCGTTGATGTGGCCGCCTCCCACCACACCGATGCGCTCGGCCCCGAACTCGCGGTGCAGGATGGCTGTGGCACGGACCAGGTCGACCTTCTCCTGTCCGGTGACAATATACGAGATGCCGCGCTCGCGCAGGTAGTCCAGATAGGCACGGCTGGTCAGCTGACTGACGATGCAGAGGCGGTGGGGCGTGTCGCTCTCTGGCCACAGAAGCGTCCCGCGTGTCTCCACCACAGCCTCCCAATGATCGGTATCGTGCGACCTGTATATCTCCTCGGCCCCGACAGCTGGCGAGCTGCCACTGTCGAAGGCACCCTCTTCGGCATAATGCATGACGGCAGTTGTCTTTCCCTCTATCGTCGTGTCGATGTTCAGGGCCTCCAGCGCCTCGTAATAGCTGTTGCCCTCTATCTGTTCGGTCATGGCGCAGTCGATGCGCCCGTCGATGGATGCCATCATGTGGCATACGATGTATGGTTTTTTCATTGTCGTGATGATGATGTTTGTTTGTCAATGTGGGGGCAGGTGACATCTGAGCCGCCTGTTCCGTTCACCGCTGCAAAGGTACAGTTATTTGTCGGAACGACGGTTATCCGAAACGGCTGAAAACATACCCCAATTGCGTTTTATGACCGAGTGTCTTCATTTGTACTGCCTTTCAGCGAATACACATATTTAGAGGGTTGCATGCCCGTGTGCTTCTTGAAGAAGCGGGTGAAGTGCTGCGGGTATTCAAATCCCAGCTCTTCGGCCGCCTGCGTCACCGACAGTCCGCCTACCATCAGACTTTTGGCGCGGTCGATGAGGAAACGCTGGATCACCTGTGTGGGACTCTCGCCCGAGACGCTGCGCACCACATCGCCGAAATAGCTGGGCGACAGACACAGCTCCGAGGCACAATATTTCACGTTGGGCAGTCCGTGACGCAGTTGCAGCTGGCGGTCGTAGTAGTCGGTCAGTACCTTTTGGAACCGGCTCAGCAGGTCGCTCTGCTGCCGGGCAGCATGCTCAAACTGTCGCTGATAGAACAGCAGGCAGTAGTCGCACACCAATATAATATAGTCTTTTACGATGCGGTCGGTGACGGGCGTCTGTTCACGGTGGCAGATAAAACGGCGCAACAGTTCCATCAGCTGCCACAACAACTGTTTCTCGCCCTCGGTGGTGCGGAGTGCCTCGTTCACATTGTAAGAGAAGAAATGATAGTCGGAGAGCCGTTCCTCGAACACCGTACCGCGCATAAACTCAGCGTCGAAGAGCAGAGCCCAGCCGTGGTATACTTCGCGCAGTCCGTTGTCAGCCTTGCCAATGATCTGACCTGGCGAAGCCGCTGTCAGCGAGCCTTTTGACGTGTCGTAGCCGCCGATGCCATAGCTGGCATCCTGTGGAAAATTATCCTGTACGAAGATGGCATACACCCCCAGCTTGTTCAGCGTGTGGCGTATGGGTCCGAGTTCGTCGAAATGCACGATGCTCACCATCGGGTGATGGATGGGAGCGCCAATGTCCTGGGCGAAATCATTGGCATGGTTGATGTAGAACAGCTCTTTCATATCATTTGCAAAGATAGTTATTTTTACCCCAAATCACACATTCCGGCTCAAAAAAGATAAAATTGGTAGATATTCCGTCGTTTTGGATAACTTCTGGAAGAAGAAATCGCAGTAATTTTGCAACCAGAAAGAATACATATGAAGATAAAAATGATAAGGCTACGCGAAATGACAATGCTCTTGCTGATGGCAATGACGCTTTTCCTTCATGCCCAGTGCATGAGGGTGCATCTCGACGACGGATGGACGGAGCAAATCGAGGTGAGCAAGATAGACAGCATTACGTTCTCAGACAGTACACATCTGGCTCCTACCTTGATCCTGAACAATGGGCTGGAGATGCCTGTTTGCGGCATTGGCACCTATTCGCTGCACAACGAAACGTGTTTCAACGCTGTCTATACGGCACTGAAGAACGGCTACCGACTCATCGACACCGCCTATATGTATGACAATGAGGAAGAGGTGGGGCGCGCGGTGCGGCAGGCGGTCAACGACGGCATCTGTGAGCGCAAGGACATCACCGTCATCACCAAAATCTATCCCGGTTCACAGTATGTTCATCCCGAACAGGCCATTCAGGAACGTATCGATAAGCTCGACATTGGTTATGTGGATATCATGCTGCTGCACCACCCGGGCGATAACGATGTAAAGGCCTACAAGGCGATGGAGAAGTTTGTCGGCGAAGGGAAAATCCGCTCGCTCGGCATCTCTTGTTTCTACATCGACGAACTGAAGCGCTTCCTTCCGCAAGTCAACATCAAACCCGTGTTGGTGCAGAATGAGATACACCCCTACTATCAGGACACCGATGTGGTGGACTATATCCAAGGTCAGGGCATTGCCGTTCAGGCATGGTATCCGCTGGGCGGCCGCGGCCATCAGTCGGAGTTGCTGAAGGACCCGGTGCTCATGCGCATTGCTGAGGCTCACGGCAAGTCACTGGTGCAGGTGATTTTGCGCTGGCACCAGCAGCGTCATGTCGTGGCTATTCCAGGCTCGAGCAATCCTGCTCACATTGCTGAGAACATTGATATCTTCGACTTTGTACTTACCGACGAGGAGATGGCCGACATTGCCGCTCTCAACCGTAACGAGAAACATGACTGGTATTAATATAGATAAAGAAATGATGAGGAAATTAAGTAAAATGCTACTGGCAGTCACAGTCCTACTGTTCACCTGCTGTTCTGACGACACAGAGACGAAGGCTGAGACTCCTGTTAGTCGTGCCGGCAAGACGCTGGTGGTCTATTACAGTTATACGGGCGACTGCCGCAGCATTGTCAACACGCTGAAGGACCAGTTGCCGGTCGACGTGCTGGAGATACAACCCGCCGAGAAAGGTCTGAAGTACGAGGCCAACAACTATGCCCTGGGCACCCAGCTGCTCAATGCCATCAAGGCCAACCCTGACGACGCGGGCAGCTATCCTGCCATCGACCCTGTGGACACCGATGTCAGCCAGTACGACCATATTATTATCGTCACGCCATTGTGGTGGAGCCAGATGGCCGCCATCATGCAGACCTACCTCTTTAACAATGGACCGCGCATGGCGGGCAAGCAGGTCGCTATGATTGTGTCGAGCCATTCGAGCGGGATCTCGCAGGTAGTGGCCGACGGCAAAAGGCTGGTGCCCGATGGCCGGTGGATGGGCGATGCCCTGTGGATCAACAACTCGAATCGCAGTCAGACGTCGAAGCTCGTCAGCGACTGGCTGGCCACTCTTTCGTTCAATACATCATCAACGACTATGGACAAAATGTATATCACCATCGGAGGCACATCGCAGAGCGTGACGCTTGCCGACAATGCTGCCGCCCGCGAACTGCTCAGTAAGTTGCAGGACGGCCCTATCAGCCTGACACTCAACTCGAACGGCAGTTTTGAAATCTGGGGCTCGCTGGGTTTCTCGCTGCCCACCAGCGATGAGTATATCACTGCCAAACCTGGCGACGTGATTCTCTACAGTGGCAGTAACATCTGCCTGTTCTGTGGTTCCAACTCCTATTCGTACACCCGTCTGGGAACCCTCGACGGACTGTCGGAGAGCCAGTTGAGAACCTTCCTCAAGATAGGGCAAAACAACATTGCCGTTACCTTGTCGCTCACGAACGGTGCTACCGCCATCAACCACGTGAAAGGGAATGACGGTGAGTCGGTCTGCTATGCGCTCAACGGACAGCGCGTGGAGAGCCCCGTCAAGGGAGTGTTTATTAAAAATGGGAAGAAATATATAAAATAAATAAGGTATGAAACGCGTTATTCTAGCAGCAGTGCTTGTGATTGGAATGATCACCGCCTGCACAAACTCAAAAACAAAGGATACAAAAAACACAAACAACATGAATACAACATTGAATCTGACTCAGGAGTGGGACAAGACGTTCCCCAAGAGTGACAAGGTAGATCACAAGAAGGTCACCTTCCGCAATCGTTACGGCATTGAACTCGCTGCCGATATGTACATCCCGAAAGATGCAGAGGGTCGCCTCGCAGCCATCGCTGTGACTGGCCCGTTTGGCGCCGTGAAAGAGCAGTCGAGCGGCCTCTACGCCCAGCACATGGCTGAGCGCGGCTTCCTGACCATCGCCTTCGACCCCTC
>DEFO01000029.1:68358-68570 GCA_002350805.1 Prevotella sp. UBA2850
GACATCAACACCGAGGACTTCCTCGCCGCTGTCGACTTCCTCTCGGTACAGGACAATGTCGATCCTGAGCGCATCGGCATCATCGGCATCTGCGGCTTCGGCGGCATGGCTGTCAACGCTGCTGCCCTCGACCCGCGCATCAAGGCCACCGTTGCCTCGACTATGTACGACATGACGAAGGTAAACCGCGAGGGCTATTTCATGAGCAGCAA
>DEFO01000029.1:68771-73592 GCA_002350805.1 Prevotella sp. UBA2850
TCGTTCCTCAACCAGCCCATCCTTGACTATGCCAACGAGATTGAGAACCCCGTGCTGCTCATTCACGGCGAGAAGGCTCACAGCCGTTATTTCTCTGAGTATGCCTTCGAAAAGATGACGGGCAAGAAAGCCTTCGCCTCTTCGGTTGCTGAATGTGCCACAGCCAACGCCATTCCCACGGGCAAATACGCCGGCAGCTACAAGGAAGGCAACAAGGAACTGTTGATCATTGCTGGAGCCTCGCACGTCGACCTCTACGACGATGTGGCAGGTGTCATTCCCTACGATCAACTTGAGCGTTTCTTTAAAGACAATCTGAAATGAGGATCAAGAGAACACTGATGCTGTCGGCCGCACTGCTGGCAGCATCTCTCCACATTAATGCACAAACCCATATGATGCTCACTGACAAACAGCAGGCCCTCGTGGCCATCGCAGCCAACGAGGCGAAAGGTAATATGGAGGGACTCAAGCAGGCCCTCAACGAAGGATTCAATCACAGTCTGACCATCAGCGAGGCCAAGGAGGCACTCTCGCACCTCTATGCCTACACGGGCTTCCCCCGCTCGCTCAATGCGCTGGGCCAGCTGCAACAGGTCATCAAAGAGCGCAAAGACGCCGGACTGCCCACCGCTGAGGGACGCGAGGCCGACCCGCTGCCCAAGGACTACGATGCCCTGAAGCAGGGAACAGCTGTGCAGACACGCCTCGTGGGTGGCCAACCCTTCAACTACGAGTTTGCCCCGCAGACCGACTATTACCTCAAAGCCCACCTCTTCGGCGACATCTTCGCCCGTAATAACCTCACCTTTGCCGAGCGCGAAATCGTCACCGTCTCGGCCATCTCAGCCCTTCCCGGTTGTGAGCCGCAGCTGCGTGCGCACGTCAGCGGTGCCTTGAACATGGGTGTGAGCAAAGACGAGCTCACTTGCATTCCCGCCGTGCTGGCCGCCACCGTGGGAGCCGACGAGGCTGCCCGCTGCGCCAAGGCCGTCAACGACATCTGTGCCACGAGCATCCAGCAACCCACCGACCTGCCCGTAGGCGTCTGGCCGAAGGGCGAGCTGAATCCCTACGGACAGTATTTTTCGGGCAACAGCTATCTGGCAGCGATGGGCGACGACCGACTGGGACTCTTCAATGTCACCTTCGAGCCGCGTTGCCGCAACAACTGGCATGTACATCACAAGGCCGTACAGGTGTTGATCTGCGTGTCGGGCCGCGGCTGGTATCAGGAGTGGGGCAAAGAGGCTGTCCCGATGACGCCGGGCACCGTCATTGCCATCCCCGCCGAGGTGAAGCACTGGCACGGTGCTGCCAAGGACAGTTGGTTCCAGCATCTCACCTATCACACCCAGATGCAGGCGGGCTCCAGCAATGAGTGGCTCGAGGCTGTCACCGACGAGGTGTACGACCAGCTCCCCTAAACGCCCCTTATCGCGCCCAGTCCGTTCACATTTCTTCCATCTAATCACACCACAAGCAACATGAAAAGAACCCTTCTCACAATGGCAGTCCTCGCGCTGATCAGCCTGAGTGCCTGCTCGCAAGCAAACAAGAAAACGGAGGAACCTCAAATGAACAAAGTGTTAGTAGCTTATTTCTCTGCCTCGGGCACGACCAAAGTCGCTGCCCAGCAGCTGGCCCAGGTGGCCAAGGCCGACCTGCACGAGATCAAACCCGCCCGGACCTATACCTATGCCGACCTCGACTGGACGGACAAGAAGAGCCGCTCGACCCTCGAGATGAAGGACAAGAGCAGCCGTCCGGCCATCACCGGCAAGCTGGACAACATGCAGGACTACAACGTGGTCTTTGTCGGTTTCCCTATCTGGTGGTACACCTGTCCCACCATCATCAACACCTTCATGGAGGCGTACGATTTCACGGGCAAGACCGTTGTTCCCTTCGCTACCTCCGGCGGCAGCAGCATCAAGAAAGCCTGTGAAGAACTGCAGGCTGCCTATCCCAAGCTGAACTGGAAAGAAGGCCTGCTGCTCAACAATGTGACCCGGCACGAGGTGGAAGAGTGGGTGAAGAGAGTGAGTGAATGAAATCTTTCTGACGCTCCTTTGTCATCTTGTGTCAGGAGAAAGAATCCCTGTTTCTGAATCGTCGGCTCATGTGACGATCACCATTCGGGGTGTGCCTTCTTGTTAGGTACACCCCGAATGATTTACTGTCTATTGATAGAGGAAACGCTTGATGCTCATCTTCGGCGTTTTCTCGAATGGCTTGTCCACCAGTTGCACCTTGGCTATCTTGCTGTAGACGGGCAGCGACTGGTTGGCGGCAGCACGTATCTGCTCGGGTATCTCAGCCTTCGTCTTCTCGTCGATATCATCGGGTATGTCGGGATAGACGAGGGCCACGAGCTTTCCCTGGCGGTCGACCACCAACGACTCAACGACATACGGACAGCCGGAGAGCACAGCTTCCAGCTCTTCGGGATAGATATTCTGGCCTGAGGAGTTGAGAATCATTGATTTGATGCGGCCCCGGATGAAGATGTTGCCCTGTTCGTCGATAGTGCCCAGGTCGCCGGTGCGGAACCAGCCGTCGTCGGTGAATGCTGCGGCATTGGCCTCGGGATTCTTGTAATAGCCGATGGTGATGTTAGCGCCCCGCGCCTGTATCTCGCCAGCCACCTGATGCGGGTCTTCAGAGTCGATGCGGATGTCGTGGACGGGCTTGCCGCAGGAGCCGGGCACAAAGTCGGTCCACCACTCCCAGCCCAACAGTGGACAGGCCTCGGTCATGCCGTAGCCCACCATGTAGGGCAGGCGCATCTTGCAGAAGCACTGTTCCACCTCGGGCCTGAGGGCGGCTCCACCCATGATGAAGCAACGCACCCGACCGCCAAATGCCGACAGCACACGCTTGCGCACCAGCTTGTAGACCAGTGCTTCGGCATGGGGGACGGCAAAGAGCCATTTCATCTTCTCTAATGCGGGTTTGATGGAATTGGCATAGACCTTCTCCATCACCAGCGGTACGGTGACCACCATATAGGGCCTCACCTCCTTCATCGCCTTGAGCAGTGTGGTGGGCGAGGGCGTCTTACCCAGAAAGTAGACGGTGACGCCGTCGATGTTGGGGTGGATGAACTCGATGGCCAGGCCGTACATGTGGGCCATGGGTAGCATCGAGACAATGGTCTCGCCGGGCTTGTTGGGGAAATGGGTGTTGCTGAACTCGTCGGTGTCGGTGAGGGCTCCATAGGTGAGCATCACGCCCTTGGGGTTGCCCGTGGTTCCCGATGTATAGTTGATGATGGCGAGCTTGTCGAGGTTGTCGGTAGGGTAGGACACCTGTTCGGGCGACAGTCCCGCAGGGTGGAGCTTGTCAAAGGCCTGTTCGCGCTTCTCCCAGGCATCGGCCACTTTCTGGTCGCGGTGCCACAGCAGTCGACCGTCGGCAACGTTGATGGCAGCCCGCAGCACGGGCATCTGCTCAGGATGGAGCCGCTTCCATATATCCTCGTCGGTGAACAGCAGCACACTGTCGGAATGGTGGGTGAAGGCCGCAATGCCGTTGGGGTGGAAATCGGCCAGCAGGGGTACGGCCACACACTCGTTGACATTGATGTTCCAGAAGGTGATGGCCCACCGTGCAGAGTTACGGGCGCAGATGGCCATCTTGTTACGCTTGGTGATGCCGGCATTCTGAAGGAAGATGCGGAACTGCTCGACGTGGGTGGCAAGGTCGGCATAGGTGAAGGCGTCGCCCCCGTAGTCGCAGAGTGCCTTTTCGTTCCACTGCTGTCGCACGGTGTCCTCCAGTTTTTTCAGATAATGTTTCATAGGCTCCTATTTCAATACGTTTAGATTCGTCTGACTGCTTCGGTATTTGTCTCTGTTATATAAAAGCAAATCAGAGATGTTGGATGTTGCAAAGTTAAACAAAAATCCGTTAAGTGTTACCAATGTGTAGTATATTTTAGTTTCTTTAATCAAATCATGCGGGGTGGGGGAACGTTAAATGGCACACTAGTGGATAACTGTGCAAAGATGCATCACATCGTCGTCGAACGTATCTTTCCTGATGGCTTTGTTCTTTGTCAGAGAGCGGCAGTTGTAGATGGTCTGGTTGGAGAGGAACAGCAGGCCGGCTATGTCGGCAGTGTTTTTCACTCCCAGACGTATCAGGGCGAATGTGCGCAGTTCTGTTGTCAGTGTGAGCGGAGACTTCTGGCTGATCTGACCGTCAGCCGTCAATAAGGCGTTGAATTCTTCCACGAAGGTGGGATACAACTCCAGAAAGGCCTTGTCGAAACGATGAAGGAAGGTGGCGGCATCTTCCTCCGAAATGCGGGTGGAAGAGATGTTCTGCAACAGTTCCTGAGCCTGGTTGGCCTTGATCTTGCGCTTGACGAGCGTCTGGTATTTGCCCATCTTGTCGATGTATTTGGCACACAAGTCAATGAAGATAGAAGCCAGACTCTCGCGGCGGTTGTTGGTGTCGACGAGTTTCCGGTTCAGCTCTTTCAGCTGCTCATTCAGCGTCACCTGATGGTTGTTTCCTGCTGCCAGCTGTTCGTTCAGATAGGACAGCTGCCGGTTGTTGTCAGCCAATTCTTTCCTCCTGGATGAGAGTTTCCGGTTTTGCCTGTGTATGTAATATGCCGTGAAAAGAAGTCCCACCATCAGAAATGATATGAAGAATACAGAGTGACGGAGATGCCGGTTCTGCTTTTCCGTGGTTGCCTGGTAGGCATTCATGATTTGCGGAAGATTTCTGGAGATTTCCAAAATGCGCAAGCGGTTGTTGTAAAACTTGGCATCCTCCATCGACAGGTTGATGTAGCGCTCGGCCCGTTCA
>DEFO01000003.1:0-35839 GCA_002350805.1 Prevotella sp. UBA2850
CTAGTGAAATCAGGAAAAGTCAAATTACCATGCAATTGATGCCTAATTACCATGCAATTAATGCCTAATTACCATGCAATTAATGCCTAATTACAGTGTAATTAATGCCTAATTGGAGTGTAGTTAATGCCTAATTGCAGTCTAATTGATGATGAATTGAAAATAGCCAATCGCATCATACAAAAATAATGAGGGACAGGCTTGCGCCCGTCCCTCATGAATATGAATATTTTATGATGTTTACTTTCCGAGAGCCTCCAAGGCAGGAGCGTACGTCGGGTCGATGGCCAGAATCTTGTTCCAGTACTCATTGGCAGTAGCTTTGTTGCCATTGGCCAGGTTGTAGTGAGCCAGATAGTGATAGGCTGTCACCAGACGTGCGAGGTCGGTCTTGCTCTTCTCGCTCAGTCCCTCGATGATTTGAATCATCTTGGTGTAGTCGGGCAGGGCAGTGAACTTCTCGACGGTCGGGTCGAGCATGTTGTCAATCTGAGTCTTCTTGTTGTAAGCATAGATGAGAGTAGCAGGATCGTCGGCGAACTTGGCAATCATCTCGTCGTACACCTTGTTAGCCTCCTCGAACTTAGAAGCCTGCTCAGCACCTGTGAGGTCAGAACCCCAGTCCATGTAAATCTGAGCCAGCGAAGCAAAGTCGGTATTCTTTACCTTCTCCACTTTCTCCATGTACTTGCGATACTCAGCGATGGCGTTGGTGTAGTCGCCCTTAGCCTGGTAGGCGCTGGCGATGTTCGACTGAGCGTCGAGCACGTCGCCCTTGGCATCAGGAGCCTCTTCGATGCACTTGCGGAACATCTCGATGGCCTTGTCGTAGTTCTTGTTACCATTGTGAGCATAGCCGTAGTACAGATAGTCGCTAGAAGAAATCTTGGCGCTGTCTGACTTGGTGAACAGACGGTCGGCATAAGTCAGGGCCTTCTGATAGTCCTTCAGGTTGGTGCTGTTGAAGAACACCAGACGGTTCAGAGCCGGGTGGCGCGGGAACTTGTTGGCGCCGAACTCAGCCACGCTGAGGCTCTTCTCGAACTGTCCCTTGAGGAATCCGCAGAGGGCATAGTTCACAAGGTCGCCGCTCTCCATGCTGTTCTTGTCAACCTTGTCGTAGTACTCGAGAGCCTTTGTCAGGTTGTTGGCACGCATGTAGATGGTAGCATTGATAACGTCTACAGGATAGTCGGGGCGCACTGTGCGGAGCTCTTCAAGCTTGGCAGCAGAGGCACTTGGGTTCACCTTACTGTTGATCTGAGCATACTTGCGGTATGGCTCTGGATTCATCTTATCGAAGTAGATAGCCTGCTCGTACTCCATGGATGCGTTACCGCCATCGTCATTGAGCACGTAGATGTCGCCGAGAAGAATGTGGGGAAGAGCGTTCTGAGCGCCGCCCTTTACCTTCATAGCCATGTCGGCATAGAGCTTAGCGTTGGTGATGTCCTTCACGTCGAGATAGGCGCGTCCGATACCACAGAGAACCTCTACGTTCTTCTTGTACTTTTTCACTACTTCCTTCACCTGTGCGGCAGCACCGGTGGGATTGTCCTTAATTGCGATGGAGATGGCGTCGATAACCTGCTTGGGATCTTCTTGTGCCATTACCGGGGAGCTGATGCCCAGCATCATGGCTCCGATTACTAAATATTTGATAGTTTTCATAATTCTCACTGTTTTAAGTTAGACATGTGTTACTTTGTTTTCACTTATGTGACTATTTCTTTTTCAGAAAGTTTAATCAGTGGATCTTAATTATTGATCTTTAACGTTTACGTTCCTTACGGTCATATTACCGTATGCGGGCAGCAGCGAAGAGTGGAAGATGATGAGCTGGCCCTTGGGCGACGTAATGAAGTTGGCCATACCAGTGGGCAGTCCGCGGTAAGAGTCGTTCAGGAGTGCGTAGATGGTACGGATGAGCGGATAGCTATCATTATAGATGTAATACTGATAGGGTTTCCAGCTATTGAGTGGCGTGGCTGTCTCCATTCTGCTGACAGACATCACGCGGATATTCTTCTTGAAGGTGACGTTCGTAGTGTCTCGTTTGTCGTTGAGCCAGTTCGAACCGATAATGCCGATGGCATTGGGAGTTTTCTCCACATAGTCGATTACCTGTGCCGACTTGTCGACAGCCTGGATGTTGGGGCTGTTGATGGGTTTTCCGCCCAGGATGGAGTCTTGTGCATAGCGCACGGTGCTGGATTTGGGGTTATCGAATACGACCTCGATGTCTCCGCGCTTGGAGCCTGGGTAGACATCGCTCCATTTCTTGGCTTCTCCGTTCAGGATGCGTGCGATATCTTTCACGGTGATGCAGGTATCCTGGTTTTGCTTGTTGATGATCAGCGCCAGTCCGTCGTAGGCGATGGGGACGGCTCTCATCGATTTGTAGCCCTTGTTGACGAGGGTGTTATACTCGTTCTTGGTGAAGTTACGGGCTGCGATGGCGAGATAGATTTTCTCGTCAATGAGTTGTTTCACTGCATCGGTCTCATCGGTGTAGATGGGTGTGACCGTTGCTTTGGGGTGTGAGATGTTGAACATTTCCACCTCTTCGTCGATGATAGGTGAAAAACTATCATCAGAGGCGAACTGAATCGCCCCTGATGTAGTTGTATCAGTTCTACCAGCATCTTTGCGCGGTTTCTTCTCCACACAGGAGCTGAGCGCGCTGGATGCCAATAGCAATCCTACTGTTACGTAGAATGTTGATCTTTTCATAAATTACTGTAGTCTGAATGTTACAGGCAGAGTGAACTTAACACGTACGGCTGAACCATTCTGCTTACCAGGAATCCACTTCGGCATGCTCTTCACCACGCGAGTGGCCTCCTTGTCGAGAGACGGGTCTACCGAGCGAACGACCTTGATGTCGGAGATTGAACCGTCGCGCTCGACGACGAATGTCAATACTACACGACCCTGTACGCCGTTCTCCTCAGCTACAACCGGATACTTGATGTTCTTACTGAGGTACTGCTGCAGAGCTGCGTCACCTCCGGGGAATGAAGGCATGACCTCAACGACGTCGAATACCTTTGTTTCCTCTTCCTTCGGTGGCTCGGGCTGTGCAATCACTTCCTTGGCTTTGAGCACCTCACCGCCTGTATCGTCGTTACCCTTCACGTCGAAAGAACCGATGGCGGTCTTGGTCTGGTTGAGGTCGTCTTGTGACTTCAACTCCTCCTCGGGCTTCACCTCAGAGTCTTTCTTAATAACGGGTGGCACGAACTTCACAGAGCTCTTCACTTTCTCAACTGGTTTAGCCTCTTCGATTTTCACAGGAGCCTTCTTCTCTACCTTCACCTCTTTCTTGGTGATGTTCGAGAGTTCGACGTCTGCAGAAATCTCTTCTTGGGCTTTGCTTGCCTCAATGATGGCATTCACACCGATGATGGCACCCAGCAGGGCGGCAATTGCGAGCATAATAATGATAGCCCAAATATTACGCTTTCCGGTGTTCTTGCGCAGCTTGTAAGCACCATATTCCTTGTTTTTCCCTTCAAAGACAAGGTCAACCCAGTTACTGTCTATCAAATCAATTTTTGACATCTGCTTTAAGTTGTTTTAAATGTTACACATTGTCATTGCAAGGGGATGTTCTTCGACTTGAGAAGTTTCTCGTCATCGGGACTAATCTTGTCAAGGACGTACTTACTAATACTGCAAATCTGCATCTCATCGAGTGCTGTCACCATATTATCATACGAAGCTGTGTCGAGTGGTTTGATGATGATGGTCAGTGTAGGAATCTTCTCACCATTGATCTCACCATTACGGATCTTGGTCAGCTCTTTCTGATAGATACTGTCTTCCATGTTGGTCTCAGCTTTCTTCGCATCAAGGTCGAGCTTAGCCTTGCGGATGCGGGCAACGGGGATGATGCCCTCCTCGGTCTGGTGCTCGGTGAGAACCTTGCGGATTCCCTGCTTACCCCATGTGGTCTCCTTCATGCAGGTGGGATCGTCGTACTTGGGGATACCCTTGATGTAATAGATCTTATCGTTACCAGCCAGATAAATCGTAATGGTGTGCGACTCTTTGGCTGCGTTACGATCCTCGTCTTGGATGTTCTTATCGTTACTTGGCATGGTCAGCTGCATTGCCTGAGGCTTGCTCAGAGAAGTACAGAGCATGAAGAATGTGATAAGAAGCATCATCATATCAACCATCGGCGTAAAGTCTACGCGTACGGTCTGCTTTTTTTGTCTACTTCCTTTTTGCTTAGCCATTCTTTAATCCTCCGCTTCTTTAAACGATGTAATCAACTGATAACGGTTCTGGTCCATGTCCTGCAGTTCCGACATGACGCTCTTTACTATCTTGTAAGGAGTCTTCGAGTCGGCTTTGATACAGAGCTTCATGTCCTCACCCGAGTTCATTGCCTCAGTCACCCATTCCTGGAACTCGCTCTTGCCCTTTGTGCCGTCGCCTTTGTCGAGGCTGTCGGTGGGTATGCCGAGTTCTTTGAGCGCTTCAGCGCGCTTGCTCTGGCTGATGTTGAGGAAATCTGCCAATTTGTCCATGGGAACTCCAAACTGAGGATCCTCCAGGAATGCTTCCTGCTGTGCTGCAGTCAGCTGCACGCCGAACTTGTCGGCCATGCTCATCACGGTGGTCTTCAGATAGTTCACATTGTCCATGCTCATGAACACCTTGCCCTCAGGATTGATGGTGATGTTCACGACATCGTTCTCTGGAACTTTCACCTTTGATGCTGACTGTGGTGTGTTCACCTTCACGGCCTCGTTCTTGACGAACGTAGAGGTCATCATGAAGAAGGTAAGCAGCAGCACCATCACGTCAGACATTGGTGTCATGTCTATCCAGACGTCCGCTTTCTTAATTTTTACTTTACCCATAGTGATAAAATTTTAAAGGGTTAGCAAAAATTAAGCCTCTTCTGCGTGGTTAGCTTCGTAAGTCTGAGCGATTGAATAACCAACCTCGTCGAGGGCGTATGTCAACTTATCGATCTTGTTTGAATAGTAGTTGTAAGCAACAACGGCTACCCAAGAAGTCAAAATACCAGAGGCTGTGTTAACCAGGGCCTCAGAAATACCAAGTGACAGAGCCTGAGAGTCAGCACCACCACCAGCAGCCAGAGCTGCGAATGAACGGATCATACCCACAACGGTTCCGAACAGAGCGGTCAGAGTACCCAGTGTAACGATGGTAGCGATGATAGGCATGTTCATCTGCAGGGTAGGCATCTCGAGCTGAGTGGCCTCTTCGTGAGCCTGCTGGATGCGTGCGATCTTCTGCTCCTTCTTCATGCCGTGTGTGCCTTCCATCTCTTTGTAAGCACGGAGAGATGCGCCAACCACGTTAGCAACAGTACCGCGCTGCTTGTCGCAGAGCTCCTGAGCCTTAGCGAAGTCGTTAGCATTGAGCGCAGCCTTGATGTTAGCTACGAACTGTGGGAGCTTGCCCTTACCGAAAGCGGTGCGCAGAGCGAGCCAGCGCTCGATAGAGAGAGCGATAACGGTGAACAACAGGGTGAGGATCACAGGCACCACGATACCACCTTTGTAAATGGTACCCCAGATGTTACCATCGATAACTTCTCCGTTAGGACCGATGTGGTCGCTGTTGCCGAGGAAGTACTTGAAGAAACATACTGCGAGGATGAAGCATACAACGATGATCCAAAACGCTGCTTTTACTCCCTGGAAGCCCTGAGATTTCTTAGGGCTGGCTGTCTTTTGTGTAGTTGCCATAATTTTTTTGTTTTAAATTTTTTAGTTATAAATGAATTAAGTTATAAAAAAATTATTCTATTTGTTTTTTTCCATTAGTTTTGTCACGACTTTCGGTCAAAATCTGAAGATATGACAGATAAGTCTTGGCAAAGATAACAAATTATAGAGAACTAGCCGCCTTTTTAAGAAGTTTTAACGGCTCTTTTTTTGAATTATTTCAATTTGGCCAGTGTCTCTTTGATTCTGCGCATGGCCTCGCGGATGTTATCGTCGCTTGTGGCGTAGCTCATTCTGAAGCATTCGGGGTCTCCGAAGGCGTCGCCTCCGACGGTGGCCACATGTCCTTCTTCGAGCAGATACATGGCCAGGTCGGTAGAGTTGTTGATGGTGCGCTTGCCGTCGCTTTTTCCGTAGAAGCTGCTGCATTTGGGGAAGAGGTAGAAGGCTCCCTCGGGCACGTTAACCTCGAGTCCGGGGATGTCCTTGGCCAGTTCCACGATGAGGTCGCGCCGGCGCTCAAAGGCCTGTCTCATCTCCTCGACGCAGGCTTGCGAGGCGACGTAGGCCTCGGTGGCTGCTTTCTGGCTCACTGAGCAGGGTCCGCTGGTGTATTGTCCCTGGAGTTTGTTGCAGCCTTTGACGATCCATTCGGGTGCTGCTATGTATCCGATGCGCCATCCGGTCATGGCATAGGCTTTCGACACGCCGTTGACGATGATGCTGCGCTCTTTCATGCCCTCGCACTTGGCGATGCTGGCATGCTTGCCGATGTAGTTGATGTGCTCGTAGATCTCGTCTGCCAGCACGAAGAGGTCGTCGTGCTTCTTGATGACCTCGGCCAGTGCGTTCAGCTCTTCCTGTGAGTAGACGCTGCCCGTGGGGTTGCTGGGCGAGCAGAGGATGAGCATTCTGGTCTTGGGTGTGATGGCGGCTTCGAGCTGCTCGGGTGTGATTTTGAAGTTCTGCTCGAATCCGGCCTCGATGTATACGGGTTCTCCGCCGGCCAGCTTGGCCATCTGCGGGTAGCTCACCCAGTAGGGCGCTGGGATGATCACCTCGTCGCCGTCGTTGACGAGGGCCATGATGGTGTTGCATACGCTCTGCTTGGCGCCGTTGCTCACTAGCACCTCGTTGATGGTGTAGTCCAGTCCATTCTCATTCTTCAGTTTGGCAACGATGGCCTGGCGCAGGTCGGCGTAGCCGGGAACGGGCGAGTAGCGCGACCAGTTCTCGTCGATGGCTTTCTTGGCGGCTTCCTTGATGTGGTCGGGTGTGTTGAAGTCAGGCTCGCCCACGCTCATGTTAATCACGTCGATACCTTGTGCTTTCATCTCACCGCTTTTTTGCGACATGGCCAGCGTGGCCGATGGTGCGAGGCGGTTGAGTCGATTAGATAATTGTGCCATAATATTGTTTAAGTCTTATTGATTTTTTGCAAAATTACTCATTTTATTCTTTTAAACGAAAAAAAACGGGCATTATTTCGTCTCAGATGACAAAATAATGCCTTTTTTTCAGATATGGAGGTTGTGACCCATGCGTTCTTTCTTGGTCTTCAGGTATCTGTAGTCATATTCGTTGGGTGTGACCTCGATGGGCACGTTCTCGACGATTTCCAGTCCGTAGGCTTCCAGTCCGACTCGTTTCACGGGGTTGTTGGTGAGCAGTCTCATCTTGTGCACGCCCAGGTGTCGGAGCATCTGCGCTCCGCATCCGTATTCCCGCTCGTCGGGTTTGAATCCCAGGTGCACGTTGGCCTCGACGGTGTCCATGCCTTCCTCCTGTAGTTTGTAGGCGGCTATTTTGTTCATCAGTCCTATGCCGCGTCCTTCCTGTTGCATGTATATGATGATGCCCTTGCCCTCTTTCTCGATCATCTGCATAGCCTTGTGCAGCTGTTCTCCGCAATCGCATCGTTTGCTGCCCAGTATGTCGCCGGTGGCGCACGATGAGTGTACGCGCACCAGCACGGGCTCGTCTTCCTTCCATTCGCCCTTGATGAGGGCCATGTGCTCCAGTCCGTTGCTTTTCTGCCTGAAGGGTATGAGGTGGAAGTGTCCGTAGACGGTGGGCAGGTCGGCCTCTGTGCCCACTTCTATGAGCGACTCTTTCTGCAGCCGGTAGGCTATCATGTCCTTGATGGTGATGATTTTCAGTCCCCACTGCTCGGCGAATTTCAGCAGGTCGGGCATGCGTGCCATCGTACCGTCCTCGTTCATGATTTCCATCAGGGCGCCGGCGGGGTAGAGCCCTGCCATGCGGCAGAGGTCGATGGCGGCCTCGGTGTGTCCGCTTCGGCGCAGCACGCCGTTCTCCTGTGCGTAGAGCGGGTTGATGTGGCCGGGGCGCCCGAAGGTCTGCGGGGTGGAGTTGGGGTCGGCCAGGGCCTTGATGGTCTCGGCGCGGTCGTGTGCCGACACGCCGGTGGAGCATCCCTCCAGCTTGTCTACGGTGACGGTGAACGGAGTTCCCAGCACCGAGGTGTTGTCCATCACCTGGTGCGGCAGGTCTAGTTCCTCGCATCGGCTCATGGTGATGGGAGCGCAGAGCACGCCCCTGGCGTGTTTCAGCATGAAGTTCACCTTCTCGGCGGTGATTTTCTCAGCTGCTATGATCAGGTCGCCCTCGTTCTCGCGGTCTTCGTCGTCAACCACGATGAGGAACTTTCCTTCTCTGAAGTCGTTCACGGCATCTTCGATGCTGCTCAGTTTGATGTTTTCCATATATATTTACACCTTATTATATTTATATAGAGTGGGTATACCTTATTTTATAAATAGTGGTGCGTACGCCCTGCTCTCCATTTTTTTTGTCTAGGGCGGGCGTCTGCACCTTCATTGCCTTCATGTCGATGGGGCGGCTATCTGGCCTATGCGGTCGGTGATGGCCTTGTTGGTGCTGATGATGGTGCGCAGGTCGTGATCCAGGCGCAGGCGGAAGTGCCACATGCGGATGTAGCAGAACAGTCCTACGGGCACGATGATGAAGGCCGCGATGTTGAGCCAGCGGCGCTCGAAGGGCCTTGTATGGGCCTTCACCGATACCACCGGATATTTGTTCAGCTCGGTGAGCACCACCTTGTCCCTGGTGTTCGAGAGGTCTTCGATCACCTCCTCCATCTCCTCGCTGATGCGCTCGATGTGGTGGTCGGGATGGTAGTTGAAGAACACCTTCACGATGTTGGGCGCCCGTTTCAGCTTGTGCTTGTGGGCATAGTCGGCCACGCTGGCGCTGATGGCCTCCAGCCGGGCGGCGTCGGTGGGGTAGTCGGGGTCGTTGATGATCACCTCCTTGCCGAAGACGTGGCGCTTCAGACGCAGTCCCAGGAGCTTCATGAAGAAGTTGCGGTAGGCATCCATGTTGAACACCACCGAGTCTTTGTTGGCCTTGTAGGTGAAGAAGACGGCCACGGGCGTGAGCACGGCCATGGCAATGCCCTTGCCGAACCAGATGGCCCACATGCCGCCGCGCGACATGCGGTAGCCCGTATTGTCGAGAATGTAGTAGACGATGAAGACGAACACCGAGATGATGACCGGTATGCCCAGTCCTCCCTTCCTGATGATGGCGCCCAGCGGTGCTCCTATGAAGAAGAAGATGATGCAGAGCAGGGCGGTGGTGAACTTGTTGATGGCCTCTATCTTGTGCTGGCGTATCACCCGGTCGGCGTCGCCCGTCACCATGCTCTTGAACTCGTAGTCGCTCCTGGCGCTCTGAATCTTCGAGAGGGCCGTGTTCACTGCCTGCTGCTTCTTCTCAGGCGTCAGCTTGGCGTAGATGGAGTCGAAGTCGGTTGTCTTGGCCAGGGCTTTCTTCAGCGCCTTCAGCGAGTCTTTCTTCTCCAGCTTGGGCAGCCGGTAGAACGCCCGTCCGGCATCGTCGTAGTAAGCCCTTCCGATGCTGTCGTACACCGCGTTGAGCGAGTCGATGTCGTGGTTGATCTGCACCAGGCCCTTGGCCCTTGCGTCGCCCGAGAACACCGAGCCGTCGGTCATGTTGAAGCCCCCGTCGAAGTCCAGTATGATTTTCTTCGACGAGAAGGTCTCCCTGCGGTAGGGCACGGCGGCGCTGCCCGCCAGCTCCTGCGAGCGCATGTTCTCAAACCACTCTCCGCTCCAGAGGCTCATCACCAGGTGCTTCTTCTCCTCAGTCGACTGGAGCATGCCCGAGTCGGCCAGGATGATGGCCGCGTCCTCATAGCTCTCGGTCATGCGGTAGATCATGATGCCGTAGAGCTTGCCCGTCTTCATGTCCTTCTTCTGCACGTAGAGGTTGGTGTTGGGAATGCCGTCGTAGAAGATGCCCTCGGGAATCTCCAGCTCGGGGCTCTTCTGCCGCATCGACAGGAGCAGCTGCGCCATCTTCTGGTTGGCGTTCGGACCTACAACATTTTGGAAGTAAAACGAGCCCAGGGCAATGAGCACCGAAATCAGTATCAACGAGCGGAAGGCCTGCATCAGCGAGATGCCCGCCGCCTTGATGGCCGTCAGCTCCGAGCTCTCGCCCAGGTTGCCGAAGGTGATGAGCGACGACAGCAGGATGGCCAGCGGCAGGGCCTGCGGCACGAGCGAGAGGCCCATGTACCAGAAGAACTGCGCCATCACCTCCATCGAGATGCCCTTGCCGATGAGGTCGTCGACATAGCGCCACAGGAACTGCATCATCAGCACAAACTGGCAGATGAAGAAAGTACCCACAAACAGCAGCCCGAACTGCTTGGCGATGAATATATCTAGTTTCTTGATTCTGAGCATTTACCTACCTGGCTGCGGCCTGCATGCCGCTACCAAGCTGCAAAATTAGCATAAAAAAGTCAGAGAACGGCAGATTTTTCAGTTTTTTATCAATAATGTGGTGTTAAAGGCCGGTCGACTGGTGCAATCGGTACAGATTGTCGTCCCAAATGTCGTGCAGCCAGTCCAGGTCCTCGGGCACCGCATGGTCGATGACGCTCAGTATGTAGTCGTTCGTGATGTCGCTTCTCACCATCTCCATCTGCCAGAAGTTGTCCTCCTCGCCCGCCTCGTCGTCCCATTCCAGCCGTATGAGCTTCATTTTCTTCTCCTCCACGATGGTGGCCGTGCGCTGCTCGTGGTGGCTCCACTCCTCGCCCCAGGTGAAGGTGAGCTTGTCGCCATCGCGGGTCACTGTGTTGGCAATCCATTTCTGCAGCCCCGCCTCGTTGCTGATCAGCGGCCAGATGATGTTGGGAGAACTCGAGTGCAGTTCGTATTCCAAGTGAATTCTTTGCTTCTTCATGGGCTAGTCAGTTTTGATTTCGTATGCAAATATAGGAAAAAATAGTGAGAAAAGAAAAATATCTTCAAAATATTTTTGCTGATTCCAAAAATTATTATACCTTTGCACCCGCATTCAAGCAATGATGGCGGGATAGCTCAGCTGGTTAGAGCGCATGATTCATAATCATGAGGTCGCCGGTTCAATCCCGGCTCCCGCTACCAAACAGCAGGCAACTGGTCGGAAAGGCTGGTTGCCTGCTTTCGTTTTGGGGAGCCCTCTCCGGGGGAGGGATGGTTAGCCCTGATGCTAGAGTGCTCAAGCCCGTGAGGCTAATTATCAATTATCAATTATCACAGGGCCCGCTAGGCACCCTCCCCCTCGGGGGAGTTGGTGGGGGGCCACTCCCAAACTCCTAAACTCCCAAACTCCCCCAAACTATCCTCTTTCTCTATGCTATCCCCAAAAACTTAGCGGTGACGGAGCGGGGGCTGCCGAGCATGCCGCGGGGCGTGCCCTCGTAGATGATGTTGCCACCGGCCTCGCCGGCTCCGGGACCGAGCTCCACCACATGGTCGGCGGCCTTGATGACGTCGGTGTTGTGCTCAATGACATAGACGGTATTCCCCTCGTCGACCATGCGCTCGAAGAGCGACACGATGCGGTCGACATCCTTGGGGTGGAGGCCGTCGGTGGGCTCGTCGATGATGAAGAGCTTGCCTCTCTCGCCGAGGTAGGAGGCCATCTTCAGGCGTTGCAGCTCTCCGCCGGAGAGGGTGGAGAGCGCCTGGTTGAGGTGAAGGTAGCCCAGTCCGACGTCCATCATGGGGTGCAGCTTCTCGGCAATGACGGTGCCCTGGAAGAAGCGGCTGGCGAGGCGCACGGAGAGGTCCATGACCTGGGCGATGTTGAGGGCCTCGGCATGGTCGTTGCCTGTGGGGGGCAGGGTGTAGCGCAGCGCCTCGGGCGAGTAGCGCAGTCCGCCGCAGGCCTCGCAGGTGGTCTCGATGCTGTCCATGAAGGCCATCTCGGCGACGATGACGCCCTTGCCGCCGCACACGGGGCAGGCGCCTTTGCCGTTGAAGGTGAAGTAGGCCTCTTTCTGTTTGTGCCTGCGGGCGAAGAGCTTGCGGATGTCGCCGGCCACGTCCATGTAGGTGGCGGGTGTGGAGCGGAGGCTCACGCCGATGTTCTTCTGGCTGATGTAGACGATGTCGTCGGGCTCGGGGTAGCTGTTGCGCAGGCATTCCATGAGCGAGCTCTTGCCCGAGCCTGCCACGCCGGCTATGACGCCGAAGACGTGGAGGGGGAAGCTGACGCTGACGTCGTTGAGGTTGTGCAGGGTGGCGTGGCGCAGGTTGAAGTGGTGGGCCGCGGTGCGGGGGTGCTGCTTGAAGGCTCCGCTACGGCTCATCATCAGGCCTGTGGCGGTGCCGCTATGGAGCAGTTGCTGGTAGGTGCCCTGGAAGACGATGCGGCCTCCGTCGGCTCCGGGGCCGGGGCCCATGTCGACCACGTGGTCGGCCATGCTGATCATCTCCTTGTGATGCTCGACGAGCAGCACGGTGTTGCCGTGGTCGCGCAGCCGTTTCACGGAGTGCTTCATGAGCTCGATGTCGCGGTCGTGGAGTCCGGTGCTGGGCTCGTCGAGGATGTAGAGCACGTCGGAGAGCGACGAGTTGATGTATTTGGCTATTTTGCAGCGTTGTGCCTCGCCACCTGAGAGTGTGCCCACGGCGCGGTCGAGGCTGAGGTAGCCGAGTCCGATTTCCTCGAGGGCGGTGAGTCGGGCTCCGATGGCGGCCTTGAGGTCGACGGCCAGCGGGTCGGCGATGGAGCGTATCCAGGCGTTGAGCTTGCTGATGGAGAGGGCGCAGGCCTCGGCGATGTTCATGCCGTCTATCTTGCAGGCAAGCACGCGCTTGGCCAGACGGGTGCCTCCGCAATCGGGGCAGGTGCCCATGTGGAGCATGGGGTTGAGCACGGCGCTATGGAGCAGGCCTTCCTCAGAGTTGATGATGCTGCGGTACATGCGGGGGATGAGGCCCTCGTACTTGGCCGACTTGGGCCAGTTGGCGGGCGGGTTCTTGAGCCGTATCTGCGGGCTGTTGAGGAAGAGGTCGAGCTCCTCGGGCGAGTAGTCCTTAATCTTCTTGTCGAGGTCGAAGAGCCCGCTATGGGCATAGCGTATCCAGCGCCATCCTCCCTTGCCGAAGGCGATGTAGTGGATGGTGTCTTCGTCGTTGAGGCTTTTGTTGAAGTCGACGAGCTTGTGGATGTCGAGCTCGCGAATCTCGCCCAGTCCGGAGCACCGCGGGCAGCTGCCCTCGGGGTGGTTGAAGCTGAACGACTCGGCATAGCCGACGAAGGGCTTTCCCACGCGCGAGAAGAGCAGTCGCATGAGGGCGTAGATGTCGGTGTAGGTGCCCACGGTGGAGCGCGAGTTGTTGGCGGGCTTGCGCTGGTCGATGACGATGGCGATGGGCAGTCCGTCGATGGCGTCGACGTGCGGCCGTCCGTATTTGGGCAGGTATTGCTGTACGAAGGTGGGGAAGGTGTCGTTGAGCTCGCGCCGCGACTTGGCGGCGATGGTGTCCATCACGAGCGAGCTCTTGCCCGAGCCCGAGACGCCGGTGAAGACGGTAATCTGGTGCTTGGGAATATCGAGGGAGACATCCTTGAGGTTGTTCTCGCGGGCACCGCGGATGGTGATATGGGTTGTGGACATGCTTTTTTTTATGATCTAGGAGGGTTTTTAAGGAGGTTAAGAGGGTTTTTAGGAGGTTAGGAGGGTGGAT
This sequence comes from Prevotella sp. UBA2850, assembly GCA_002350805.1. GTDB lineage: Bacteria > Bacteroidota > Bacteroidia > Bacteroidales > Bacteroidaceae > Prevotella. Next base: position 13,751 of record DEFO01000003.1, read on the forward strand.
GTGGGACATGCAAAGGTACAATGATTTTTTTGAAACTCCCACAGATTTATAAAGATTTTAAAGATTATTCTCAAGTAGGAGTGGCTTTTCGGAGTTTCGGAGTTTTTCGGAGTAATCGGAATAATCGGAGTTTTCTGAATTTTCTGAGTTTTCTGAATTTTCGGAATTTTCGGAATATTCGGAATCCTCCGAATCCTCCGAATCCTCCGAATCCTCCGAATCCTCCACCATCTCTTCTTCCCCAAAGACAATTGTCTTCATTTCTTTTTGCGGTATCAAGATTTTTTTGTAGCTTTGCGGTGAGAATGGTCACCAAAGGTGTGACGAAAAGCGAAAAGAGAGTATGATGCTGGAATGGTCTTATCTAGTGGGGCCGCTGGTAGGCGGTGTCATCGGCTACATCACCAACGATGTGGCCATCCGCATGTTGTTCAGGCCCCATCAGCCTAAGTATCTGTTCGGGGTGCACATCCCGCTGACACCGGGCATCATCCCGAAGGAGCGCTATCGGATTGCCGAGGCCGTGGGCCAAACCATCAGCGAGCACCTGATGAACCAGGAGGTGCTCGAGCGCACGCTGCTCTCGCCCGAGCTGATAGGGAGGATAGCGGGGACCATCGACCGCTTTGCCGCCGCCCAGCGCACCAACGAGGAGACGCTGGAGCAGTTCATCCGCCACTACCTGACGCGCCAGGAGCTGGAGAGCATGCGCGGACAGGTGGAGACCGACCTGACGAAGATGCTCTACAAGAAGCTGAGCGACGAGTCGGTGGGCACGAAAATATCGCATAAAATCATGGAGAAGGTGCTCGAGAAGATGCAGAGCGGCATGGCGGGCGTCGTGGGCTCTACGCTGGGCCTCAACCAGATGGCCGAGCTGGTGGCCGAGCCGGCCGAGCACCTGATGGCCAAGCATATCAACGAGCTCATCAGCCAGCATTCGGAGCAGATGGTGAGCCACCTGCTGAAGAGCGAGAGCGAGAAGCTGATGCAGGTGCCGATGTGCCAGCTGATGGAGGACCGCGAACAGCAGGTGGAGCAGCTGAAGGAGACGGCCATCGCGCTCTACCGCACCATCATCACCGAGCGGTTGCCGCGCATCCTGAATGCCCTCAACATCAGCAAGATGATAGAGAACCGCATCAACGAGATGGACATGAACGACACCGAGCGCATCGTACACCAGGTGATGGACAAGGAACTGAAGGCGGTCATCTGGTTCGGAGCGCTGCTGGGATGCCTCATTGGAATTATTAACACCATATTTTAGATAACAGCCTATGAAAAAACTGATGATGACGATGGTAGCGGCCGTGCTGCTGACTGCCTGCGCTACCACGCAAAACGACGGACTGACCAAGGAGCAGCGACGCGCCAAGGTGGCCCGGATGGTGAGACAACAACTGGCCGAGCGCCACTACACCATCGAAGTGGACCACTGCTACCCGCGGAGGGGCGGCTCACGGCGGATAGACTACGGTTACGAACTGACGGTGAGCGGCGACACGCTCAAGTCGTACTTGCCCTATTTCGGACGGGCCTACCACATCCCCTACGGCGGCGGTAAGGGACTCCACTTCAACTCGATCATCACCGACTACCAGCAGGGACTCGTGAAGCAGGGACTCACCCGCATCGTGATTCTCACCCAGAACGAGGAGGACACCTACCAGTATGTGGTGGAGGTGTTCGAAAACGCCAATGCCTCCATTCAGGTCTTCTCGCGTGAAAGAGAGGACATTGGATTCTCGGGAACGATGAAAACCGATTGACCAACAGAAATGCTTACAGCACAAAGAAACCGCATTGTAATAGATATTCATACGGGAATTATTCAGGAAATGCCCGTTTAGTTATAGATTTAACGATTTTTAATATGATTATTGAATAATCTGACGCAATATTTATTATATTTGCAGCAAATCAACATGTGAACTTGTTAATTTTAATCATGGGAAGGAGCGTTATGAAAAAGGTGAAAACAACGTACAACCACAAGGAGGAGTACGAACTAGACAACATTTACAACGAAAATGATGATCGCTATGGTATGGCAAGCAACTCATCGATTTGGTACAATTAATTTTACTCAATGATAAAGGCGGGCATCTCTGAAACAAGAGGTGCCCGCCTTTATTGCACCCCCCGCCGGCGGCTGGGCCAACGGGGCAGGCGGCAGTTGTGGGATGCCGGCCCTGGAAGGCGCCTAGGCCTTCTTCCAGAGCTTGGTCATATCCTCGAGCGTCTTGCCCTTGGTCTCGGGAACCAGCTTCCAGACGAAGATGGCGGCAACGACGCAGATGATGCCATAGAGGCCGTAGGTGAACCAGTGGCCGAAGTCGTCGCCCTCGCTGAGGTGCATGTTGAACATAGGCACGAAGGTGGAGCTGACGATGAAGTTGAATATCCACTGGAAAGCCACGGCGATGGCCACGGCGGCGCCACGGATGGTGTTGGGGAATATCTCGGCGATGAGCACCCAGCAGATGGGGCCCCACGAGAACATGAACGAGGCCGAATAGACCATGATGGATACGGCGGTCACCATCTCCAGTCCGGGATGGCCGAAGGTGAGGGCCACGCCGAAGGCACCAATGGCCATGCCCAGCGAACCGCAGATGAGCAGCGGCTTGCGGCCTAGCTTCTCGACGGTGAAGACGGCCACCAGCGTGAACAGGATGTTGATGACACCCATGAAGACGGTGACGACCATCGGGTTCTCCATGCCCATGTCGCCGAAGATGCGCGGAGCATAGTAGAGAACGGCGTTGATGCCGACGGCCTGCTGGAAGACGCTCAGCATGATGCCGACGAAGATGCACATGGCACCGTAGGTCATCAGCCGCTCGGTCTTCTCGGTCATGGTGTCGCGGATGTCCTGCAGAATCTGCTGGGCTTTCTCCATGCCGTTGATTCTCGAGAGTACGGTCAGCGCCTTCTTGTCGTCGCCGATGCTGACGAGGTAGCGCGGCGTCTCGGGCACGAAGCAGATGAGCAGGGCAAAGAGCCCGGCGGGAACGGCCTCGCTACCGAACATGTAGCGCCAGCCCGTGGTGACGGTCCATTGGGCGGCGGGGTTGATGGCGGCAAGGCCCTTGCCCATCTCCTCGACCACCGGCTGGATATGGTCGCCTAGGATGAAGAAGTTGACGAAATAGACCACCAGCTGGCCGAAGATAATGGCAAACTGGTTCCACGACACCAGCATGCCGCGGATGTTCGACGGGGCCACCTCGCCGATGTACATCGGGCAGATGGCCGAGGCCAGACCGACGCCTATACCACCGATGACACGGTAGATGTTGAACATGATGAGCAACGAGAATGTGGGCTCTCCCTTGGCGAAGAATAGAAACTCGGGGTACATCGAGCCGAGCGCCGAGACGAAGAACAGCAGGCCGGCAATGATGAGCGACTTCTTACGGCCCAGGTTGGTGGCCAGCAGACCCGAGAAGGCTGAGCCGATGATGCAGCCGATGAGAGCCGACGCCGAGGTGAAACCATGCCATCCGTCGGTGTAGGTGAAGTCCTTGGCCTCCATGAAGAAGGCTTGTAGACCCTTCTCCGCACCCGAGATGACGGCGGTATCGTAACCGAAAAGCAGTCCACCGAGTACTGCCACGAGAACGATGGAGATGAGGTAGCTCTTGCTACCGTTGTTTTGATTTTGAGTCATTGTTGTTATTGTTGTTTAGTATGTACTTTCTTTCGCTATTTTGATGGGGATGGCGGCCTTGTCTGCCTGAAGGGAAGAGAGTCTGTAGCGAGCTTCCTCTTGGCGCATGGCCGTGGCCTCCGTCTTTTTCGTCTGCAAAAATACAACTTTTTGTTGAAAACCATGTCATCTAGTGTAACTTACTTTTCATCTTATGTGATAAAATGCGAGAATAGGGGAGGGCAGGGCTGACGCCAGTTCTGGGTTCCAAGTTCAAGGTTCCAAGTTCAAGGTTCAAGATTCCAAGTTCAAGAGGCAGAGTATTGTCCAAACTCCCCCTAACAAGTTGAGAACTGAGAGTTGAGAGGTATGATTACCTTACGAACTGAGAACGGAGAGTTGAGAACGGAGAGGTATGATTACCTTTGGTATTGTCTACACTCCTACACTCCCACACTCCTAATAAAAACTCCCTCCTAATAAAACTCCCACACTCCTACACTCCTAATTAAAACAATTTCCTCGCAAAAGTCATTTCTTCTCATATTTTTTTGTATTTTTGCAGCATAGAAAAACCATAATCATCAGAAACTAACAACGGAAGACATGAAAAAGACAATCTTATCAGTTTTGCTACTGGCTGCATGGGCAGTGACAAGTGCTCAGAATGAACCGCTATGGATGCGCTTTTGCGCCATTTCGCCCGACGGGCAGACCATTGCCTTCTCCTATCAAGGCGATATCTACAGCGTTCCAGCGACTGGAGGTAGTGCCCGTCAGCTGACCTCGAACGCTGCCTACGACGCTTACCCCGTGTGGAGTCCCGACGGCAGGAAACTCGCTTTTGCCTCTGCCCGCGAAGGCAGTCTCGACGTTTATGTGATGGATGCAACGGGTGGAGCGCCCAAACGGCTGACGACGCATAGCGGTACGGAGTTGCCAATGGCTTTCCGCGATAACACTCACGTGCTCTTCTCGGCCGCGCTGATGCCCTCGGCAAAGTCGAATATCTTTGCCGGAGGCCGTACCTGCCAGGTGTATGAGGTGAGCACCGAGGGCGGCAGACCCCGCATGTTCTCAACGCTCATGATGGAGGATGTGAGCCTGAACAGCCACGGCGACGTGCTTTACCACGACTGGAAAGGCTATGAGGACCCGTTCCGCAAGCACCATCAGTCGCCCATCTGCCGTGACATCTGGCTCTGCCAGAATGGGAAATACACCAAGCTGAGCAGCTTTAAGGGCGAGGACCGCACCCCGCGCTGGGCCGACGACCGGTCGTACTACTATCTGAGTGAGGAAGACGGCACCTTCAATGTCTACCGCCGCAACATCGACGGCACCGGCAAGCAGCAGCTCACACACCATCAGAAGAATCCCGTACGCTTCCTCACCGTGGCCAAGAACGGCACCATCTGCTACGGCTACGACGGCGAGATATACACGCTGAAGGCCGGCGGACAACCCCAGAAGGTGAAGATCAGCATCTGCGCCGACCGCAACGACCGCGACCTGGTGCGCCAGGTGCGCAGCAACGGCGCCACCGAAATCAGTCTGTCGCCCAGTGGCAAGGAAGTGGCTTTCGTGATGCATGGCGATGTTTATGTGACATCGGTCGACTATAAGACCACCAAGCAGGTGACCGACACTCCCGAGCAGGAGCGTAGCATCGACTTTGCCCCCGACGGCCGTAGCATCGTCTATTGTGCCGAGCGGGGCGGACACTGGCAGATCTACCGCACCAAGCTGAGAAAGACCGACGAGAAGCTGTTCACCTACTGCACCGACATGGAGGAGGAACGCCTGACCAACACCGACGTCACCTCGCTACAGCCTAAGTTCAGTCCCGACGGCAAGGAGGTGGCCTTCTTCGAGAACCGAGGCACCCTGCGCGTCATCAACCTGGCATCGAAGCAGGTGCGCACGGTGATGGACGGCAAGTTTAATTTCTCGTATAGCGATGGCGACCTCTGGTTTGAGTGGAGTCCCGACAGCAAATGGCTGCTGAGCAGTTATATTGGCACCGGCGGATGGAACAACCAGGATGTGGCGCTGGTCAATGCCTCGGGCAACGGCGAGATTCACAACCTGACCGAGAGCGGCTACAACGACGGAGGTGCCAAGTGGGTGCTGGGCGGCAAGGCTATGCTCTTCGAGAGCGACCGCGCCGGATATCGCAGCCATGGCAGCTGGGGAGCCGAGACCGACTATTACGTGATGTTCTTCGATGTGGATGCCTACGACCGTTTCCGCATGACCAAAGAAGAGAAGGTGATGCGCGAGGAGGCCGAGAAGGAAGCCCGCAGCAAGAAGCCCGACATGGGCGACAAGAAACCGGCAGCCAACAGCAAGAAGGCTAACAATAAGAAGAAACAACCCGCTAACACCCAGCAGGCATCGGCCAAGACGCTGGCATTCGACCTTGACAACTGCCGCGACCGCATCATCCGCCTCACGGTCAACTCAGCCCGTATGGGCGACGCTGTGCTCAAGGGCGACACCCTGTACTACCAGGCAGCCTTCGAGGGAGGTATGGACCTCTGGAAACACGACCTGCGTGAGCAGAAAACCACGCTCGTGATGAAGAATGTGGGACGTGGATACATGTATGCCGACAAGGGTTTCAAGAACCTCTTTCTCTGTTCGCAGGGCGGCATCAAGAAGGTCGATCTCATGAAAGGCACTCCCACACCCGTGGCTTTCGAGGCCGAGTTCAACTACCGACCTTACGAGGAGCGTGCCTACATCTTCGACCATATCTGGCAGCAGGTGAAGGATAAGTTCTATGTGGAGGATATCCACGGTGTCGACTGGGAAGGCTATCGTGAGACCTACCGCCGTTTCCTGCCTTATATTAATAATGAATACGACTTCCGCGACATGCTGAGCGAGATGCTGGGCGAGTTGAACGGCTCGCATACCGGTGCACGTTACACGGCCCCCGGTGCCTCGTTGAAGACGGCCGAGTTGGGTGTATTCCTGGATAACAACTACGAGGGCGACGGACTGCGCATAGAGGAGGTGGTGCGCCGCTCACCCCTGGCACAGAAAAACTCGGGTGTGACCGCAGGGTGCATTATTGAGCAGATTGACGGACATGCCATCAAGGCCGGCGAGGACTACTTCCCGCTGCTCGACGGAAAGGCGGGCAAGCAGGTGCGCCTCACCATCTTCAACCCCACTACGGGCAAGCGCAACGATGTCAGCATCAAGGCCATCACGATGAGCCAGCAGCTGGAGTTGCTCTATAAGCGTTGGGTGGACCGCAACCGCGAGATGGTGGACCGTCTGTCGGGTGGAAAACTGGCCTACGTACATGTGAAAGCCATGGACAGCCCTAGTTTTCGCACTGTCTACAACGACCTGCTGAGCGACAAGAACCGTAACCGCGATGCTGCGGTGGTTGACGAGCGCCATAATGGCGGTGGCTGGCTTCACGACGATTTATGCACGCTGCTCAGTGGCAAACAGTATCAGAAATTCATCCCGCATGGAAAGTATGTGGGCCGCGACCCCTATAACAAATGGGTGAAACCCTCGTGCGTGCTGATGTGTGAGGATGACTATAGCAATGGTCACGGCTTCCCGTGGGTGTACAGAGAGCTGGGTATAGGTAAGCTCATCGGTGCGCCTGTGGCCGGCACAATGACCGCCGTGTGGTGGGAGACCGTCATCAACGGCATGGTATTCGGAATCCCGCAGGTGGGATGTCAGGACATGCGCGGTAATTACTGCGAGAATCAGACCCTCTATCCCGACATTGAGGTGTACAACAGTCCTGAGGATGTGATCAACGGCCGTGACCCGCAACTCGAGCGTGCCGTGAAGGAGATGTTGAATCAGAAATAAACGTGCAGCTAGGCGTAAGAGCGCTTAGCGTTGGATGAGCTGACGATGGTGGATGGCTGATGGTGTCTTTTTGCCGGGTAAAGGTAAAGGCACCGGGGTCGCCCACCATCGTCAGTCGTGTAAGAAAGCCTGGCGTCTCGTCAGGGATGGCAGGCACTTACGGCTAGGAGGAGAAAAACGGATACAAAAAAGTTCTTTCAGTCACCCGCGGTTATGTGACAAAAAGCCGACCATCAGGCGTGCTGCGTTGGATGGCGCTACGGCAGTGCCCAGCAGTTTGTGCACTTTGCGGTAGCCGCTGAGCATCGTCTCGCGGTCAGGTTGTCCGGGCATGATGCGTGTCAGCTCGTGACGGATGTTTCGCACGGAGAACCGGTCGGCCAAGAGCTCTTGTACAATCTCTTCATCGGCAATGAGATTGACTAAAGAAATATATTTACATTTAATGATGTGATTGTAGGCAAAGCGGATGAGGTGGGGGACAGGCGTCTTATAGCATACCACCTGAGGAACATCGAACAGGGCCGTCTCGAGGGTAGCCGTGCCGCTGGTCACCAAGGCTGCCGTGGCATGGGAGAGTAGCGCATAGGTCTCGTTGTTGACGATGCGCACATGACTGCCCCGCAGAAACTCGTCGTAGTATGAAGGCTCAATACCTGGAGCGCCTGCCAATACCATCTGATAGTCGCCTAAATGCTCAGTTGCTTCCATCATGGCAGGCAGATTGTCTTTGATTTCCTGTCGCCTGCTGCCAGCTAACAGAGCAATAATAGGCTTGTCGCTCAGCTGGTTACGCTTGCAGAACTCCTTGCTCGTCTCCTGATAGCCGGCTTGAAACTGGCGCACCTCGTCGGCCGTAGGATTACCCACATAATGGATGGGGAAGTGGTGTTTCTGCTCAAAGAACGGAACCTCGAAGGGCAGAATGGAAAAAAGCTGATCGACATCACGTTTGATGTTCTTTATGCGGTATTCTTTCCATGCCCAAATCTTGGGCGAGATGTAATAGTAGACAGGAATACGTGTCTCGCGACGCACAAATTTGGCAATGGAAAGGTTGAAGCCTGGATAGTCGACGAGAATGACGACATGGGGATTCCACGATATGATATCTTTTTTACAAAAGTCCATATTTCTGAAGATGGTGCGCAGGTGCATCAGTACAGGAATGAACCCCATGTAGGCCAGCTCGCGGTAGTGCTTGACTAGCTGTCCGCCTTGGGCCGCCATCAAGTCGCCTCCGAAGAAACGGAACTCAGCCTCGGGATCCTCTTCTTTCAGAGCTTTCATCAGGTGCGACGCATGCAAATCGCCGCTCGCCTCGCCGACAATCAGATAATACTTCATGATAGAGTCGTGATAAGATGAACAATCAGGAGTTGGGAGCGAGCAGCTCGCGCACTTGGTCCATGGCGCTGTAGGCCGTGACATCGATTTGCGTGGGAGTGATGGTGATGTAACCATGCTCCAGTCCCCAGTTGTCGGTATCCTCGTTTTCGGGTTCATCGTTGGTGTACGAGCCTACCATCCAGAAGTAGTCGTAGCCGCGCGGATGCCTGCATTTCACACACTCGTTGCCCCATGTGCCGAAGGCCATGCGGCACACCTTGACACCTTTAAATTCGGGCACCACCGGGAAATTGATGTTCAGGCAGACTCCCTTGGGTAGTCCCTCGCGCAGAATCTTGGCAGTCATGTCGTGCACATAGGGGCGCAAGGGCTCAAAGTCGGCATCGTCGCTGTAGTCGCAAATAGAGTAAGCCACCGACGGAATGTACTTCATGCATCCTTCGAGCGTCACGCCCATGGTGCCGCTGTAGTGGGTGTTCACCGAGGCATTGTCGCCATGGTTGATGCCGCCGATGATCATGTCGGGCTTACGCTCCTTGCAGAACTGGTCGAGCGCCAGTTTCACGCAGTCGACGGGTGTGCCGTTGCACGACCACATCTCCACTCCCTCGATGGTGTGGCGCCTTTTCAGGGTGAGATATTTGGTGGCCGAGAAAGCACATGAAAAACCCGAACGGGCCGCCTCGGGAGCACAAACAATGATGTCGGCCAAGTCGCGAATCATGTCGACGAGGCACCTCAACCCCTTCGAATGATAGCCGTCATCATTCGAAATAAGTATTAATGGTTTTTTATTTTTCATAAATTTCTTGGTTTCTTGGGTGCAAAAATACGAAAAATGGTTCAGAAATACGGCATTCTCATATAAAATTCGTAACTTTGCACGAAATTTTAGAAGCAACATGGGAAAAATTATTGCATTAGCAAACCAGAAGGGTGGTGTAGGCAAGACAACGACGACTATTAATCTGGCCGCATCGCTTGCCACACTGGAGAAAAACGTACTTGTTGTCGACGCCGACCCGCAGGCCAATGCCTCCAGCGGACTGGGTGTTGATATCAAGGAGGTGGACTGCTCTCTCTATGAGTGCATCATCAACCACGCCGATGTTCGCGACGCGATTTACACCACAGATATTGACGGGTTGGACATCATTCCGAGCCACATCGACCTGGTGGGTGCCGAGATAGAGATGCTCAACCTGGATAACAGAGAGAAAGTGATACAGAAAATGCTCGCTCCCATCAAGGACGAGTACGACTATATATTGATTGACTGTTCTCCTTCGCTGGGACTGATTACCGTGAATTCGCTCACCGCAGCCGACTCGGTCATCATTCCTGTGCAATGTGAGTATTTCGCCTTGGAAGGCATCAGCAAACTATTGAACACCATCAAGATCATTAAGACCAAACTGAATCCGAAACTGGAGATTGAGGGTTTCCTGCTGACGATGTACGACAGCCGTCTGCGCCTGGCCAACCAGATTTACGATGAGGTGAAGCGCCACTTCCAGGAACTGGTGTTCAAGACCGTCATCCAGCGTAACGTGAAACTCAGTGAGAGCCCGAGCCACGGACTGCCCGTCATCCTCTACGATGCCGACTCTACCGGCTCGAAGAACCACTTGGCACTGGCAAAGGAGATTATAAACAAGAACAAGTAATGGCAGTAAAGAAAAAATATAATAAGTCGGCACTGGGCCGCGGACTCGACGACATCAGCGAGGGCCGCGGACTGGATGCGCTCATCGATACGACAGGAGTCAGAACGCAGGGCAGCTCGACCATCAACGAGATTGCCATCAGCCAGATTGAGGCCAATCCCAACCAGCCTCGCCGCGAGTTCGCACCCGAGGCTTTGCAGGAACTGGCCAACAGCATCAGCCAGTTGGGCATCGTCCAGCCCATCACCCTTCGTAAGATAGCCGACGACCGTTATCAGATCATTGCCGGAGAGCGGCGTTGGCGCGCCTCGCAGCTGGCCGGTCTGACATCCATTCCCGCATACATCAAGACCATCGACGACGAGAATGTCATGGAGATGGCCCTGGTGGAGAATATCCAGCGCGAAGACCTCAACTCCATAGAGATTGCCCTGGCCTATCAGAAACTGATGGAGAAAAGTGGCATGACACAGGAGAAAGTGTCAGAGCGCGTGGGCAAAAGCCGCTCGGCAGTAACCAACTACCTGCGCCTGCTGAAGCTTCCTGCCCAAGTGCAGATGGCCTTGCAGAAGAAAGATATCGACATGGGGCATGCCCGTGCGCTGCTCGCACTTGACAGTCCGTCGCTGCAAATCAAGGTCTTCAAGGAGATTCAGAAGAACGGTTATCCTGTGCGTAAGGTTGAGGAGATGGTTCAATTGCTCAAGAGCGGCGAGGATGTGGATGCCGGAAAGAAGAAAATAGCTGCCAGGAAGCAGATGCCCAGCGAGTTCAACGTACTGAAAGACCGCTTGTCGGAGTTCTTCCAGACGAAGGTACAGCTGAGCTGCACCCCCAAGGGCAAGGGGAAAATCAGCATAGCCTTCAATAGCGAGGATGAGCTGGAGCGCATCATCAACATGTTTGACAAACTGAAAGACTAGTCGGAAAACTATCGTGAAGATTCATATATCACATATATGGAGACCCCTGATGGTCGTGGTGATGATGTCTGCCTGTCTGACAGTGTCGGCTGTTGAGCATGAATCTGCAAAGACATTGCCGGCGGAGCCCGATAGCATCATCAGCGTCAAGATACTGACTGCTGCTGAGGCCGACTCTATCAACAAGAGGTCATTGCAGATCATCAACGACACGGCGAAGACTATTGGCAAACTGACGGTGGCCGACTCGACAAAGGTAAAAAGAAAGTCCAAGCGCGACTGGTCTACGTGGCAGCCCGACCCGAAGAGGGCCATGTGGCTGGCTATCGTATTGCCGGGCGCCGGACAGATTTACAACCAGAAATACTGGAAGTTGCCCATCATCTACGGAGGATTTCTGGGCTGTGCCTATGCCATGCGCTGGAACAACCAGATGTACCATGACTATTCGCAGGCCTATCTGGATATCATGGACGACGACCCCAATACGCAGAGCTACAACCAGTTCCTGCATCTGGGTCAGAGGATAGAGAGTAATAACGAGGAACGGTTTAAGCAACTCTTCAAGAAGCGCAAGGACTATTACCGTCGTTATCGTGACATGAGTTTCTTCATCATGGTTGGTGTTTATGCACTTTCTGTGATTGATGCCTACGTCGATGCGTCGTTGGCGCAGTTCGACATTTCCGATGATTTGAGTTTTCGGGTAGCTCCATCGGTGATCAATACCCAATACTCGAACAACCCTCTGAAGTCGGGGGGATTAGGGTTGCAGTGCAGCCTGACGTTTTAGTGTTTTCAATGAAATAATATCAAAAAAGAGAATTGAATAATGAAGAAGATGAAATTACTGATTGCCACAATGCTGTTCGCTGGCAGCTGTGCGCTACATGCACAGAATGAGAACGATGTCATTGTGAAAGATCAGCGAGGACAAGAAGAAGTGATTGCATTGCCAGAGGGCATGACGCTGAATGTCGACAGCCTGATGAACGAATATAATGCGAAGACCTATTTGCTGCCCGACACCGACTGCAACTACAAGGATATCAACCCGATGTTCCCCAAAGAGGTGTATATCGACCGGTTGCGCCGCCTGCCTAACATCATGGAGATGGTTTACAACAACGAGGTGCAGGCTTGCATCGACCGTTATGCCGGCCGTTTCCGCCGCAATGTGAGTTTCATGCTGGGAGCAGCCAATTTCTATATGCCCATCTTCGAGCAGGCACTCGAGGAGTATGGCATGCCCTTGGAACTAAGATACCTGCCCGTGATAGAGTCGTCGCTCAATCCCAGGGCTGTCTCGCGTGTCGGTGCCACCGGACTCTGGCAGTTCATGCTCACCACAGGTAAGCAGTATGGGCTGGAGGTAAACACACTGGTCGACGAGCGGTGCGACCCCATCAAGGCTTCTTATGCTGCCGCCCACTATCTGAAGGACCTCTACCGCATCTATGGTGACTGGAACTTGGTGATTGCTGCCTACAACTGCGGGCCCGACAATATCGCAAAGGCCATCCACCGTGCTGGCGGAGAAACCGACTACTGGAAGATTTATCCCTACCTGCCCAAGGAAACCCGCGGATATGTGCCGGCATTCATCGCTGCCAACTACATCATGAACTATTATTGTGAGCACAATATCTGTCCTATGGTGACTCGTCTGCCGGTGAAGACCGATACGATCATGGTCAACAAGAACGTTCACTTCGAGCAGATTGCCGCTGTTTGTGGCGTCGATTTGGACATCCTTCGCACGCTGAATCCTCAGTATCGCCGCAACATCGTCAATGGCTATACCAAGCCCTCTGTGCTACGCCTGCCCCAGGAGGCCATCAATGTGTTTATCGACAACGAGGACTCTGTCTACAACTACCAGGCCGATGTCCTGCTGAAAAACCGTACCGAGGTAGCCATTCCCGAGGATATCCCGCAAGTGCAGCGCCCCACGCGCACCTCTGTCAGGTCGAAGAGTGGCCGTGGTCATCATGGACGTGATGCCCGCAAGGGCCGGAAGGGTCGCCGCGACAGAGGCTCGAAGAGCGTCACCGTGAAGTCGGGTCAGACATTGTCGGAGATAGCACGTCGCAACCATACCACCGTCGACAAACTGAAGCGTCTGAACGGTATCAAGGGTAGCAACATACGTGCCGGAAAGAAACTGAAAGTGAAGTAACATCTGCTTTATATACCTTAATTATATAAGTAAGTATCATGAATATGGATGAGCCGAAACCGATGGATGCCGAACTGGAGCGCGAGGCTGCAGAAGAGAAGATGGTCGATGATGCCTTCCAGCATCTGCTGGACACTTACCTGTTGTCACCCCACAGAAAGAAAGTGGACCTGATTACCAAGGCATTCAACTTTGCCCGTCAGGCACATAAGGGCGTGCGTCGTCTTTCTGGCGAACCATATATCATGCATCCCATCGCCGTAGCCCAGATCGCCAGTGAGGAGATGGGCCTTGGCTCTACCAGCATCTGCTCGGCACTGCTGCACGATGTGGTGGAAGATACCGATTATACCGTTGAGGATATCAGCAATATGTTCGGCCCGAAGATTGCGCAGATTGTCGACGGGCTGACCAAGATATCGGGTGGAATCTTCGGCGAGCAGGCATCGGCACAAGCCGAGAACTTCAAGAAACTGCTGCTCACTATGAGTGATGACATTCGCGTCATTCTCATCAAGATTTGCGACCGTCTGCATAATATGCGTACACTGGAGTCGCAACCCGCCAACAAGCAGTATAAGATAGCCGGTGAGACCCTCTACATCTATGCACCGCTGGCCAACCGTCTGGGACTCAATAAGATCAAGACGGAACTCGAGAACCTCAGTTTCCGCTTCGAGCATCCCGAGGAGTATGCCACCATTCAGAAGAAGCTGGCCTCTACCCAGGCGTCACGCGATGTATTGTTCGACCAGTTTACGGCTCCTATTCGTAAGGCGCTCGACGAGATGGGCGTGAAATACGAGCTGAAGATGCGTGTGAAGAGCCCCTATTCCATTTGGAATAAGATGCAGAATAAGCATGTATCCTTCGATGAGATATACGACATTCTGGCTGTCCGCATCATTTTCACCCCCAACAACCGCGAGAACGAAATCAACGAGTGTTTCAACATCTATGTGGCCATCAGCAAAATCTATAAGAGTCATCCCGATCGTCTGCGCGACTGGCTGAGCCACCCGAAAGCCAATGGCTATCAGGCCCTTCATGTCACACTGATGTCACGGCAGGGCCGTTGGATAGAGGTGCAGATTCGTTCCGACAAAATGGACGAGGTGGCCGAGCAGGGATTTGCCGCTCATTGGAAATACAAAGAGGGCGACTTCGTGGAGATCACCGAGGACGAGGGCGAGCTGAACGACTGGCTGAGCACCATCAAGGAAATCCTCGACGATCCGCAGCCCGATGCCATGGACTTTCTCGATGCCATCAAGCTCAACCTTTTTGCCAGCGAGATATTCGTCTTTACGCCTAAGGGTGAGATCAAGACGATGCCAGCCGGCTGTACGGCTCTCGACTTTGCTTTCCAGATACACACTTTCCTGGGCAGCCACTGTATTGGTGCCAAGGTCAACCATAAACTCGTGCCGTTGAGCCATAAGCTGCAAAGCGGCGACCAGGTGGAAATTCTTACCTCAAAGTCGCAGCATGTGGATGCCTCGTGGATCAACTTCGTATCGACAGCCAAGGCCCGTTCGAAGATACAGTCCATCCTGCGCCGCAACGGTCGTGAGATACAGAAGCAAGGCGAGGAGATTCTCACAGAGTTCTTGCAGCGTCACGACATGGAGCTTACCTCGTCGGTGCTCGACAAACTCTGTGCCTATCACGAGATACAGAAGCACGAGAGTCTGTTCTTGGCCCTGGGCGAGAAGAAAATCATTCTTGGCGACAAGGATATCGACGAGCTGCTGGGCAAGAAGAAATCGTCGTCGACCATCGGCTGGCGGCGTTACGTGCCTTTTATCAAGAAAGACAAGAAGAAGGCAGAGACACCCCATGAGGCCGGCAACGAACTGTTTGTCGTCCCGCAGGGTTTCAACAAGAAGAAACCCATTTACATCTCCGAGGACAATATCCACCAATATCTCTTCCCCGACTGTTGTCATCCCATTCCCGGCGACGACATCCTGGGTTACATCGACGGAAAGAACCATATCGAGATACACAAGCGTGCCTGCTCGGTAGCCTCCAAACTGAAGTCCAGCTATGGCAACCGTATCGTCGATGCCAAGTGGGATATGCACAAGCAGTTGTTCTTCGATGCTACCATCCAAATCACCGGCATCGACCGCAAAGGCATGCTCAAGGATGTGGCAGAGGTTATTACCGACGAGTTCAACATCGATATGCGCCATATCACCATTTCCTCGAACGAAGGTATCTTCACAGGCAAGATAGACATGCGTGTCTACGACCGCGAGAATGTGAAGACCATCATCGAGAAACTGAAGAAGGTGGCCAATATGCAGGAAGTGCAGCAGATTCTTTAAGTCTGTTGTCCCCAGCGGCGCTGCCTGTCTGCAATAGCCTGCTTATGCGCCCTCTAACAAATAGCGGATGAATGGGGAAACCAAATCGGATCATCATCATCAAAACAAACTCAATATGAAAACCAATCATTCCACCACATGGAGGACAAGCCTGCTGGCCGTCTTTCTCCTTGCTCTCATGCCCCAGTCTCTGTTGAGTGCGGGCAAGTACGATAATCCCGACACGCTAGTTGTTGCCCGCGACGGTACCGGTGAGTTCCGCACGGTGGGTGAGGCTGTTGAGGTTTGCCGTGCTTTTATGGAATACCATAAGGTGATTTTCGTGAAGAACGGAGTCTACAAAGAGAAAGTCATCATTCCCTCATGGCTGACCCATATTGAGATTCTGGGTGAGGATGCCGAGCGCACCATCATCACCTACGACGACCACGCCAATATCTATTACCCTGCCACGGGCAAGGGTATGGGCACCTTCCGCACTTACACCGTCAAGGTGCAGGGCAGCTATATCACCTTCCGTAACATCACCATCGAGAACAATGCCGCCAAGTTGGGTCAGGCCGTGGCTCTCCATACGGAGGGTGACCATCTGCAGTTCATCGGCTGCCGTCTGCTGGGCAACCAAGACACCGTCTATACAGGTGTGGCAGGTACCCGCATACTGTTCAAGGACTGTTATATCGAGGGAACCACCGACTTTATCTTCGGTCCGTCTACCGCTTGGTTTGAGCGTTGTCACATCCATAGCAAGGCCAACTCGTATGTCACGGCTGCATCCACACCGCAGGAGGTGACTTATGGCTACGTGTTCAACCATTGTCGTCTGACGGCCGCCGAGGGTATCGACAAGGTGTATCTCGGCCGTCCCTGGCGTCCTTATGCCCATACCCTGTTCATGAACTGCGAGCTGGGCACGCATATTGTGGCCGCCGGTTGGCACAATTGGAACAATGCCGACAATGAGCGTACCGCACGCTATGAGGAGTATAACAATCGCGGCGAGGGAGCAAAGACAAAGGAGCGGGTGACATGGAGCCGTCAGCTTACCAAAAAACAAGCAGAGACCGTCACCATCGACCGTGTGTTCCGGCAGGACAACTCATGGCATGTCAGCTTGTCCGAGTGAGAGTTTTTTTAAGTGGCAAGTTGTTCTAAGTGAGAAGTGATAAGTGAGAAGTGACAAGTATGATTACCTCTCAAGTCTGCTTTCCAGCTTGAGGGGTAATCATCTCTCCTCCTTGGAGAAGATGGAGGGGGCTTGGAGCCTCAAGGATAACCGTTCCCTCCCCTTATTGGCAGGGTCGGGTCTTTAGGTGAGGTTAGGAAGGGTCTTTTCTGTTCTCAACTTGAAAAGTTTCTCTTCTCACCTTGAAAACCCTAAATCTCCACTGCATATACATTTTCTACCCCCTCGAAGTTGGCGCGGAAGATAATCCATCGCTGGTCGGGCGAGAAGTGGATGTTGGGTTCCAGGTTGTAGTTGTGGTTCTTCATGTTCACCAGCCGGGTGCTCTTCAGCCTTTTTCCGTCGTATTCGAAAAAGTAAATCCACTGTCCTTCAGGCGAGTGGGCCACCGATGTCTTCGAGCCTCCGTCGCCAGCCAGTGTCTTCTCGTCCCACGATGAGACGAAGTGTACCGACCATTCGTGGCGTTGCAGCTCGTAGTCTTCCTCCACCCCCGTATATACATTGGTCTTCCCCACGAAGAAAGTCTCTCCGCGCGGCTTCTGCAAGTCGAAGTAGATGTACCGTCCGTCGGCTCCCCACCACTCATGTCCGGCAATCTCTCGATACATGGTGCGCTTGTGGATGAGCTGCGGCTGACCGCGTTTCACCACGTCGATGGTCCAGATGCGGTCCACCTCGTGCCACGGTCCCTCATGGCAGAACATCAGCAGGGTAGGGTCGGTTGGCGAGAACTGCAGGTGGTTCAGCCATGCCCGCTCACTGTAGATGGTGTCGATGTCGCCCGAGCGGGTGTCGATAGTGAAAATGGTTTTCTTCAGTCTGGCGTTGAAGATGAGGTTGAAGAACTCACTTTTCTTCGGGTGGTTGCGCAGAATCTCGCGCTCCTTGGGGTCGTCCAGTTTTCCGGCCAATAGTGTGCCGTCGGCATTCACGGTGATGATGTCGCCGCGCAGGGCAGGAGGCATCAACGTTATCGTTCGCCGCTCCAGCCGGTCGGTGTTCAGTGCGAATACCGTGTCGCCATGCTGATAGAATATCTCGCGGGTTTTCGGACAGACAATCTCTGTGTTCACGTTGAAAGGCTCGTGGGTGAGCTGTCTGATGCGGAGTGTCTGCAGGTCAACGGCATACATCTGCACACGGTCTGCAGGGCCACCGTTGTGCACCATGTCATTGCCGGCATAGACTCTGTCGCCGCCCCGGAAAATCATCTCGTTGCCAATGAACGGGTTGTTGTGGAAGTAGAAACTGGAGTTGCGTCCGGCCCGTCGGGTCAGTTTTATCACCCGGTGGCCCGTATCCTTGTCAATCCACTCGTCGGGCATGGGCTGTCCGCCCGTCTCCAGTGTCGGTACGGTTTGTGACATGGCTGAGACAGAAATCATCAGGCTCAGCAGGGTCATCGTCATTTTTCTCATCGCGTTGGTAGTTTTTAAGTATGATGCTTTGTTATATATCATCTCTGTTTCAGGCACAAGAACACTTCGTTTTAATGTCTGAAATACACTGTTTTCGTGTCTGAAATGCGGCCTTTTAATGCGTGAGACAAGCGCCGTCGGCAGTCCGATGTCAATGAATCGGTGCCAACAGGCTTTCTTTCAGTTAGCCATTATTATTGCTGTCGCAGCATTTCAGTCACGATTTCCAGCATGCGTATGTTCAGTTCGCGGCAGTCGGCCAGTGCATTCCACGCCCAATCTTCCGACAGGACACCACGTTTCAGCGTTTGGGGCAGCCGTCCGGCCTCGTCGTCGGCATAGTCTTTCTTCCAATCGTCGCTGCCATAATAGGCCGATAACTGATGAATGGCATCCTGAGCCTGTTCATATCGGTCGAGTGCGTCAGCAAGCAATGTGGTGGCCTCAATGGTCTGATTGAGCGCCTGCTCCATTTGTTCTATTCTTTCTATTTGTGTCATGGTTGTGTGTTTTGATGATGTTCTCTGTTGCAAAGATACGAAATAATCTGACATGTGAACGCATTTCTTTCCACAAATGCTGATACTACCCCCCAAAATATCACCTAAGTCCATACTTTCCCATACGCATTCTGCTACCGTGAAAAGATGGTCGGAAAGAGATGAATCATTCAATTATTTGTTAGAATGCGGAAAAAAACGTATCTTTGCCGCAATGAAAAAGGTATGCGATTTTATAGCCCGTTGGATGGGAGCACTTGTCTTGCTATTGGCATTGTTCTCATTGTTCTTCCCGTCTTGCCTGTCGAGAGTGGGCACATGGGTCATCAATCCGATGCTGGGGTTGATCATGTTTGGCATGGGTTTGACGCTCAATCCGTCGGATTTCCGCGTGGTGTTCAGTCGGCCGAAGGATGTGCTGACGGGTTGTCTGGCACAGTTTACGGTGATGCCCTTGCTGGCATGGTTGCTCGCGAAGTTGTTCGGCCTGCCTGCCGACCTGGCGTTAGGTGTCATACTGGTAGGTTGTTGTCCGGGAGGCACGGCCTCAAACGTCATCACTTATCTGGCCAAGGGTGATCTGGCATTGTCGGTGGGTATGACGGCCACCTCCACCGTCCTGGCGCCCGTGCTCACTCCGCTGCTCACATGGTTGCTGGCCGGCACCTTTGTCGATGTCGACGCATGGGGCATGTTGCAGTCTATCCTCTATGTGGTGATAGCACCCATCCTGGCCGGATTTCTCATCCAGAAGTTCCTGCCGAGCTTCACTCGGCGGGCTGTCGCCTATCTGCCGGCATTCTCGTCGTTGATGATAGCCTTACTAGTGTCGATTATCGTGGCTCACAATGCCTCAAAGCTGCTCACCGGCGGACTGCTGGTAGTGCTCGTGGTGGTGTTGCACAACCTGGGCGGTCTGGCCATTGGTTATGGCATAGGCCGGCTGCTGGGTCTCTCGCATGCCAAGCGTACGGCCATCTCTATTGAGGTAGGCATGCAGAACAGCGGATTGGCCTCTGGTTTGGCTACGCTTCATTTTGCCGCTTTCCCACTGGCCACCATTCCGGGTGCAGTCTTCAGTGTGTGGCACAACATCAGCGGTGCCTTGGTGGCAAAACTCTACAGCATGGGCAATAAGCAAAAAGAGTCGTCCTAGTTGTTTCCTGCAAACAAAGTTCTGTTAAACACCAATCGGTTTTTAGACCCGAAATGTGCCTCCTGACGCCCCCATTTCCAATTAATGCCTAATTGGGTTGCAATTAGTCGATTAATTACACTCTAATTAATGCCTAATTACCATGCAATTAATGCCTAATTGCAACGTAATTAATGCCTAATTAGAGTGTAATTAATGCTTAATTGGAAATTACCCATTCTGACCGGGACTTTGACGACCAGAATCCCCACGACCGCTTTGGGTAAGAAAACTATATCGACAACAAAGACACATAAAAAAATCCGATGAACGCGCAGGCTCATCGGATTCTTCTTTTTTGTATATCAGTCAGGTGGTTGACTTACTCCTCTGTCTCGGGCTCCGCAGCCTTGAAGTTGGCCAGATCCTCCACCTGGAAGTTCTTGATGTAGGCAGCCTTTCCGCAGACATCCTCCTCAGCCATACGTACATATACATTGGCCGACTTCTCGAAGAGCTCAGGACTCTTGGCGGCATCGCGGATGATGAGCAGCGACATCACCAGTTCGGCAGTCATGTCGTACAGACGGCGTGCCAGGAAGTCGAAGGCATCCTGATTGCTCAAGCCCTTGGCATAGTTGAGGGCCTCCTCGTAGACGGGGATGAGCTTCTCGACGCGGGCTTTCAGAGCGCCATTGGCCTCTGCGGTCAGGTCGGCAAGCATCTCCTTGATGTTGTTGAGCATGGTGCCGTTGGAGATGTAGCGGATGGCAGCCACGACCTGCAACTGGGTGGTACCCTCGTAGATGGAGAAGATGCGTGCGTCACGATAGAGGCGCTGGCTCTTATATTCCATGATGAAGCCGCTACCGCCATGTACCGAGATGGCATCGTAGGCATTCTGGTTGGCATACTCAGAGTTCATACCCTTGGCGAGCGGTGTGAAGGCATCGGCCAGACGCTGATACTTCTTCAGTTCTTGCTTCTCCTCGGGTGTGAGCTTACGGTCGCGCTCGATGTCCTCCAAGCACTTATAGATGTCGACGTAGCAGGCTGTCTGATACAACAGCGAGCGGCCGGCATCGAGCTTGGCCTTCATGCGAGAGAGCATGTCGTAGACAGCGGGGAAGTTGATGATCTTCTCGCCGAACTGCTGGCGCTCTTTGGCATAGGCCAGGGCTTCGTTGTAAGCCTCCTGCTCCACACCCACGCTCTGAGCGGCAATACCCAGACGGGCACCGTTCATCAGGGCCATCACATACTTGATCAGTCCCAGGCGAGTGCTACCGCAGAGCTCAGCCTTGGCGTTCTTGTAGGTCAGCTCGCAGGTGGGTGAACCATGGATACCGAGTTTGTGCTCTATGTGGCGCACGTTCACACCACCGTTGCGCTTGTCGTAGATGAACATTGACAGTCCGCGGCCGTCCTTCGTGCCTTCCTCCGAGCGGGCCAGCACGAGGTGGATGTCAGAGTCACCGTTGGTGATGAAACGCTTCACACCATTCAGTCGCCAACAGTTTTCCTTCTCATCGAAGGTGGCCTTCAGCATCACGCGCTGCAGGTCGGAACCGGCATCGGGCTCGGTGAGGTCCATACTCATGCCCTCGCCAGCGCAGACACGGGGGATATACTTCTGACGCTGCTCCTCAGAACCGAACTCATACAGGGTGTCGATACAGCTCTGCAGACTCCAGATGTTCTGGAAACCGGCATCGGCAGCCGAAATCATCTCGCTCAGCATCGAGAAGATGGCGTTAGGCAGGTTCAGACCGCCGTAACGACGGGGCATCGATACTCCCCACAGACCAGCCTTGCGGGTGGCATCGAGGTTTTCGAATGTCTTCGAGGCGTAGATCATACGGCCGTTCTCGAGGTGCGGACCTTCCAGGTC
>DEFO01000003.1:35967-40224 GCA_002350805.1 Prevotella sp. UBA2850
TTCAGCTCAACGATACGAGCCATCAGGGGGTGGTTCAAGTAGAACCCGATCTCAGGATGATCGCTATAATAGTTTGCCATAATTCTTTTTATTATTGAGAAGTTAAGAAGATATGAAGTTAGGGAAGTTAAAGCCAAATGTCTTGCTATAGCTGATTGCCAAAATTGTTGTCGACAACTCCTTTGCAATAGGCGTTAAGTAATTTACTTGTTTCCTCAATTGAAATGGCTAACTGGTTGTAGCTTTCTTCATTGATATAACCAAGGTCTTTAGAAAGTATGATGTAATACCTACATTCTTCCAGGCTACCTTGCGCTATATTATAGAAACGTAATTTATCTGCACGACACAGTTTCTTATACCCTTCAGCTATGTTGGCAGGAATGGATACAGCAGCGCGTTGAAACTGAGAACAAAGCCCAAATTTCTCAAAATCAGGGAATGATTTCGTGGCTTTGTAAACCAAAAGCACAAATGTATGAGCTTTCTGCCAAGCACCTATATTTTGAAACTGGTTAGTCATTAGTAATGGCTTAACTTCTTTAACTTCTTAACTTCTTTAACTTCAAATTCTACTTATTGTTTTCTTGGTTCTTCTTATAAATTCTTCCTCCTACTCTTGAGCCAAAAGCAATACCGCATGCATAAGCACAGATGTTAAATAAAGCACCGAGCTTATAATTACCTATCGTGTTAAAATAATAGGATATGCCTAGCAGTGCAATGGCACAGAGGATGAGGAAAATATCTAAAGCTTTCATCTTATTTCGAATTCTGCTTATAGTACTTGATCAGCTTCGGTACAACCTCTTCCACAGTACCCGTGATGACGTAGTCGGCAATGCGGTTGATGGGAGCATCGGGGTCGCTATTGATACTGATGATGATACCAGAATCCTGCATACCGGCGATGTGCTGGATCTGTCCAGAGATACCGCAGGCGATATATACCTTCGGATGAACGGTGACACCTGTCTGACCAATCTGACGGTCGTGATCCAACCAGCCTGCATCCACGGCAGCGCGGCTTCCGCCCACCTCGCCATGGAGCACCTTGGCCAACTGGAACAGCATGTCGAAGTTCTCCTTCGAGCCCATACCGTAGCCACCGGCAACCACGATGGGCGCACCCTTCAGGTTGTGCTTGGCAGCCTCCACGTGGTGGTCGAGCACCTTCACGACAAAGGCCTCGGGGCTCACATACTTAGAAACCTCGGGATAAACCACCTCTTTGCGGCAGTCACCCTCGTAGAGAGCCTTCTGCATGACACCACTGCGGACGGTAGCCATCTGGGGACGGTGCTCGGGGTTGACAATCGTTGCCACGATGTTGCCACCGAAGGCGGGACGAATCTGATAGAGCAGGTTGTCGTAAACCTTATTGTTCTTCTTGTCTTCATAGGAACCAATCTCCAGCTCGGTGCAGTCAGCAGTCAGACCAGAGGTCAGCGATGATGACACACGAGGGCCGAGGTCACGGCCGATGACGGTAGCACCCATCAGACAAATCTGCGGCTGCTCCTCCTTGAAGAGGTTCACGAGAATGTCGGTGTGGGGAGCCGAGGTGTAGGGGAACAGACCCTCACCATCGAAGACAAACAGCTTGTCGACGCCGTAAGGCAGAATCTGCTCTTCCACCTTGTCCTTGATGCCTGTACCGGCCACCACGGCATGGAGCTCCACACCCAGTTCATTGGCGAGCTTGCGACCCTTGGTCAGCAACTCCTGAGATACTTCCTGTACCTGAGTACCTTCTATTTCGCAATATACAAATACGTTGTTCATAATTCTTTTTTTGTAGTTAAGGAGTTAAGTAGTTATCGCGCTGTCGCACTGCGTAGTTAAGCCATTACCATTTTCGCTTGTGTCAGCCTCCAGACATTTGGCTTAACTACTTAACTACTTTAACTACTTAATTCTCATACTTAGCCAATGATTTTTTCGTCCAACAATTCTTTGATCATTCCCTCAATATCTGCATCAGAAGCCGTCAAAGTCTTCGACTCCTTCGCCTGGAACACAATGTTCTTGATGGCTTTCACCTTCGTGGGAGAACCACTCAAACCACACTGATTGGCATCGCCATCCACATCGGCCACGCTCCACTGGTTGAGATTCAGTTCAGGGCGCTGCTCATACAGATAGTCGTATGGTGTGCCCTCGGCAGGACGCTCCATCGGACAGGTGGCACGCTTGTACTTCATCACCAGCTTGGCGTTCTGCGGGCGGCAGGGAGCAGCACTTCCGTTCACTGTCACCACTACAGGCAGCGGAGCCTCTACTGTCTCCACGCCACCGTCGATCACACGACGGATGAGAGCCTTGCCGTCTTCCACTTTCAAAATCTCCTCGGCATAAGTGACCTGATTGAGTCCCAGCTTTTGAGCCACCTGCGGACCCACCTGAGCGGTGTCACCGTCGATGGCCTGACGGCCGCCGATAACGATGTCAACATCACCAATTTTCTTGATGGCAGTGGCCAGCGCATACGAGGTGGCCAGCGTGTCGGCACCGGCAAACAGTCGGTCGGTCAGCAACCAGCCTGTATCGGCACCGCGATAGAGGCCCTGGCGGATAATCTCACCAGCACGCGGAGGACCCATGGTGAGCACTCCAACAGTAGAGCCCGGATGCTGCTCTTTCAAGCGCAGCGCCTGCTCCAGGGCATTCAAATCTTCGGGGTTGAAGATAGCAGGCAGCGCAGCACGGTTGACAGTACCTTCGGCTGTCATCGCGTCCTTGCCCACATTTCTTGTGTCGGGTACTTGCTTGGCAAGTACAACAATCTTTAAACTCATAAATATCTAAATAAAAAAAAGTTATCTCTTTCCTTCTTTTCGAAAATCGCTGCAAAAGTACATATTTTTTATCGGATGACAAAAGAAAAGGATATAAAAGTGCACGTTTTCGCCAAAAACGTGCACTTTTCCATACTCTCAGTCGCAAGCTTGTCAAGTTGAGGGCCGAGAAGACCCTTCCTAACCTCCAGGTATTGCATGTAGGGATTCTCCTGTATCATCTCAATGGTGTCCTGGTTGGAAAGGTGGGTGATATGCTTGACCAGCATCGCTCCTATCACCATGCGGGCAGGCTTTGCACCGGCTCCGGCTGTCTGGTTGTTATGCTTCTGGCCGTATTTCTACTCGTTCTCGTCCCAAGGGAGATGGTCGCCCAGCCACACCCACCGGTTGCTCTTGTTCAAGCCGTCGAGCGACGACCTGAAACCATCGATGGCAACTGCTTATATCTTGGCTTAAATCTCATCTGCTTGTCAGTTTTAACACCCAAAGGTACTTTTTTTTGTTAAGCATCCAAAGAAATAATGTTATAAATTACCAATATTCAATAAGTTAAATTCAAATCAATAAACACTAATTAGGCTAAGCGTTTCTTCAAAACACTGTTAGAAGCAAGCGTCCCCAGGCGTTAAAAATCGTAGCATTTTCGAGAGGTTTCTGAGAGTCATTTCCGATTCGTTGGAACTCGTTCCGTTAGCCATTCAACGGTAGGGATGGGTAGCCTAATACCCCTGCCAGCATTCGTGGCATGAGAGGCTACCCAGATTAAATTGCAAGCAATGAGACAGTAATCAGGAAACATCAAGCGAAATCTGATACGCATCAAGGCTTGCCACTGTCCACTCTACAGTATAGAGGGGCTGCCTAATACCCATCATCGCTTTGCTTGAGGGGGAGTCTGCCACGGCAAGCCTTCTTTGTTAACTCCCTAGACTAAAAAAATAGTCAGAACCGCTCCTTTTGAGGTATCGAACGCTACATTGCCTATCGTCATGACTAAAAGTGATGACCATATCCAAACATACATCACCAGATTGGCATCCGTGATAGGTAGATAACCTTTGTTTTGCACGGCAAATATAAATGGTCGTTGGGCGCAATTTTGCACAGTAACCGTCACATTAAATGTACTTGTACAGAGAAAATACAAATTGATAGAACTCTATTCGTTCTTCTTTCTCCTTTCCTTTAGCTCATCCATATATCCGGCAGTTATTATACCTGATGGCAGTGCTATAATTGCTATACCTACCATTGATGATATAATACTAATCACTCTGCCAATATCAGAAATAGGATAAATATCACCATATCCTACTGTTGTTAGAGTACATGCTGCCCAATAAAATGCATCGAAAAAATTATTGAAAAGGTATTCCCCTGTTTCGGGATTAATATCTTCTTCTGCATTGAACATTATCATTGCAGTAACAAAAATATAACCTGAATATTTCACGAT
>DEFO01000062.1 GCA_002350805.1 Prevotella sp. UBA2850
TAAACAAGATTACACATGGCCGAAAAAAAGTGTTTTGCGTCATTTCCGCATTTGCTAGATGGTCTCCAAACCCTTCCTTTTGCAAAAGAATAGGCTGGTTTCTTGCTAATCACGCGAAAAATGTGTAACTTCGCAGCGTTAACTGGATGTTTCTGATTGACATGGATAATAAAAAAGCAACATTGGAACTAGGAACGAAGCCCGTGGGCGGCCTGCTGATGCAGTATGCCATTCCTGCCATCGTGGCCATGGTGGCTTCGTCACTCTATAATATGGTCGACTCGATATTCATCGGTCAGGGTGTTGGCCCGATGGCTATCTCCGGACTTGCCATTACGTTTCCGTTTATGAACCTCAGTGGTGCTATTGGTGCCTGCATCGGTGTGGGTGCCTCTACCTACTTGTCGGTGAAACTGGGTCAGAAAGACTACTCGATGGCACAGCGCATTCTTGGCAATTCGGTGGTGCTGAAAATCATCACTGGCGTTCTTTTCGGTGCTCTCTGCCTGTTGTTTCTCGACCCCATCCTAAGGTTCTTCGGAGCTACCGACAACACCCTGCCTTATGCCCATGAGTATATGGTGGTCATTCTGCTGGGCAATGTGTTCACGCATCTTTATTTCGGCATGAATGCCCTGTTGCGCGCCGCCTCGAAGCCCCGGCAGGCCATGTATGCCACCATTTTCACCGTAATGCTGAACACAGCGCTCGACCCATTGTTCATCTACACCTTCGACATGGGCATCCGCGGAGCGGCTTTGGCCACCATTCTCTCGCAGATGACAGCCCTCTGCTGGCAAATCAAGCTGTTCAGCAATCCTAATGAGCTGCTACACTTCAAGCGGGGCATCTACCGGCTCGACTGGAGCATCATCAAAAACATACTAGCCATTGGCATCTCGCCGCTGGCCATGAATGCATGCTCGTGCATTATCGTCATCTTCATCAATACCGCATTGGTGAAATACGGTGGCGACCTGGCTGTGGGCGCCTACGGCATTGCCAACCGCATTGGCTTCCTGTTCTTCATGATTGTGATGGGCATCAACCAGGGCATGCAGCCCATTGCAGGCTACAACTACGGCGCCATGCAGTTCGACCGCATGCTGCGCGTGCTCAACCTCTCGATGTTCTGGGCCACCATCATCATGCTGGTGGGCTGGCTGGTGGGCGAACTGCTACCCTACCCTTGTGCCCGGTTGTTCACCACCGACGAGGAACTGATAGAGAAAGCGGTGCGAGGCATCCGCATCAACATGCTTGTGTTCCCGTTGATTGGCTCGCAAGCCGTCATCACCAACTTTTTCCAGTCAATAGGCAAGGCTAAGATCAGCATCTTCCTCTCGTTGTCGCGGCAGATGATTTTCCTCCTGCCACTGCTCATCATGCTGCCCCCTGTCATGGGCGTCGACGGTGTCTGGGCTGCATTGCCTGCCAGCGACACCGTGGCTTTCGTCGTGACCTGGATCATCATGTTCAGATATATGCGAACATTCAAACTTCAACATAAAGAGCTAACCAATGGACGATAAAAAAATCATCATCAATGTAGGCAGGCAGCTGGGAGCGGGCGGCCGCACCATTGCCAAACGGCTGTCAGAGACTTTCGGTTGTAAGTTCTACGACAAGGAACTGCTCAACCTTGCAGCCAAGGAGAGTGGCTTCTCAGAGAAATTCTTCGAGCAGAACGACGAACAGAAAGGATTCCTCAAGTCGCTGTTCCATCTGCATGCGCCTCACGTGGGCGACAACAATTTCTACAACAGCCGCTTCTCGCAGGAAAGCCTGTTTCAGTTTCAGAGCGACGCCATTCGGAAAGCAGCGAAAGAGTGTTCGTGCGTGTTTGTGGGCCGGTGTGCCGATTACATCCTGCGCGACTTTCCCAACGTGCTCAACATCTTTGTCACGGCCGACCTCAACGAGCGGGCCAAGATGGTGGCCGAGCGCAATGAATGCTCTTTGGACGATGCGAAAAAGATTATCCAGAACATCGAAAGCTCGCGCGCATCGTACTATAATTATTATACAGGCAAGAAATGGGGCATGGCAGCCTCTTACGACCTGTGCATCAGCACCACCCCGCTGGGCATCGACGGTACAGAACGGCTGATAGAGTCGTTTATCAGAGAAAAAATCAGTCAGCTATAGACGGCCCCAACGTCTGAAACAGTCAGAATTGTATCAAATATGAAGAAGATAGGAATCATCAGCGATACCCACGCATATTGGGACGACAAGTACCTGCACTATTTCGAGCCGTGCGACGAGATTTGGCATGCTGGCGACATCGGGTCGCTCGAAGTGGCACAACGACTGGCAGAGTTCCGCCCCTTGCGGGCTGTCTACGGCAACTGCGACGGTGGTGACCTGCGCCGCATGTACAGCGAGACCTTGCGCTGGAAATGCGAGGATGCCGAAGTGCTGATGAAACATATCGGCGGCTATCCAGGCAATTATGACGCCAGCATACGCGGTCAAATCTATGCCAACCCGCCCCAGCTCTTCATCTCAGGTCACTCACATATCCTGAAAGTGAAGTACGACCGCACCCTACATCTGCTGCATATCAATCCCGGTGCAGCGGGCCTGCAGGGGTGGCACAAGGAAAGAACTTTAATAAGATTGACCGTCGAGGGCAATAAATTCACCGATTGCGAAGTTATTACATTAGGAAGATAACATTTCAAGCAATGAATATCGGAAAAAAAAACTGAATCCCTAGTTAATAAAAACAACATCCATCATATATGAAGAATATAGTCATTACCGGCGGAGCAGGCTTTATTGGGAGCCATGTGGTGCGCCTGTTCGTAAACAAGTATCCAGAATACCACATCATCAACCTCGACAAGTTGACGTATGCGGGCAACCTGGCGAATCTGAAGGATATCGAGAATAAGCCCAACTACGAGTTTGTGAAGATGGACATCTGCGACTTTGAGGCCTTCTACCAGCTGATGCAGGACAAGCAGGTCGACGGCATCATCCATCTGGCAGCTGAAAGCCATGTGGACCGTTCCATCAAAGACCCCTTCACCTTCGCTAAAACCAATGTGATGGGCACTCTCTCGCTGCTTCAGGCTGCCAAACTCTATTGGGAGTCGCTGCCCGAGCGCTATGAGGGCAAGCGCTTCTACCACATCTCCACCGACGAGGTGTATGGCGCCTTGGAGCTGACCCACCCCGAGGGCATCGAGCCGCCGTTCTCCACCGCGGCCTCATCAGCAGAGCATCATCTGGCCTACGGCGACCAGTTCTTTGTGGAGACCACCAAATACAATCCCCATTCTCCCTATAGTGCCGCAAAGGCCTCGAGCGACCACTTCGTGCGCGCTTACCACGATACCTATGGCATGCCCGTGGTAGTGACCAACTGCTCGAACAACTATGGGCCCTACCAGTTCCCCGAGAAGCTCATTCCGCTTTTCATCAATAACATCCGCCACCGCAAGCCTCTCCCCGTCTATGGCAAAGGAGAGAACGTGCGCGACTGGCTGTTCGTCGAGGACCATGCACGGGCCATCGACCTCATCTTCCACAAGGGGAAAGTGGCTGAGACTTACAACATTGGAGGCTTCAACGAGTGGAAGAACATCGACATCATCCGCGTCCTCATCAACACCGTCGACCGCCTGCTGGGCCGCAAGGAAGGCGAGGACATGAATCTCATCACCTTCGTCACCGACCGTGCCGGACACGACCTGCGCTATGCCATCGACTCCACCAAGCTGCAACGCGAACTCGGTTGGGAGCCCAGCCTCCAATTCGAGGAGGGCATCGAGCGCACCGTGCGCTGGTATCTCGACAACCAGGAATGGCTGGACAATGTGACCAGCGGCGACTATCAGAAGTACTACGAGAACATGTACGCCAACCGCTGATGGACGCACTGACGAAAGAACTGCAATCATTCCTGGTCAGACTGCACTATCAGCCCGACGCAGTATCCCACCAGATGGAGCACTATCTGGAGCATCTCGTGTGTCTGCTTGAGCCCGACGACGAGGAGGCATTGCTCCACTACTTCGGCATTCTTGGCCACGAGCAGCTGGCACTCGACGAGATTGCCCGCAGCAACCACCTCTCACCCGAGACGATGATGGAGCGCATCGACAACTGTCTGCGTAAGTTGGCTGTCACTCCCGAATGGCAGATGATAAAGCAAACGTCACAACTAAAGTAACGACAAAAGAATGATAGGACAAATCATCGACTTGCCAAAGATTTGCGACCCACGCGGCAACCTGACCGTGGCTGAGAGTCTGAAGAATGTTCCGTTCGACATCAAGCGTGCCTACTGGGTCTACGACGTGCCGGGCGGCGAGAGCCGTGGCGGACATGCGCATAAGCGGCTCAAGCAGTTGGTGATAGCGCTGAGCGGCTCGTTCCATGTGACCCTCGACAACGGAAGAGAGAGGCAGAGCTACCTGCTCAACCATCCCTGGCAGGGACTCATCATCGAGACAGGTGTCTGGCGTACCCTCGACGATTTCTCCAGCGGCGCTGTATGCCTGGTATTAGCCTCTGAGCTTTATGAGGAAGATGACTACATCTATGATTACGAAGAATTCCTGAAGTACATAGGATGTTCGAAATAAAACTCTATCAGCCTGCCGATGCTGAAGTGTGGAACACTTTTGTAGAGCAGTCGAAGAACGGAACGTTTCTCTTCGACCGCCGCTACATGGACTATCATGCCGACCGGTTCCACGACCATTCGTTGCTCTTTTATGCCGGTCAGCGCCTGCTGGCCATCCTGCCAGCCCATATCGTCGGCGATACGCTTTGCTCGCATCGCGGACTGACCTACGGCGGACTAGTGATGAGCAAGGAACTGACAATGGTTCAGACCATGAACCTCTTCCGCGAGCTGAACGATTACCTTCGGACGTTAGGCATCCGACGGGTGGAATACAAATGCATCCCCTCTATCTATCATCGTCTCTCCGCCGAAGAAGACCTGTATGCCATCTTCCATGAGTGCCGGGCCCGCATCGTGGTCAGAGACTATGCAACCAATATCTGTATGAATGCCGGCTTGCGGTGGGAACGTGTCAGGCGTCGTGGCGTAACCAGGGCAAAGAACAGCGGAATCACCATCGAGCGTTCTGACGATTACAGAGCCTTCTGGCAGGTATTGAGCGACAACCTCCAACAGAAATATAGCGTCAAACCCGTGCATAGTCTGGCAGAAATAGAACTGCTGCACAGCCGTTTCCCAGAGCAAATTGTGCTCTATCAGGCCGTGAAAGAGAGACAAGTCGTAGGCGGCATCGTGCTCTATGTCACCCCTCAAGTGGTGCATGCGCAATACAGTTCTGCCACACCCGAGGGAAAGAAATGCGGAGCCATCGACCTGCTATACGACCAGATTATCCACCACGACTACAGCCATTATCCATATTTCGACTTCGGACGCTCCACTGAGAATCCCGACGGCAGCGGACTCAACGAACAGTTGGTCTTTCAGAAAGAAGGCTTTGGAGGCCGTGCCATCTGCTACGACACCTATCAGTGGGAAGTATAAAACTGCCGTCATGGGTGGGGCATTTTTCAATTAGGCATTAATTACACTCCAATTAGGCATTAATTAGGTTGCAATTAGGCATTAATTGCATGCCAATTAGGCATCAATTAGAGTGTAATTAGTCGACTAATTGCAACCCAATTAGGCATTAATTGGAAATGGGTGAGCTTGGAAACACATTTCTGGTCTGGTTTGACCGCTTTAGGCCTCATGAAAGAAACACTCCCCCTTTGTGTCTGAAAGGCGGTCTTTCAAACACAAAAGCGCGAACAAGTAACCTTGCCCGCGCCTGTGTTTACCTTCAAACAGATGTTTATCTCCTGATTACCTTCTTGGCAGTTCCGTTCTTTCCCTTCTTAATATAGATACGGCCCGTCTGGGTCTCGTTCACACGTTTACCGTCGATGCTATAAACTTCATCGGCAGCTACGGGAACAACCATAGAAGGATGAATGGCATTCGTCTGAGGAATGGTCACCTTGGCGGTAGTACTGGACTTCAAGTCATTAGACAGCGCCACAACTGTAACCACCGTCTTAGAGTCTTCTTTCTCGATTTTCTTCTCGATCGTAGATCCCATACCATTCGATGTAGCCACGATATCGTCTTCCGAGATGTCACCATCTACGTCCAAAGTATATTCTGTTACTCCTTCCTGCAACTCCACCTTCTGTCCCTTAATCGTGAGCGAGTAAAGAGCATGATTGTAAATCAGCGAAATGTCGTCAAGATACATTTCGTCACCGCTGCTACCCTTTCCGGGTTCTGCATTGGTGGAAGCAGTCACCAATATGGCTTTAGGCTCAGCCATGTTTCTAAAATACACAAATGGGATGGCCAGTCTTTGCCAGTTTCCACCCTCAGTTGCAATCTCTTCATTGCGGGCTTCTGCCACCTTATTTGTATAGGTCTTGTCTTCCGGATCCTGATAGTAGGTTCCGTCGGTGATAATAGCCGATATGGTAGCATTGGGATAATCGCTATTGGGTTTTGCTTGCTTAAACTTCACCCAAACCACAATGCTGTCGGGACGAGCATTCAATACGGTATAGAAAGGATCTCCATTTTTGTCAGTCTCCGTTACGCTCATGTCCAAAGAGGCATGATTGCTCTTATCTTTAGCACTCATAGAATCTGCATTCAGACGGCCTGTGGTGATGGTTCCATTGTTGACAATTCCAAAAACATCACCAGATTTCACCAAAGCAGAACTTTTGCCATTCGAACCTGGGCGTACCACATCAGACTGAGAGACTTTACCTTTAGCCCAACCAGCAAATGCGCCTGTAGCTGTATTAAATCCGTGCCATGCTACAGGTTCTCCTGTACTTTGGAATCTTTCAAAACCGGAGTTAGGCAATTGATAGCCTCCGTTGCCGAACACCACTTTGATAATCTGCTGCAACGATGACATCATGTCGATATCGATGACCACATATAGCTTATCACCACGCAACTCGGCAATGGTGTTGATGGGCACTGCGCCCAGCATCGGACCCATCCACATGCCAACCGACGTGTCATCACCCTCGGTGATGTTGATGCTTTTATTAATCTTGATGGTGGTCACACCATCCTTCTCAACACCCTCAATATCGGTAAGGGTGATATTACCGATGCCCATGGTCTGGTCATCACTTTGCAGCACAAAGTTCTTCAAGCTCAGGGTGTATTTGCCGTCATCCTGCTTGGTAACTGAGATGGTGGCATTCTGGGTGGCCGACTCGCCATTGACAATGACTTCCAGCTGGTCGGTATAGTCGGTGGCCAGTGCCGAAAGGGTGGTAATGACGGAAACTAATAATGTAATAATTCTTTTCATCGCTTCTATTCTAGTTCAATTGATATGTAAAACCTATTGTTCCATAAATGGGGTAAAGTGTTTCCTTGATGGTCTTGAAGTCGCTCTTGAACACAGGCAGCAGGCCCCAACTCAGCTCAAAGCAGAGCCCGAGACGCCCTCCAACGGCCCAATCGGCTCCTCCACCGATGCCGAGTTGCACTTTACGCATGTCATCGTCGAACTCGAAGACACCATGTTTGCCATCCTTGCCCGCCATCTCAACCTTCGGACCGGTGGGGTTATCCTGACGCAAATAGCCGTTATAGGCATCACCGTCGAATCCGCCATTGGTGAGCAGCGAGACATACGGACCAGCCTTCAGCATCACCTTGGGTGAGAGTGTATAGGTGGCCATGACGGGCAGGGTAAACATCCATTGCTTGACATTGATATCCACGCGACCCGTGAAGTCGCCCTCCAGCTCCGACTCGTCCATGACCAATGCCATGTGATAGCCTTTGGCCGTAATGCCGGCCTTCAGACCTTTGTTCTCGAAATGCAAACCCGTGGTCAGTCCCCAACGGTCCTTCAGCGGCATGCGGACATCGACACCGGTATTAATGCTGGCAGTGGGCGTAAAGCTGTTGAGTTTACGCACTTGCGCGGGCATACTCAGCGGTGCCGTTCCGCCGATGTTATAACCCAGCCGAACGCCCCACTTCATATCGCTCAGACCTGTTCCGGCCCAGAGCGGAAAGGCTGTCATGACAGCCATCAGTACAATCATGAATCGTTTCATCGTATTACTCTTCTTTAGAGAAAGAAACTCGCACCTCGTCAACACACAGGGTACTTCCTACCGCACCCTCGAACGAGGCGCCGGTGATGCTTGACGTGAATACTATGGTGAAAGAATAGCCGTAGTTCTCGAGCAAATCGAGGTCGACTTCCTTCTGATAGACATACTCGGCTTCGAAATGTGTCCACTGGTCGGTGTTCTTCAAATCGCTGACACGCGCAATGGCCACGATATTGCTGTTGGTGAAGACATCGTCGCCGTAGAGATACACAGGATTACCCTCGGCATCGTGATTAATGTACATGACAGAGTAGATATCGGCTATGTCATTTTTGTCAATCACCTTACTCTCTTTGTCGATGAACTGGGTGCCAGCCTGATATTTATAGTAGCCTTCTATCTTGCTGGGACGCTTGTCAAACGGAATGCCAAACTGAGTGGCTTTGAGCGCACTGAGCAGTGCCGACTCGACGATAAACTTACCGAGGAACAAGTTGCCGGCAGCAATGGGCATCTTCACCCAGCGGCCAAACGTTCCTGTATCGCGGGTTACCAGCTTAACGCCTTTTCCGCTGCGGCCTTCTGCAAGCACGGTGGTGGGATAGTCATCAGGGGCTGCCTTACTATTGCTCAGGTAAAAGCCTGCATTTCCTGTCGACCAGTCGTTGCCTAGCGTGCCATCCTCGTTGCGGCTCTTCCAAATGTAATAAGTACCGTTTTTCGTCTCACTTTCAACATCCTCGAAGTCAATCTCCAACGTATCTTTCATCATACGCGTCATCGGCTTGAACGACACCTGATATTCCCGCTTCCATGCTTTATCCTCAGAGGTCACCACATACTTCACCGGACCATGACTGAAATCCTGCACCGAGCCGTTTTCAGGCACGATGGTGGCACCGGGAGTCAGCACGAAACGAGGGGCCAGACTGCTTACATCGGCCTTCCGTCGCACAGTAAAGATAACCTCGCTGTCGGTAGATGGAATTCTCACCATCGTATCGGTGACGCTGTAGAAAACATCTTCGGGAGAGTCTAGATGAATCGTTGCCACCTCAATATCGCATTCGGTATTCAGAGGTTCTTCCTTCAAACAGGAAGTGAGCAATCCGATAATAGCGAAGACACACCAGCATATACTAGTATTCTTTGTCATAACTTACCATTAATTTTCACTAATACAGGCTGCAAAATTACGAAAAAAAACGGTTTTTATGAATATTTTATTTAAAAAAAACGGGAAATGAGGATGAAATCACCTCATTTCCCGTATTGTAAACCCCAAGATTATTTGGGTTACAGCCATTTACAGTCTGTTATACCAACAGCACCGTTGCGCTACGTGCGGCCTGAGCACCCATGACCAGCACCTGGGCGATGTCAGCCGTCTTCGAGGGACCGCTGATAAAGGTGCCATAGCCATAGTCGTTGAACTCGATGCGCTTGTAAGCCTCGTGCATATTGTCGACTATCTCGCTCTTCTTCAGCAGAATGACCAGATTCTCGGAGATGAAGCACACAGCCTTCTCAACCATCTGCTGAGGAATCCACACACAGGCATTCTCGGCCACGCCAAACATACCGCGTACAATGCCTACATCGGTGCCATTCAAGGCCTGCGGCGAGCCAATGGTGTCGGGGTTGCGTGTGGCAATGGTAATCTCTGGCAGGTTGCTGGCAATCTCCTTGGCGTCGGGATAGAGTCGGCGAATCACATCATTGACATCCTCGCCATCCTTCACCTCGACGACTTTTCCACCAACCGTCTCGGTCATCGATATAAACTGAGCCAGTGTGTCGGGATAGGTGATACCCTTCAGGTCGCTCAAGTCGGGCATATCAAATTTCTGTCGTATGTTGCTTCTGTACTTCGACAGAATATCTTCTTTCTTACTCATAATTGTCTTACTACTAAAATTGTCAATTACCGATAATCAACGTAGTTAATTACCCATCATCATTTCACTTTACCCTTACGCCACAGTTCCTGGAACGAGTTCTTCGGGAACTTGAACATCTTGTGGCCCTCAGCCCATGGGTTCAGACTGCAGTTCATCAGTCCGCTAGGAATCATGTTGGCCAACGGGGCAAACTTCATGGCTGTGTTGTAGAAGCCACTGCTGCCATAGAGCACCTTCATGCCCTTACACATGAGTTTCTTCTCGGGATTAGCAGTACCAAAGTCGTCGAGTTGCTGACGCCACTTGTACACTTGGTCGCCCAAATCGACCTTCACCGGGCAAACGGTCTGACAGCTCAGACAGAGGGTGCAGGCGCTCACGTTGCCGCTATGCTTCTGCTTGTCGCGCAGCATTCCGAGGTTAATGCCGATGGGGCCTGGGATGAAGTAGCTGTAGCTGTAGCCGCCAGAACGACGATAAACAGGACATGTGTTCATGCACGAACCACAACGGATGCACTTCAGTGCCTCCCAGTGCTCGGGATTGGCAATCCACTCACTACGGCCATTGTCCACCAGCACGATGTGCATGGGTTGGGCCGTCGGACGAGCCTTGCGGAAATGAGAGGTGAATGTGGTGGTGGGCTGTCCGGTACCGGCACGGCACAACATGCGCTGGAACACGGCCAGACAATCGTAGTTGGGGATAATCTTCTCGAGTCCGATAGCGGCAATGTGCAGCTTCGGGCATGAGGTCGACATGTCGGCATTTCCCTCATTGGTGCAAACCACGATATCACCCGTCTCGGCAATACCGAAGTTGCCGCCCGTCATGCCGGCATCGGCAGTCAGGAACTCGTTGCGCAGGCTCAGACGTGCCTGATATGTAAGGTACGTGGGATCGTGATTGCCCTTCTCCGTACCGAGTTTTTCCTCGAACAACTCGCCTACGTCGTCGTGGTTCAGGTGAATGGCGGGCATCACAATATGGCTGGGCTTCTGGCCCTTCAGCTGGATGATGCGCTCGCCCAGGTCGGTCTCTACCACCTCAATGCCGTGAGCCTCCAAATAGGGATTCATCTCACACTCCTCGGTCAGCATCGACTTCGACTTCACGATTTTCTTCACATTGTGGTCTTTCAGGATACCATAGACTATTTC
Organism: Prevotella sp. UBA2850; assembly: GCA_002350805.1. Lineage (GTDB taxonomy): Bacteria > Bacteroidota > Bacteroidia > Bacteroidales > Bacteroidaceae > Prevotella. The sequence continues at coordinate 11,171 of DEFO01000062.1, forward strand.
GTTGAACTCATCGGCATCTTTTGCCCAATGAACGATACATCCGTTTTTCTCAGCATTGGTGGCAAACTGATCAAGGTACTCATCGAGATGGGTAATGGTGTGGCGCTTGATTTGCGAAGCCTTCTCGCGCAACTGCTCCCACTCGCCCAGACCGAGTGCCATATTGTCTCTCTTGGTACGTACCGACCAGAAGGTAGCATCGTGCCAAGTAGCATATTTTTGGTTCTTCAAGAACTCTTTCGCTGCATTACTATGTGGTGTACTCATAATCTTCTCGTGCTTAATTGTCAATGTTCAATGGTCAAATACCTTCTGCCAAAATTTCCACCGCATGCTTGAACTTGATGGGGAGGTCTTGCTTCTTGGCAACGCCTGCCATGTGCATCAGGCAAGAACAGTCGGGGCCCGTCACATACTCGGCGCCTGTGGCGATGTGACGCTTCACCTTGTCAATTCCCATCTGTGCGCAGACGGCTTTCTCCTCGACAGAGAACATACCGCCGAATCCGCAGCACTCGTCGGGGCGCTCGGGTTCAACCACCTCGATACCCTCTTTCAGCTCGAGCAGGTCGCGAATCTTGTTGAACTTAGGCACATTCTCCTCGCTGGGAGAGCTCAGGCCCAACTCACGCACACCGTGGCACGAATTATGGAGGCTTACCTTATGGGCAAACTTTCCAGGAATCTTCTTGACTTTCACTACATCGTGCAGGAACTCTACCACGTCCATGATCTTGTCAGAGGTGGTGCACTCGTGTTTGCCTTGCAGCAAACGTGGATAGTTGATTTTCACAAATGCCGTGCAACTCACACTGGGAGCCACAACATAGTCGAAGCCTTTGAACTTATCCTCAAACTTCTCTGCCAGGGGGACAGCCATTTTCTCAAAGCCGGCATTCGCCATGGGCTGGCCGCAACAGGTCTGGTTGAGAGGATACTCAACATCTAGCCCAAGACTCTTCAGCAACTTATAGGTTGCTACGCCCACCTCGGGGAAGACTGCGTCGACATAACAGGGTATAAATAAACCGATTTTCATGTATTAAAATATTAGTTCGCAATAAATCTTTAGGTTTTTCAGGGCAAAGATAGCAAAATTATTTTAATACACAAACCTCCTGTTGAAAAAAATATGTTTTTTGGTTTATTTTATGTCCAGACGCAAGCCAAACTGAAAGTGGAAATTCAGTTTTTTGTCCTTAAAGATATTCTCCACGTCACTATGGTTGTCAAAATAGTAACTCACGCCGGGTTCCACATAGACACCCAGCACAGGGGTCACATTCAGCTGCAATCCTGCGGCACCATGGGCCGACCATTGCAGACGGTCTTTGTCCATTTCCAGTTTTGTCCCCTCCGACTCCAGCGACGCCTTTACGTTCTTGTCCATCTGCCCACCGACCTGCAAATAGGTTGTCAGCAGGCGGTTGCCCCACACCATGTAGTCGACGGCCAGCGGCAGTCCCACATAGTGCAATGTCTGATGGTCGGTCAGCTTGTTGTTCATCATCTGCTTGGTAAAGTCAGAGGTCACCTGACTGTATACCAGCCCGCTCTCAATGGCCCACCGGTTGTTCAGCCGATACCTGAAGCTGAGCCCGTAGCTCATGGGCTGGTGATGCTCCGTATGCTCCTCGTAACCTGGCAGATGGAAGGCATCGCGCTGACCTGAGTTCATAGCCGATGTATAGACAGCATTCGACACACCCAGATTGTAGGCTTTTGCCGCACTCATCATCACCGGCTGGGTGCTGCTACGGGTGGGCATGTTCGACTGTATGACGTTGGCAGCCAGCAATCCAGCACTCCACCGAGCCTCTTTCGATGCCCTTTTCTGTTCGACGGGTTGGGCAGAATGGCTCGCCAAGTCGCCATTTCCCGTCAACAACTTGCGATGGTCAGTTGCCGTTGCTGTCTTCTCCGCATCTTTCTGCTCATGGGCAGCCTTGTCACTTCCACTAGTTACATTCTCATTCTTTCCGGCAGTAGCCTTGTCACTTTCAGTAGCTGTAGTCTCCAATGTGCCCATTGTCTCTGCAGCATGGGGTTCCACCGTCTCTGTCAACTGTGCAAGAGCGATTTGGTCTGCCCTGCTTTCCTCTCCCGAATGCGGCGATTGTGTCTTAATAGAGATACCTCCAGTTTGGTGAGGCTTGAGCGAACCAGGAACCTGGCTCAATGCTACTTGAGAGCCTTGAGGTTGAGCATCAGCCCCATGACCAGTCAACAAGCCGTTACTCTTGGCTGTAGTGGTCAGCAAAGTCTCTTCATCGGCTTTCCCACCTTTATTATAATAATACCCGGCCCCACCCAGCAACAGGCCCGCAACGGCAGCGGCAGCCGCCCATCGGCGCCACGTCGCCACACGAGCCTTCTGAGGTTCTGCCTGAGGAAGAGCAGACTCTATTTTCTCCCACAGCCCCTCGGGGACAGACTCTTGGTGGTCTGCCATCCGGTTTTGCAGTTGTTCAATCCATTCTTCCTTCTTCATCGTTGTTGTTTTCTAAATTCTACAATAGCCTTCGCCAGTAATCTCTTCGCCCTCAGGTATTGCGATGCCGATGAGCTCTCTTTGATGCCCAGTTCGCGCGCTATCTGTTTGTGGCTCATCTGCTCAAACACATACAGGTTGAACACCGTCCGATAGCCGGCAGGCAACTCATGAATCATCCGCATGAGCACCTGCATGGGCACATCGCCTATGTCGGGTTCCTCCTCGTCGTCGGTCATCTCCGGCACATGGTCGGTAAAAGTCATCCGCTCGTTCCGCCGCACGTAGTTCAGCGATTCGTTGGCTGCAATCCGCGTCACCCAAGCCTTCAGCGAGCCCTCGCCCCGGTAGTGGAACTGCCTCAGCGAGGTGAATACCTTCACAAAAGCGTCTTGCATAACATCCTGCACGGCATCCCTGTCAGCGATATACCGCAGGCACACAGCCATGGCATATCCTGAGTAGCGGTCGTACAACTCCCGTTGGGCCGCTCTGTTGCCGGTCAATATATCGTGCAATAAGCTTTGTTCCGAACTCACACCTAATTATAATTTCTTAGTAGTATTCAGTATCAGCGACTGCTTGGTGTCGAAGGACTTCTCATAAAGGTCGTCTCCGCTCTGGCATGTGATTTTGCCGACGTTCATCACCACACTGATGCGGCTGACGCCTTCCCCACCCTTGTTCATCGTCGCTACCACGTTCATATCTTTCAACTCCACCTCCACAGTATACTCCCGCTGGCCCATCATGGCTTGATAGCGGTAGACTTGTGGGGCAAGCGAGTAATACAAGCCATTGCTGCTACCATATCCCTCCAGGCTGGTGGCTGCTACGAAGGGAGCAGTCGCCATCAGACTGATCGGCTGACGGTCCGCCTCGGGCACGGCACTGTGGGCCAGTAGCCAGGCATGAGGCAGCCTGCTGATCATCATCTCGGCCTGCCACATGTTACGAGCCAGATGCACCGTAGCCGTGTCCACTTCCTGCTGGTCAACAGTCCAGCTCGCCTCGAAATGCTCAGTCACCGTGTTGACATAATCATAATCATTCATCTGATTCTGCCCGGCATCCTCATTGTCAACAGAGCAGGAAGGCAAAAGCAGCACGACGGCCAGCAGCATTACTATGTGTGTGACAATACGCTTCATTTCTTTTCGTCGTTTATGGGTAAAACACATGATAACAGAAAAACTTGCATGCAAAAGTAAGAAAAAAAAGAAAAAAACGCAAATCTTCACATTGTTCATAAAAAAGAAAGGCTCACACAGTGTTCCCACTCCGTAAGCCCCTTGCTCCATATAATTCTTCTGTCTATCTGATGTTCAGATACTTATGAGTCTGCAACGACAGATGCCACTGCGGGTGTTTCTGGATATACTCCACACACTGCTGGATGACTTGCTGGTTGCGGTGGGCATCGCCGGTGTCGCATGGCTGCAGGCACAAATAAGGATGGTTGCCCAACCGGCTATAGGGTTTCGGGTCATGCACGCCGTCGAAGACCACTTTCATCTCGTCGACCCTGTTGGCCACGAGTGTCTGGCACTGATCCACAAAACAGTTCTTGGGCGAGATGGTCACCCAGTCGATATTCTTGGGCACCGCACGGGTGCCATTGGTCTCCATGGCCACATAGAAACCTTCTTGATGCAGCAAGGACACCAATGTCTCGTCGACCTGCAGAGAGGGCTCGCCACCCGTAAGCACAATGAAGCCGCAGTTCTTCCACTGTCTCACCTCGTCTAATATCTCGGCTGCCGTCATCTTGGTGTGCTGACTGAAGTCGGTATCGCAGAAGGGGCAGTTCAGGTTGCAGCCACTGAAACGCACGAACACGGCGGCACGACCTGTGTGACGCCCTTCGCCCTGGAGGGAGTAGAATATTTCGTTGATGCGATATTGCTTTTCCATGTTGCTTCTTACATTAAATATTTTGCCTCGATGGGAAAATGGTCGTCATAGGCTTGTGCCACATTACCGTTCGACTCCTCAACGATGGCCTTATAGCACTGGGGGAACTGCTCAACCACCCATGCTGCAATGTTCTCGGCAGTGGGATTGAAGGGCAGCAAGTCGTTGAAATTGCCATGATCGAGATAGTCATGCACTTTCTCTTTCACCCGCTTAAAGTCAATGACCATGCCCTCGGCATTCACCTCGCGCGATGCCAAAAACACCGTTATCGTCCAGTTGTGCCCGTGCAACCGGCTGCACTTGCTCTCATAGGGCAGCGACAATTGGTGGCATCCTGCCACCTCCATTTTCTTAGAGATACAGTATATCATCTTCGTCAATTACGATTTCACACCGTAAGAACAGAATCCTGTACAGCCTAATTCTTTGAAACAACATGAAGATGATTCAAGGAAAAAAGCTGCTATCATAAGGATAGTTAGGGAAAAAATTCTTACCATTTTTTCAGTGTTATGTTAAATTCGGGTGCAAAGGTACAAACATTTTCGCTAACCTCAAAATTTTTTAGGGAAAATGTGGAGATCAAGAGCATTTAGGAGTGAAGGAGTAAAGGAGTGTAGGAGTGTAGACAATAGTCTTAAGGGGTATGAGTGGAGACAATGATCTTCAAGATAGTCTGTTGAAACGCATTCAGGTAAATACAGTCTGCGTTTTCCATCTTGAGGAGTAACCTACCCAGCCTCAGTGGCTAGGTAGACCCTTAGTCTTTTATGCCTCTACAGCCTTATGATACTGCTGCATGAGCCATTCGTTCTGCTCATCGATGGTCATGTGGCTGTTGTCAAGCTCAATAGCATCGTCGGCCTTGCGCAGGGGTGACACCTCGCGGTGACTGTCGATATAGTCGCGCTCCTGTACGTTTTTCAGGATCTCGTCAAAGTCGGCCTCCATGCCCTTCTGCTTCAGCTCGTCATAACGGCGCTGGGCTCTCACCTCTGCCGAGGCTGTGACGAAAAACTTCAGTTCGGCATGGGGGAAGACGACGGTGCCGATGTCACGCCCGTCCATGACGATGCCTTTCTCCTCGCCCATCTTCTGCTGCTGGGCCACCATCGCCTCGCGCACAAATGCCAGCGTGGCAATGGGCGACACGAGGTTGGATACCTCCATCGTACGGATGTCTTTCTCTACCAACTCGCCATTGAGGTAGGTGTCAGGGCGGCCCGTCTGCTCGTTGAAACGGAAGGAGATGCGAATGTCGTCCATCCGGGCCTTCAGTTCGTCGGTCTTGATGGAATGGTCGGCATTGAATAGGTCGTTGCGCAACGCGTAGAGGGTGACAGCACGATACATGGCACCAGTGTCGACATAGATGTATCCCAACTTACGGGCCAGGTCTTTGGCCATGGTCGATTTTCCACACGACGAGTGCCCGTCGATGGCTATGGTGATTTTTTTCATAATTGAAAGGCTAAATTAATGATCAGTGAATGCGATGATATATGATACTTGCCATAAGCAAGATTCAGTTTGAAACGTTCCAGCTGCAGGCCGGCACCCAGTGACAGGCCTGCTCCGTGGCTGCTCTCCTCGTCGGTACCGCTGAGCAAGGTCATCTCACGGGCACGACGGAAGTTATAGCCGGCACCTATCCAGATGGTTTGCGATAGCAGGATATCCACGCCGCCCACCAGGTGGTCGATGAAACGATAGTCCCAGTGTGTGAGGTCGACCAATGTGGCTGAGAGGCGAAAGGGTGCATTCGTCACGCGCTTGCTCACACCTGCCTGCAGGTCGATGGGCATCTTGTCGTAATGGTCGTCGAACGCCTTCAGCTGTCCGCCGAGGTTGCGGGCCACTGCCGATATGGACCACTCGCGAGTGGGGTCGTAGTAGTTGACGCCCAAGTCGACACCCATGGCCAGCGAACTGTAATTGCCGATATACGAATTGACCATCCTGGCCGTGATGCCACCCACGATGCGCTCGGAGAGCTGGTAGGAGAAGGTGCCTGCTACGGCGATGTCCTTGGCCGAGAACTCACCCGTCTGCCGGTTGTTCTCGTCCATCTCTTTCATCTTTCCGTAATCAGCATACTGCGCGCTGACACCCCACGAGGCTTTTTCGCCAGCAGTGCTGCTGAACGTAGCACTGGCCATGCGGGCGCCCTCCATATAGGTCATGAAGCCCAGTCCGATGGTCTTGTCGCTTACCGACGAGAGCAGCGCCGGATTGTGCAGCGTAAGGGCAGCATCGTCTTCGATGAGCGTCACATTGTCGCCACCCAGCGCGGCAGCATGTGCACTCACGGGCAGCCGAAGAAAGTCGTAGGCTGTCTGGCTCTCCTGTGCCTTCACGCTGACAGCAACAGCAAGAAGAAGGAATATGGCGAACAAACTCTTTTTCATTTTCACGTGCAAAGATACACTTTTTATTTCATTAACGCAAATGTAAGGCATTTATTGCTTCGGCGCCGACAGCATTTGACGACAAAGCTCTTTCTAGCCTTTGATAATGAATCATTGCCTTACCAACTGCCATGCTATTATCTTTGTTTCGATGATAAAAACACTCTGTTGGGGGAGCCTAATACGGAGTGTTTTTGTGCCTGAAACGAGGCGTATTTGTGCCTGAGACAAAATAAAACAGGCGTTTACAGAAGATTAACGTAGTTGACTCGGTATTTTTCGTGGAATCTTCGTACTTTTGCAACCAATATGGAAATAAAAAAGTCATATCAGGCCGATTTAGAGCATATCCGTCCCACGGCATTCCTGCTGGGACTGATACTGGCGTTGTCGCTCTGCTTTGTGGCTTTGGAGTATGAATTCGACTCCGCCGACGAAGCCGACGAAAGCCTGCTCGAAGAGCTGGCCGAGGACATGGAGGTGCTGCCCATGGCCCCACCCGACGAGATGGTGGCGATGGTGACACCTGAGACGGCGCCCAAGGTGAGCGAGCAGCTGAATATCGTGAAAGAAGAGGTTGATGAGAAAGTGGCCGAGATAGACGAGATGGTACAGAACGAGTTTACGGCCGAGGCCAACGAGCAAACTGCCGAGGAGCCTATTGCCGCTGTCACGCCAGCAGATGCCGCAAACGACGACGTGCTGGACGCCTCGACGGTGGAAGTGCTGCCCGAGTTTCCCGGCGGCATGACGGCTTTCATGCAGTGGCTGACCAAAAATCTGAAATATCCGCCCTTGGCTCAGAAGAACAAGATTCAGGGAAAAGTGCTTGTCTCGTTTATCATTGAGAAAGACGGGAACGTGGGTAACCTGAAACTGGTGAAGGGCCAGCATACCTACCTCGACCGCGAGGCCATGCGAGTGATGCGCATGATGCCCAAATGGAAGCCAGGCAAGGAAAACGACCAGCCATGCCGCACGATGATTTGCATTCCCATAGTGTTTAGTCTTTAATGTTGCAACATAAAAAACAATAGTCATGATACTAAGTTCGGAAAAAATCTTACAGTTGGTGAACAACTGCCTGGAACAGATGCCCTACAACCGTGAGCCCAAGAGTTTGTATGAACCCATTCAGTATGTGCTCTCCATGGGGGGCAAGCGCATCCGCCCGGTGCTGATGCTGTTGTCGTACAATTTGTTCCGCGACAACCCTGAGAGCATCCTCATGCCCGCCTGTGCGCTGGAGACTTATCATAACTACACTCTCTTGCACGACGACCTGATGGACCACGCTGACTTGCGGCGCGGCCATGAGACCGTTCACAAGAAATGGGATGCCAACAAGGCCATTCTCTCGGGCGACTCGATGCTGGTGCTGGCCTACGAGCGCATGGCACAATGCGACCCCGCCAAACTGAAAGAGGTGCTCGACATCTTCACCGAGACGGCCCTGCAAATCGGCGAGGGACAGGAGTACGACATGACGTTCGAGCAGCGCACCGACGTATGCGAGGAGGAGTATATCGAGATGATCCGCCTGAAGACCAGTGTCCTGCTAGCTTGCGCCACAAAGATTGGAGCCGTGCTGGCCGACGCCTCGGAAGAGGATGCTCAGCTGCTCTATAAGTTCGGCGAGCAGATGGGTCTTGCCTTCCAGCTGCAAGACGACTACCTGGACGTCTATGGCGACCCGGCTGTGTTCGGAAAGGCCATCGGCGGCGACATCACCAGCAACAAAAAGACCTACATGCTAATCAATGCCTATAACAAGGCGAACGACGAACAGCGCCAGGAGCTCATGCGATGGATGACGGTGAAAGAGTTCGACCGGCAGGAGAAGATTCAAGCCGTCACACGCCTATATAATGAAATAGGTATCGACCAGATGGCCAAAGCCCGCATTGAGTATTATTTCGGTGAGAGCCGCAAATACCTGGCTGCTGTCCATGTGGACGATGAGCGCAAACAGGAGCTCATAGCATATACCAACGAAATGATGAAACGCAAAAAATGATAGACACCCACGCACATCTCGACGGTGTAGAGTTCAACGACGACCGTGAGGCGGTCATGCAGCGGGCTCGTGAGGCTGGAATCACCAAGATACTGGTGCCGGCCATTGACTTGACTACCTCGCGGCAGATTCTGACGTTGTGCCGCCAGCATCAGGGCTTCCTCTATCCCATGGTGGGACTGCATCCTGAGGAGGTTCACAACAACTGGGAGGAACAACTGGAAGCCATTAAGCAACTGCTGCCCCAAGTTCCCCTACCATCAGCTGGCACTTCCCCATCAGCCGGCGACGATTGTCCGTCGTCAGCCTCACCGCAACAGCCGGCCATCATCGCCATCGGCGAGGTCGGCCTCGACTACTATTGGAGCCGTGAGTTCGAGCGCGAGCAACTGATGGCGTTCGAGGAGCAGGTGAAATGGTCGGTAGAGAGCCGGCTGCCACTGATGATTCATTGCAGGAAGGCACAAAACGAGATGGTGAGTCTGCTGAAACACTATAAGGACGAACTGCCAGGCGGTGTGTTCCATTGTTTCACCGGCAATGAGCACGAGGCCGAAGAACTGTTGCAGTTTCCGCAGTTTGTGCTGGGTATTGGCGGCGTACTGACATTCAAGAAGAGCCATCTGCCCGAGGTGTTGCCCCAAGTGGTGCCCCTCGACCGCATTGTGCTCGAGACCGACGCCCCATACATGGCCCCTGTTCCCATGCGCGGCAAACGGAACGAGAGTGCCTACGTGAGGCATGTGCTGCAGCGTCTGGCCGAGGCGTATGGTGTCAGCGAGGACCATCTGGAGCAGGTTACCGACCAAAATGTGAGGCGGATATTCAAAATTTAATATAAAATAACACCACAAGTTGCACTTTTTCGGCAGATAAAGCGTAATTTTGCAGCGCGAAATCCGCAAACAGTATGCCGAGATACTCGTAAAATACTCGCAAAGTACTTGCCAGCGGTAACCAACAGACAACGTAACTTGTTGAAGGAGAGATGCTCGAGTGGCTNNTGAAGAGGCACGCCTGGAAAGCGTGTATACGTCAAAAGCGTATCCGGGGTTCGAATCCCCGTCTCTCCGCATTCTTTTTTATTTTTTCTAGACAATGAAAATCCTGATTTCTAAAATAGTTCTCTCTGCATTTTTGCTCCTGACCTCAGTCTCTACAGCTATGAGCCAGACCGACAGCGTGGCGCTGTCTGCCCAAGCTGACACGACGGTGGTCGACACAGCTGCCCTAAGCAACGTTGCAGATGGCGATGCCACATTGGCCGACGAGATGGAGGCCGACGAGCAGATGAGTTTTCACCAGTCGCTGAAGAAGAAATTTGTGGAGGGCAATGCCGGTTTCATGTCGCTCGTAGCCCTGACGCTGGTGCTGGGACTGGCCTTCTGCATCGAACGCATCATCTATCTCACACTGTCGGACATCAACGCCAAGAAGTTCATGCAAGATGTAGAGAAACTCATCGAGGCTCACGACTACGACGGTGCCAAGCAGCTTTGCCGCGACACCCGCGGTCCTGTGGCCAGCATTTGTTATCAGGGCATCCTCCACATCAGCGAGCCCCTCGACGCAATTGAGCGCAGCATCACTTCGTATGGCAATGTGCAGATAGCCAACCTCGAGAAAGGCTGCTCGTGGATAACGATGTTCATCGCCATTGCTCCGTCGCTGGGATTCCTGGGCACGGTGATAGGCATGGTGATGTCGTTCGACCAGATACAGAATGCAGGCGACATCAACCCCACCATCGTGGCATCAGGCATGAAAGTGGCCCTCATCACAACCATCTTCGGTATCATCGTGGCTGTTATTCTGCAGTTGTTCTACAATTATATACTCTCGAAAATAGAGCACCTCACCTCGCAGATGGAAGAGAGTGCCGTCTCGCTGATGGACATCCTGTCGAAAGTGAAGAGTTAAACGTTGAGGACTGGTAAATATGGTCGACATTATTCTCATATTGACATATCTGGCCGGCGTAGCAGCACTAGGTGCTGTGGCATGGGCTGTAGTTCGCCAGTGGCGACTGCACGACCACGCTTCGGATACCGTAAATGGTATTCCCTCACGCAAAATTACTTTGGGGGTGGCTGCATTCCTCGTGGTGTGCCTGCTGCTCACGTTTTTGTTCGGCTCCTCAGCCCCCATGCTTGTCAACGGTGAGCAGTTTGGCAGCTCCTTTTTGCTGAAAGCTGCTGACATGCTTATCAACACCTCGCTCATCCTTCTTATCGTTGCTGTTATCCTTGTTGTATGTTCAAACGTAAGAAACGCCAGGTCCCGTCGCTGAACACCACCTCAACAGCCGACATATCTTTCATGCTGTTGATATTCTTCCTTGTCACATCATCGATGGATGTCGACAAGGGGTTGTCGCGATTGCTGCCTCCTCTGACACCTGAAGAACAGCAGCAAAAGCCCACCGATGTAGACGAGCGCAACGTGCTTCAGTTGCACATACTGGCCGACGGCACCCTTACCTGCAACAACCAGCCACTTGCCATCGGACATTTGCAGAGTCGTGTGGAGACCTTTGTGGGCAGTGAGGCAGAGCGCCTGAAGCATATCATTCAAATCGACGCCGACCGCGAGGCCAGCTACGACACCTACTTTCAGGTGCAGGATGCCATTGTCTCGGCCTACCGCCATCTGCGCGACCAGCAGGCACGGCGCCAGTTTGGCATGCCCATGGTCCGCTGTAGTGCCGAACAGCAAGAGATGCTGCGCAGCTACTATCCCCAACGCGTTGCCGAAGTCAACAACAGTTATGCTGCAACTGGCGACAAGCAGAGAGGCACACACAACGCACAGAGAGGAGGTGAGTCATGAGCCGATTCCGCCGACGCGAGCACAAGGTGCCCGGACTGAATACCGCCGCATTGCCCGACTTGATTTTCACGGTATTGTTCTTTTTCATGATCGTCACCCACATGCGTAAGGTGACACCCATGGTACAGCACAGTGTGCCGGCAGGTACCGAACTGCAGCAGCTGAAAAAGAAATCCTCTACCGTATACATTTATATCGGAAAGCCCAAAGGCGACACGCAAACCCGCATCCAGCTTGACAACCGCTATGCCGAGGACATCGACGAAGTAACCCGCTATGTGGCAGCCGAGCGCAGTAGTATGTCTACCGAGGACAGACGCCAGATGACCGTGTCATTGAAAGTAGACAAAGACACACCCATGGGCATTGTCGCCGATGTAAAACAGGCGCTGCGCCAGGCAGGTGCCCTGCACATCAGTTATGCCGCTATAGAGAGAAAAAGACCCTAATAAGTGACATTTTTTTTGCAAGTGCCAAAAAATAATGATAAATTGTTGCTTTTTTCGTTATTTTATATTACCTTTGCAAGAAATTTTATTGTAATCTATAATATGGCACATACATTAGACTCTTTAGACAAGAAAATTCTGCGACTCATAGCTGAGGACGCACGAATTCCATTTTTGGAAGTGGCACGCGCATGCAATGTCAGTGGTGCTGCTATCCACCAGCGTATACAAAAACTTACCAACATGGGAGTGCTGAAAGGTTCACAATTTATCATCGACCCGGAGAGAATAGGCTATGAGACTTGTGCCTATATTGGTCTGTACCTGAAAGATCCCGAGACATTTGATGAGGTGGTTGAGGAACTGAAGAAGATTCCTGAGGTAGTGGAATGTCACTACACAACAGGCGGTTTCGACATGTTCATCAAGATTTACGCTCAGAATAACCATCATCTGCTGAACATTATTCACGACAAGCTGCAGCCGCTGGGACTCTCGCGGTCGGAGACCATCATCTCGTTCCATGCCAGCATCAACAGGCAGCTGCCCATTGAGGATGTGCTGAAAACAGCACAGCCAGAAGATGAAGAAGAATGAAGTTTTGAATGGATGAAGAAGAATGAATAACAATGATTGGGTTGCACCGCGGTGCAACCCAATTTCGTTATTTTAGGCGTATAGTTCATGTTACACTTTAAGAACTGAGACGCTTTTCACTTGGGCAAACTATCCAAACCCTATCCCTTCACATAATCAACAAAGGCATAACGGAACTCATGGCGTTCGTCCGTATCGTGTTCCTCACGCCATATCTCCTGCCAGTCATCATAGGGAGGGAAGAAAGCATCGGCATCAGCAGGCACGTCGTCTATCTCCGTCAGGCACAAGCGGTCGGCAAAGTTCATGGCCTGTTGGTAAACACTGGCACCACCTATAATATATATGTCCTCATCGGGAAGACAATGCTGCAAGGCTTCACGAAGTGACACATACACATCACAACCAGGGAAACGTGGGTCTCTGGCCTCCTGTGGGTCGGCCACCTTGCGCGACAACACCACATTACGACGATTGGGGAGTGCGCCTTTGGGGAGTGACTCAAAAGTACGACGACCCATGATGATGGTATGTCCGGTGGTAAGCTGCTTGAAACGTTTCAAATCGTTGGGCAGCCAATACAGCAGTTTATTCTGATAGCCAATGGCACGGTTTCTGGCCACGGCAGCTATGATACTAATCATTTTTCGCTTGCTTGTTTGTTCTTTTTCACATTACCTAAACACTCACTTCAGCCTTGATATGCGGATGCGGGTCGTACCCCTCTAAGATGAAATCCTCATACTGGAAATCAAAAATGCTCTTGACATCGGGATTGATTCTCATTACCGGTAACTTCCTCGGTTCTCGACTTAACTGCAGACGGGCCTGGTCGAGGTGGTTCAAATACAGATGTGTGTCGCCTGTGGTATGCACGAAGTCGCCTGCTTTCAGACCTGTCACCTGTGCCATCATCTGCAACAGCAGGGCATAGGAGGCAATGTTGAAAGGCACACCCAGGAAGGTGTCGGCAGAACGCTGGTAGAGCTGCAACGACAAACGGCCTTCGGCTACATAAAACTGGAAAATGGTATGACACGGAGGGAGGGCCATTTGGTTGACCTCTGCCACATTCCATGCGCTGACAATCATACGGCGCGAGTCGGGATTGTGCTTGATCTGCTCTACCACCTGCTGTATCTGGTCGATGGTGCCGCCCTGATAGTCGGGCCACGACCGCCACTGGTGACCATAGACTGGTCCCAGCTCGCCATTCTCGTCGGCCCACTCGTCCCAGATGCTCACTTTGTGGTCTTTCAGATATTTGATGTTGGTATCACCACGCAAGAACCACAACAGTTCGTAGATGATGGATTTGAGGTGCAGTTTCTTGGTGGTGAGCAGTGGAAAGCCATCGTCCAGACAATAGCGCGACTGTGTGCCGAAAATGCTCAGCGTGCCTGTGCCCGTCCGGTCTTCTTTCTTCACTCCTTCCCGGAGAATCCGGTCAAGTATGTCTAAGTATTGCTTCATAGTCTTGTGGTATATGAGTTGTTTTGATCTTCCATGATTCAGGATAGTGATTGTTTGCCCGGCTACCGATGTTCTTGACGAAACCCAGTGGCACACCCTCGAAGGTGACGACCACAAATCCGTGGGGAACGTCGTAATCCAGGACGATGGACTCACGGCGCAGATAGCTGACAGCCTGCTGATAGGTGAGCTCGGCAGTGGGATACTTGGCTGTGTTGCGGTCGATGTAGATGGCTTCGGCATGAGCCGGAACGACTGTCTTGCCTTTAGACATGCCAACAGGGTATTCTCCGTCGGACAGGATACGAAGTGACAGTTGATTCCTACTGCTCCGCTCACAACTGTTCCGGGTAGCCCTTTCATGGTAGTTTGAGGTGTTCATTCCTTGTTTGTTCCGACCACCCCTGACAGAGGAGTCCCCACCCTTGCGCAAAATGCACATGAAAAGGCCTTCGCCCTTCGTGACGCCTGGAATAAACCGGTAAACCGGCTCTTGGAAACCGGGGAGCAGCGAACCTGTGATGCTCCATGACTGTTCGGTGCGCACGGGAATCACCTCGGCACCCAATTCTTCGATCATCCAGCGTATGTTCTCTTCATTCTCCTTAGTATTAAAGGTGCAGGTGCTGTAGATAAGCACTCCCCCACCACACAAACACTGCCATGCTTCACTGACAATCTCCCGCTGCAACTGCCAGCACCTGTTGACGTTCTGCAAGCTCCACTCTCCAATGGTAGCCTCATCCTTACGGAACATGCCTTCGCCCGAGCAAGGGACATCGCAGAGAATCAGTTGGAACTGAAGCCCGCTCTTACGGAAATCTTTCGGGTAGTTGTTCGTCACGAGATGACGGGCATAGCCCCATTTCTGCACATTCTCGGCCAGCACCTCAGCCCTGTTGCGCATGGGCTCGTTGCTGATCAATGTACAATCCTCGGGCAGCATGCTGCGAAGCAAGGTGGACTTACCTCCGGGAGCCGCACAAAGATCGAGTGCATAAGCGCCTTCTCCCAGTGTCCATCCTGTATGCGAGAGCTCGCGCAAGACATGCCCCAGAAACATCGACGAGGCTTCCTGCACATAATACAATCCGGCATGCAGCAGCGGGTCGAACGTGAAGTTGGGGCGTGTGGGCAGATAGAAACCATACTCGCACCAAGGGACAGGCGCCGCTCCTCCTGCCTCATCGGCCATCCATCGGCTGGCACTGTCGGCCGATAGATGGCACTTCCTCGGATTCAGGCGGATGCTGACAGGCACCTCCCCGTCGAACGATGCCAGATATCGCCCGAAGAGTTCCTCGCCCATGATTTCGCGGGTCTGCTGTATAAAATCGGCAGGTAATTCCATATTCCGTGGCAAAATTAAAAAAAAAATTGTAACTTCGCAACTAAATAAGCCGTCGATGCGTCTAACGGATAGAAAATTTAATAAAAGACAGAATATGAAAAAGTATTTCATCTTATTGGTATTAGCCCTGACATTGGGCATCACCAGCCAGGCAGCCTCACAGAAGCACCGTCACAACCCGGCCATCACAGCACCGGCAAGCGCCAGCAGTTCAACGGCCAGCAGTACTTCCGTCGGCAGTTCAACGCCCACCACGCAACCGGACGAAGGCATTGAGGCTTATTCTGACACCACATCGGCCGTCATCGACTCGCTGGCTGACAGCGGCACGTATGTGACTATCGACGACGCATTCCCCTTCGATGACTCAGATTTCGCATTTGCCGAGAAGATGATCGACCGTTTTGGTGGATTCTTTGCCTTCCTGATTATTCTTTTGGTATTCCTTTTCCTGGCCGCACCGTTCATCATCCTCGCATTGGTGCTATGGCTCATCTTCCGCAACCGCAACCGACGCTACAAATTGGCAGAGAAAGCCATGGAGACAGGACAACCCCTGCCGCAGGAACTGATTCGCACTGAACAGCAAAGCGATGAGTATCTGTGGAAGAAAGGCATCAAGAACACAGCCCTCGGCATTGGCCTCGTCGCCTTCTTCTATTGCCTGGGCGCCGATCCGCTGGTTGGCATCGGATGGCTGGTAGCTCTGTTTGGCGTAGGCCAGGCTGTCATCGCCAAGACCTCTGCCTCGAAGCGTGACAAACAGTCGGACGACTTCAAGTACTTCGACGAGAAATAACCATCAACAAGTAGTTTTTCAATAAAGTATCAACAACTCATAAACAGATAAAGATTATGGATGCAAACAGAAGACTAACCCGCTCTGCCGACCGTATTTTGGCAGGTGTATGTGGTGGAATTGCCAACTATCTGGGTGTCGACCCCACAGCAGTAAGAGTGGCTTATGTATTATTGACAGTCCTTACTTGCTTCTCGGGTATCCTTGCCTACCTCATCATGTGGCTCATCATTCCTGAGAGATAAGCCTCCAGAGACTCTCACAAACCAAACAGACCATCCCCCCATCAACAACGCATAGCATGGCTGCAAGCACTGACCTCTCTCTTGTAACGCAGGTGGCGGTATTCCACAACAAGCGGGCATTCGACCAGCTTGTCAGGAAATACCAGTCGCCTGTGCGCCGGTTCTTTCTGAACCAGACGCTGGGAGACACGCAGCTGAGCGACGACCTGGCGCAAGACACCTTTATTAAGGCCTACACGCACATCACGAGCTTCAAAGGCATGTCTGGCTTCTCTACATGGCTCTTCCGCATTGCCTACAACGTCTTCTACGATTACAAAAGAGCCCAGCACATCACCGACGACATCGACGTCTCGGCAGCTGCCCATCGCAGTGCATCGACAACTGACGGCAGTCTGAGGCTCGATCTCTACGAAGCCTTGAACATCTTGCGCCCCGACGAACGGACCTGTATCACACTGCAGCTGATAGACGGTCTGTCTATCGACAAGATTGTCGAGATTACGGGCATCACGCAAAACACGGTGAAATCGCACCTCGCACGAGGAAAACAGAAATTAGCAACATATTTAAAAGCAAATGGATATGATGGAAAATGACGATATACTGGTAAGACAGTTTTTCAACAAGCACACAGAGGAGATTGCCGACCACGGGTTCTCCAAACGGGTGATGCGCCACCTCCCCGACCGCGCCGTCCGTCTGAACCACATCTGGACGGTCATCTGCATCGTGGCAGGCATCGCTTTCTTCATTGCCGTAAAGGGTTGGAATGTCATTGCCGAGGCACTGGCAGTTTGTTTCCGCACGGCACCGGCACAGGACGTGTTCCATCTCAGTCCGCTCACCATTGCCCTGTCGCTGCTGGCAATCACGGCCGTGGGTGCCTACCAAATGGTGTCGCGCGAACTGCGCTGGCTCTAGTCTTTCAACCCTGATTGGTCATTAGGACTGTCACTTATTTATACGGTCTAATGACTGGGGGCGACTCTGATGACGCCATAGATTAAAAGTCGATGATAAAACTGTCGTCCTCCTCTTTTTGCTTTGAGACTTTAGGTTTCGGAATGGTTTTCAGCTGTCCCTTTTCGTCAAACAATCCGTAAGTGGTACGCAACACGGTGAACTCTGTGCGCCGGTTCAGTTCGTTGCACACTTCCTGCTGATTGTTCTCCAGCTTCCTGATAAACTCTTCGGTCAGTTGGTCGTTCTCCTTCAGCCAGGGATACTTCTCGGTCAACTTCTTATTTATCACCTTAGGTTTCTCCTTACCATATCCGCGTGGTGTGAGCCGGTCTTTTGCAATGCCGTGCTCTATGAGGTAGTTCACCACCGACTCAGCACGCCTTTGCGACAACGACAGATTATACTGCGCACTGCCCCGGTAGTCGCAATGGGCACTTAGCTCGATGGTGATATTCGGGTTTTCATTAAGCATCTTCACCAGTTCGTCCAAGGCTTTGGCCGACTCGGGGCGTAATGTGGCCTTGTTCAGATCGTAGAAGATATTGTCAATCAGCACCGGAGCAGAGATATTGGCCAGTGGGAACTGTAACACATGCTCTTTCGACTCCTTCGACTCGGTCACACGCAGTTCCTCCTTATGATTCAAAAAGCCCTTGCACGTTGCCAGGAACACATAGTCTACGCCCGGTGTTATCTCCTGCTCAAACGAGCCGTCTCCCTTCACACTCAGTTTCAGGTTGGTACCGTCGTTGCCTACCATATACACTTGTGCGGCAGTCAGTTCGTAGGCATCTATCTCATACACCCATCCCTTGACGGTCTGCATGATTTCGGGATTCTCAAAACTGTAGATATGGTCGTTGCCACGGCCGTCGCCACGGTTCGACGAGAAAAAACCGCGGTTGTGCAGTCCCTCGAAGGTCATGCCGAAGTCGTCGCCTTGCGAATTGAGCGGATAGCCGGGATGAACGATTCGCAACTGAGAACTACGGGTAACCGGCTCCGCACCATCCGTCTCTGAAGTATTCCCGGCTGGGTTTCCCGCATTTCCTTTCTGCGTCCGCTTTTTGTTTTCGGCCTTCACATAGAAAATATCAAGTCCGCCGAAACCGGGATGCCCATCAGACGAGAAATAGAAATCGCCATTGGGCCTGAAGGCAGGAAACATCTCGTTGCCTGGCGTATTGATAGGCTCGCCCAGATTCTCGACGCCTCCCAGTCCGCTGCTAGTGAGGCGGATGCGCCAGATGTCCAGTCCTCCGACACCCCCAGGCATGTCGGAGGTGAAATAGAGCCACTGCTCATCGGGCGAGATGGCCGGATGGGCATAGCTCGAGAGCGTGTCACGGCTAATTTCCAAAAGCGTGGCTTTGCTCCAGGCAGCGTCGCTGCGGTTGGAGGTCATGATCGTGGCATAGCGCGGATACGACGGATCGCTCGCGCACTGCGTAACATACATCGTACGCTGGTCGGGCGAGAAGCAGCAGGCTCCCTCGTCAAACTCGGTGTTCAGTCCTGACTCGATGGTCTGCGGCTTGCCCCATTTGCCTTTGTCGTCTTTCTGCGAGAAGAAAATATCGCCGTTTTTGTTACCCGTGATTCCGCTCAGGTCGTCGCCTTGTGCCTCATTGCGAGTGGAAGTGAAATACAACTGCTCGTTGTCGTCGCCGCAAAACATTGGCGAATAGTCCGACCGACGTGAGTTGAACATATCCATGCGCTTCACCGTGTAGCCCGACCCTTCTTTCTTCCATTCGGGAGCCATCTGTGCCGACTTCAATCCATTGCGTGCCAGCACGTTGTCGGGCAGAGAGTCGATGACGAGCCGAAACTCTGCGGCAGCCTCCTTGTAGTTACCGTTCTTCAACAACAAACGGGCAAACGACAAGTGTGTCTGCACATCGTCCTGCTTATAACGTATCACATTGCGATAGGCTGCAATGGCTTTCTGAGTCTGGTTGCTGTGCTCATAGCAGTAGGCCAGCTTCCGGGCACGCTGTCCGCGCAGCGGCCGTTCCTTGGGCGGAGTCTTCGTGTAGGCCTGCTTATACTCGTTGGCAGCGTCAAAATACTCCCCCAGGGCCAGAAATTTCTCGCCTCGTTTGAAGTTCGCATCGGCTCCGCCACAACTGCAAAGCACGATGAGCATCCATATCACAGAATATTTGCGCATCAATATTAATAACGCTGTTCGTCCCGGTTTATTGCCCGAAGGGCACCCTATACGTACAACCTTCCTTCCAGCGGCTGCACCCATAGGCGGTCTTTCCCTGAATGATAACTCCTTGTCCGCACAGCGGGCAGGGCTGGCCCACAACAGGTGTCTGCACGGGGGCTGACGGTGGGACTGGAGCAGGGGATTTGGCGGCAGCTTTCTTTTTGGTGGTTTTCTTTGCAGCAGGCTTTTTCTTCAGGTCCTCGTCGGTGAGCACCGTCACATGGCGGTTGCTATTGTCGGCCAACACCTCGCGCACAATTTCTGTAATCTGCTGTTTCAGCTCGTCCACAAACTGTGCAGGATCGTACTTTTTGTGCTCAATGTCGCGCAGCTTCTTTTCCCAGATGCCCGTCAGCTCACAACTCTTCAGCAGGTCTTCCTTGATCATGTCAATCAGCTCGATGCCTGTGGCGGTGGCGACCAGACGTTTCTTGTCGCGCCGTATATAGTGGCGTTTGAACAGTGTCTCGATGATGCTGGCACGCGACGACGGGCGCCCAATGCCGTTTTCCTTCATGGCGGCACGCAGTTCCTCGTCCTCAACAAACTTGCCGGCCGTCTCCATGGCCCTCAGTAGCGAGGCCTCATTATAATAAGGTGGAGGCGTGGTCCACTTCTCGGTGAGTGTAGGCTGATGGGGGCCGCTCTCGCCCTTCACGAAGGCAGGCAGCGTCTTCTCCTCATCGTCTTTCTTCTCCTCGTCATCGTCGCTGACCTTCGACTCCTTGGCATAGACCGCCCGCCATCCCGGGTCGAGTATCTCCTTACCGGTCACCTTGAACTCTACCCCATCGCCTTTCTCCTGTCCGCCGACAACGCCCAGTACGGTTGTTGTCGAGAACTTGCAGTCGGGATAGAACACGCTGATGAAGCGGCGCGCCACCAAGTCGTAGACGTGCCGTTCCATATCGGTCAGGTTCTGCGCGATGACCTCTGTGGGGATGATGGCATGGTGGTCAGTCACCTTCGAGGTGTCGAACACGCGCTTGGTCTTGGGCAGCGGCTTGCCACCCAGCGGCCTCACCAACTCGGCATAGACGGCCTGCCCGCCCACCTTGGTCTGAAATAGGCTGTTCATCACCTGCGGACACTTGGGGTAGATGTCGTCGCTCAAGAACTGGGTGTCGACACGCGGATAGGTGGTCAACTTGCGCTCGTAAAGCGCCTGGATGGTGTTCAGTGTCATCTCGGCACTCATGCCGAACTTACGGTTGCAGTCCACCTGCAGCGATGTCAGGTCGTAGAGTTGCTTGGGAGCCTCCTTGCCGTTTTTCTTCTCCACCTTGGTCACGGTGAACGGCTTATCTTTGATCAGCTCGAAGCTCTGCTCGCCCTCTTCCTTGCTTGTGAACTTACCTTTGGTGGCGGTGAAGAGTGTGTCGCGGTAGATGGTCGAGAGCACCCAATAGGGCTCGGGCTTGAAATTGTCTATCTCTTTCTGGCGGTTAACGATCAATGCCAGCGTGGGCGTCTGCACACGACCGATGCTCAGCACCTGCCGGTTCTGCCCGTATTTCAGCGTGTAGAGGCGCGTGGCGTTCATGCCCAGCAGCCAGTCGCCAATGGCGCGCGACAGGCCCGCCATGTAGAGCGGCTGATAGTCCTGTTGGTCTTTCAGCTGCCTGAATCCCTCGCGGATGGCCTCATCGGTCATCGACGATATCCACAACCGCTTCACGGGACAGGTGGCTTGTGCCTTCTGCATCACCCAGCGCTGTATCAGCTCTCCTTCCTGGCCGGCATCACCACAGTTGACGATGCTGTCGGCTTGTTGCATCAGCCGTTCAATCACCGCAAACTGTTTCTTAATACCTTGGTCTTCAATCAGTTTAATGCCAAACCGCTGTGGTATCATGGGCAAGGTACTCAGTGCCCAGCGCTTCCACACGGGCGTATAGTCGTCGGGCTCCTTCAGGGTGCACAGATGTCCGAACGTCCACGTCACCTGATAGCCGTTGCCTTCCATGTAGCCGTCACGCGAGCTGGTGGCTCCCAGTATTCTTGCTATATCCTTGGCAACACTCGGTTTCTCTGCAATACATACAATCATGCTGCAAAATTACAAATTATAATTGAAAAATGAGTATCGTACACCGAAATAATCTCCTGCCATCTGGAACAACCAGATTTCCAAATTTCGCAATTGTTAAGGAAAAAACACTTGTTCGTTTGACGGAAATACTGTATATTTGCAGACGAAAACAACAAAACAACCATCAGAAAAACAACCAACAACATGAAAAAGAACTTTAGCATTGCAACAATGATGCTGGCAGGAGCCCTCATGCTGGGTGCCTGTGCCAACAAAGGCGAACAGAAAACCGACGCCAACGTCAACGAGAACCCACAGGAGGAGAAAGTGGAAGTGAAAAACGTGGAAGGCCGCAAGAACTTCAACGACGTAGCCGTCATCACACCACAGCCCGCCATCATGATTGCCACCTACGACGAGAAAGAGAATCCCGACGTGATGATGGCTGCATGGGGAGGCCAGTGCGGACCGAAACACATCTGCTTCAACCTCTCGGCACATAAGACAACCGAGAACATCCGTCTGAAGAAAGCCTTCACCGTGAGCTTCGCCACAAAGGGCGACATCGTTCAGAGCGACTACTTCGGCATCGTCTCGGCCAACGACGTACCAGACAAGGTGAAGAAAGCCGGTTTCACCGTGACCAAGAGCCCGAATGTCGACGCGCCCATCGTCAACGAGTATAAGCTGACACTCGAGTGCAAGGTGGTGAAAATGGAAGAGGACGATAAGGGCGGAGCCCGCGTAGTAGGCGAAGTCATCAACATGAGTGCCGACGAGAGCATCCTCGACGCAGAGGGTAAGATCGACCTCGGCAAGCTGCAGCCCGTCATCTTCGACTCATCGAAAAACACCTACCGCGTAGTGGGCGAGAAAGTGGGTGACGCTTGGGGCTCTGGCAAAGCCATCCAAGAGGCCGAAGTGAAGTAACATTCGTTACTCCCTTCCAACTCCTGCACATCTGGTAATTGGAATCATGAGAACCCTATCGACAAGTGCTATACTTATTAGGAGCAATCTTATGATTCCAATTACTTTACTTATTGTTTAACCCCCAATCGATGGAGGCCACACCATTGTTTCTGTTGTTCATGTTGTTGTAGGAAAAGTCACAAGACCATACATCGTATTTCCAATTAGGCATTAATTACACTCCAATTAGGCATTAATTACATTGTAATTAGGCATTAATTGCATGCTAATTAGGCATTAATTAGAACCTAATTAGTCGATTAATTGCAACCCAATTAGGCATTAATTGGAAATGTGCATGCTTGGAGCCACATTTCCAGTCTAATGAACAGTTTTGTTTTAACAACAAAACACTCTGTCTTTGTACCTGAAGCGCGCATTTTTATGCCTAAAACAGAGTGTCTTTGTGCCGGAAACACTTTTGCATGAGTCTGAAAGGCTGCAGGAACTATTCTCTACCCTTGCCATTAGTTCTCATCCGTCAGTGTCAAACACATTCACACGACTTATTAAGTCTGTTTCCTCTCAGATTGCTTGAAGAACAAACATCAGCTATCTATTGAATATCTATTGAGTGATGCCTGGAAGATATTATGAATCTGCTGACGCAACTCTTTTGGCTCAAGCACCTCCAATCCGTCATTATAAGACATCAGTGCAAGTACAAAATCGACAGAAGGTCTGATGTTGTAAGAAAAATCTGTATGTTCATCAGTATGACCAATCTCTTTTTGTGAGACATGCAAAGGCAGCGTTCGCAGATAGTTAGGCACGTTGCCATACGCTCTGATCACCACATGAGCCATCGGCGTATCGTCTGCCGTGATGCCATAATACTCCGCATAGTAGTCCTCTGGCGAGAAGTCTTCTGGCATTTCAAACACTTCGTCTGTGATTTCTACAGACAGCATTCTGTCGAGCGCGTATGTCGCTATATGTCTGCCGGTATAAGCCAGAATATACCAACGCTGGTGGAACAGCTTCAAGGCGTATGGCGACAATGTCGTTTCGTAGCCATCATGCCCGAATCGCTGGTAGGTAATCGCCAGCCGCCTGTTCGTTTTGAGGGCCAGGATGATGGTCTGTAGGTATTGCTCTCCTGCCGGAACATTCTCCAGAAGGATTCGGTTTCTGAGCGAAATGCTGTCGGAAAGAACTGTATTAACTGTGAGTGTAGAAAGCATCCAGCCTTCTATCGTGTCATCATTTATCACCTCCGGATTGCTGATAAAGTACTTGTAGCCGTGCTCCAGGTCGCACTCAATGATGATGCCAAACATATTGAGAATAGCATCCTTATGCCGCAGGAACGATTTGCGGTTCAGTGATTCCCCTCCTATCACCTGATCCTTCACCCACAACTCGTTAAGCTGTTCAAGCGACAACCTCTTATATTGCCGCAGCGTATTCACAATCCAGATATACTGCTGGAAAATCTTTGCCGGTTTCATATTACCACATGCATTACATGATTAATGTCTATGTAATTCCCATTCCTGATGGACCGTATCCATTCACTACTATGAGAGCCAAGTCCTCCTATCTGACGAGGATGAGCCAAAGGCAAAACCTTAATGTGTCTCCCTATAATCGTCACATCCGCAGGAATGCCATAACCGTGTAGTTCCTTATATTCCTGCAAAGACTTAAAATCCACCTTTGCAACGACATTAAGAAATTGTTTGATAGGAATATTACCGTCCCAGAAGATACGAGGTTCACTTGCTACAGCCAAAGCGTTGCATTTTGTATTTGCCCCATTCTTCCATCGTGCATGTACTGCACTTGCATAAACACCAAGAACAAACACTTTTTTAGGAGTTCTGTCCTCCTGAACTAAAGGTTTAACCGTTTCACCAAATGGGAAGTGGTATTTCATATCTTTCATTCATTTCCAAATAGTATATTCAGCATCTGATTTTGGTGTTTTAGCATGTCTTCTGCATTCCATTCCATGCCTGCATCCCTATCTATTTCATCATTAAGCATTGCTTTGTGATTGTCTTGACATATTTGCATCATTATCTTGAACTTTAGAGATGCTACGCTTACTTGGTCAGACTTGCCATCGCTATAATGATCGAGTTTTGTTTTTGGGTCCCAGTTTGAGCCTGAACTATTAGCTTCAGCACTAATCATAGCAAAGTTGCCAAAACAGTTTATATCATCTGAACTTAGAGGTTTACCTTCACCAGCCTTAGCCTGTGGATAATAGTGTTCCAATGACTTACGAGTACGTGAAAAATAGAAATTATTGAACGGAACAAGTTCAAAGTCGCTGCATCCTAATTCCTCAAAGAATTCGTTTCGCTCTTTTGAGCCTTTCTTTGTCTTATCACCACGTAACGTATCAGCATACTTCTTCCAAAGAATATAGTCTGTGTAATTGAACACATACAACGGTACATCAGCGTATCCTTGCCTGTAAATGTTTTCAAATACTGTTTTATAGTCTTTGTCTTTAACCACCGTCATATTCAGATCTCTTCCTGTCAACAGACAACTATCAAATGCATTTGGTCCAGGCTGGTTTCTTTCGTTAAGGCAAACTGGATTCAGATATACATCGTAAAAATACTTTTCCGCAAGGTTTCGAAGGAACTCCAGGTAATCTATACCTAAGGGTTTTCCATTCTTAAACAGGAACATCATGCAATAAAACAGATAGTTCTTACGCTGTTTGGGTGTGAACGTTACCTCAAACATGGAAAGCAAATGAACCAATTCATCCTGTATATATTGATATTTCTGACTTACGAAATTAACAGGATATCCTTTTTTGTATTCGAAATGGTAGTACTGCAACTTCCAGGGATTGTCTCCCATCTGTTCCTTGTCGCTTAAGGAATGGTGAACAATATAGTTGTCAAGTATAAACTTTGCCTTCAACAGATTGAATGCGAATACTTTTGCAAATGCTGCTTTGTCATCCACAAAATGTATGGCCTTGGCAAACTCGTTGAGCAATTCCTTGTCGTCAAGCTTAAACTCTATCGGATCAAACCCTTCAAATTCCATCATTGTGGTCTTCAATACAATCAACAGGAAATTCGGGTAATCAATGATAGGCTGGAATTTATCATTCTGCTCTATGGCAGACAGTTCCTCTATCTTGCTAATCTTCTCACCCAGAAGATTCATGATGGTTCGTTTTCCTTCTGACTCGTCCTGTTTTGGAATATCATCAAAACAACCAATTTTTAACGAGTCCATGGAATTACCAAATACTATCTTGTTGTCAAAAGCCTGCTGTATGTAAATGTTCATTTCACTGCAAGCCTCCCAGACACGACTAAAGGTAGCTATTTCTGCCTTGTCTTTAAGATATTGGCTTAGCGTTGACTTCACAATTTCATGTTTCTCCAACTGCTCGCCTCGTGAGTTCATCACCTCAAAGTAATGATTCAAATCCACATCGTTAGGTACTCTGTAGTGAATAATGTGTACTTGGTCAAGGAAATACTTCTTAAAACTCACTCGCTCGGCATCAACTACAAAATCATCAATCGACTTTCTCGCATATTTATATCCATTTTTGATTCCGTTATCAATTTCTTCGCCTACGCTGGAATCTTCGTCCAACCTTTCAAGAGTTGATGCAGACACCTTACGGGCACTATAGGTAAGTTTACAGCTAAAGTTCATAACACCCAAAGCCTTCAAGATGATATAGATGGTTGTCAGTCTTTGCTGACCATCAATCACTTCATATTCGCTATCCCCACGTTTGTAGGTCACTAATGTTCCGATATAATATGGTGCATTGTAATTCTTGTGGTACGAATCGTGCACATCCTTTATCAATGCTGCAATCTGGTCTTCTTCCCAAGCATAGTTACGCTGATAGACAGGAATCTTGTATGTCTTAGCTTCCCGACTCTCCAGATATATCTGGTTTATAGAACGCTCTTCAAGCGGAAATGTCTTGTCCATAATGCTACTCCTTATAAAATCTGTTTACCTTAAAGAAATAGAGATAATTTTTATTGATGCCTTCTTCACATTCATCAATAGCCCCCTCATCAAGACCTTTTTTGACACCATCAAATATATTCCCACGTGACAGCGGATTCATTTTTTCTGCCAATATACTCAGTAACGAGATTGGCGTATCAGAGTCTGCAATAAGCTTATAGATATTGAGGGAATTAATAACATTGGATTTCTCGAGCACATAGTTCTGTGCAGACTGCCATCCCAGATGGTAATACTGAGCACGAAGCGAGTATGCCCATACAAAGGCAAAAGTAACAAATTGCTCAAACAGTTCAGTATCCACCTTCGAAGGATAGGTTGCAGGACAGAATCTGTCAACATATAATAGCAAAGCTGTATCGAACAGCAAACGGGTAATTCTGTTGCCTACACCTTTGTTGAAAAATTTGTCCAATGTCTTTACTATCTCATTCCCCTTGATATAGAAGCCTTCATACTGGCTGTTGTCTTGAATGTCTTTCAGTATCTCGTAATAATGCTTCGTATAGTCAAAGAATGGTTTGCCAGCAATTATTGGAGTGTTTAGTTGAAACGCATTCACCTCTCTTGTGCCAGAAACAAATGGCATGGCTGACGAATTGATAAATTCCGCATAAGAGTAGGCACTTTTGTAGAACTGAGCATAGGGAGTACGTGCAGTCTTGTTGACACCCTTGAACTTGTATATATTATGTTCGCTAAGCCTATAGGCCCAATTTCCATTAATCCATTCCTTCACGCGATAAAGGTAGTCACCAAAAAAGGATGCCAGTTCGTACTGTGGAATCCTCTCCCATTCCTTGACGATTTGCTCTGTTCTGGCTTCGTCAATGTCCACCATCTCTCGTAGATGGTAAGCTTTCAGTAAATCATGAGGGTACAATGCCTTACCACGTGCATTCTGTGAATCGAAGAACTGGAACGCTTCAGATAGATTGTCAGTGATTACAACAATAAGTTCACATTGTGTCTCAATGTATTCCCGTAAGTGCTTCATGTCTCTGACAAAGTCAATGTTCTTATCGTCTTCTGCATTCTTCTGCGTTCTCCGTCTAAACGCATTCAGGTTATTGGGGATATTATGGCGGGAATATGTATTGTCAAAAACCTGCTGATTCAAGAAATTAATCTCGCGTCTATCATTTGGCTTTTCTAGTTCATACAAAGAGTAAAGCAGAAGGCTAAAAGTGATCGTTCGCTGCTGTCCATCTACTATATTGTAAACCTCTTGCCCCTGATTATTCGTTTCTTTATGCAGAATAAGCGTTCCGACGCGATATACTTCCTTATTGTTATTCCTTGCATCAATAATATCGTCAAGTAACTGTATAGCATTACGTGCTGTCCACTTATAAGGACGTTGATAATCTGGGATAGTTAACCTTACATTTTCGATTGGCTTACCATCTTTCTTTCTGGTGATTCTACTTTTTAGCAACAAATCGCCAATTGTTGTTATTGACAATGTCAAATTATCCATATAATTCTATTTTTTCTGCTCTTGATATATAATGCAAAAGGTTTTTAGGTATTGCAAAGATAGATAAAATAAACAAAACGGCAAAACAACTTCGTGACAAAATGCATTATCGTAATGATTAATTATCAAACCAAAACACAATTCGACATTCTTCTTTATCTTTTTCATAACTTAACATGAGTTTTAACAACTCTTTATAAGACCAAAGACTGTCTTCTTCATGTTTTTCTCCTTTATAGTAAATTACTTTCAGTAAATAATACAACTCCTTGTATTGTTTGTACCAAAGCAATTCTTCAAAACTATTCATACGGTTGTAAGCCTCAACTATACAAGCTGCAAACTCGATAGTAGATAGCCAACTCGCATGATGAGCATCTCCTCCCCAATCTCTATAATCTTTTAGTGTAGCTTGTGTGACATCACCAGGTAATCCCCTTACAGGAAATAAAGAATCTCTTTTATCTTGTTCTTCTTCTCCTGACATTATATCAAAAACATGGTAGTTCCTTTTGCAAAATATCATCCCACCATATTTATAGCGTTTTGTCTTACGGCTACGATGCTCTATATGAATATGTACATCTGTCCCCATCTTGTATAATTACGCAATCTTTCGATATCCATCCTAATTTGTCTGATTCCGCTTAATCTTTATCGTCAGGTGCACCTGATTCTCCGGGTGTGTCTCCTCATTGATTTTGCAGATGCGGCACTCAAAGATGTTCGACCAACCCATTTCGAGGAAGCTGGCTAATGTCTCGTTCTCACCACGAGGAATGTAGCCAATCTTATACTCCTCACCATCCTTCTCATAGATGACGGCAACGGCATTCGCATCATGACGATTTTCCTTATCGCGCTCCAGCCGCAAAACGGTTCCTACCTTCAGGTCGTCCCACACCTCATCAGCATCGTGATACATTCTGCCAGCCAAGTGGCAATCCATAAAATACAGTTTCTTTGTTTCCATAACCTTGATGTTTTTGTTAAACTACGTTTTACTTTTCTGCGCTCGGCATAGTCCGCTTTCGCAATCTTGCTTGCAAATATAGATAAGAGGGTGTCCCAAAACTCGAGGCACCCTTTTGTAATTTAGCACACATTAAGAATAATATGTACTAAATTTGCATGTTTTTAACTTTGCATAACTTTGTGCAATTCAAGCATCGAACTTACTTGCCACTCGGGGAAAAAGAAAAACAATTTTTCAGAGGATTTTATCGGTATTAGAACCAAATCACGCATTGCTCTCGACTTTTCGTAACTCCAGCTTCGCTGAAGCTACTCACACTCGAAATAACTCAAATAAATTTGCCCAAAGGTCAATTTTGTCTCGACTCAACAAACGAAATGCAAGCATTTCTTTGCATTCGCTGCTCCAAAATTTGTTTTTTTGCTCGCTTAATCGTAACTCTGGCTTCGCCGAACTTACTCACGCTCGAAATAACTCAAATAAAAATTTGGTTTTTTGCTCGCTTAATCGTAACTTTGCACCCAAATAGCCATTTCGGAACGATGGAGAATGGAAAGAAACCACTGTTAGGACTCTCGCTGACCGAGCTGAAAGAGGTCGCGAGGGGATTGGGAATGCCCGCTTTCACAGGCGGACAGATAGCGAAATGGCTCTACACCCAGCACGTGAGGAGCATCGACGAGATGACTAATATCTCGAAAAACAACCGCGAACGGCTGAAGGAACACTACGAGATTGGCTGCATGGACCCCATCGACTGCCAACGTTCGAAAGACGGCACCATTAAATATCTGTTCCCTGTGCGTACCACATCTCCCGCGCAGAGATTTGTCGAGACGGTGTTCATCCCCGACAAAGAGCGCGCCACACTGTGCGTCTCGTGCCAGGTGGGATGCAAAATGAACTGTCTGTTCTGCCAAACGGGCAAGCAGGGATGGCAGGGCGACCTGACCGTGGCCGACATCCTGAACCAGATTTATGCACTGCCTGAGCGTGAGCGGCTGACGAACATCGTGTTCATGGGACAAGGTGAGCCCATGGACAACCTGGACAACGTGCTGAAGGCCACGCAGATACTGACGGCCGACTATGCCTACGCATGGAGCCCGAAGCGCATCACCGTGAGCAGCGTGGGCGTGAAGAACAAACTGAAACGCTATCTCGACGAGAGCGAATGCCATGTGGCCATCAGCATGCACTCGCCCATCCACGAACAGCGCGAACAGCTGATGCCGGCCGAGAAGGCAATGAGAATAGAGGACGTGGTGGCCCTGCTGAAGCAATATGATTTCACTCACCAGCGCCGCTGCTCGTTCGAGTATATCTGCTTCGGCGGCATGAACGACTCCACCATGCATGCCCGCGAGATGGTGAAACTGCTGGAGGGACTGGAGTGCCGCGTCAACCTGATACGCTTCCACGAGATACCCAGCGTCAGTCTGCCCGCCTCCGACGAGAAGCGCATGGAGGTGATGCGCGACTACCTGACCGCCCACGGTGTGTTCACCACCATCCGTGCCAGCCGCGGACAAGACATCTTTGCCGCCTGCGGACTGCTCTCAACGGCCCGCCAGTCGACTGCCACCACATGATCATTCATACCACTATATATCACCCCTCTTTTATAAAAACAATCAGAAATGGAAAACAGAAAGATACGCGTGGCTATCACGCACGGAGATACAAACGGCGTAGGATATGAAGTGATTTTCAAGACCTTTGCCGCCCCCGAGATGCTGGAGCTTTGCACACCTATTATTTATGGCTCGCCCAAGGTGGCCGCCTATCACCGCAAGATGCTAAACCTGGAGGCTACCTTCTCGATTATCAACAAGGCCGAGGATGCCCGCGACGACCGGGTGAACCTACTCACCACCTTCGACGAGGAGGTGAAAGTGGAGATTGGAACGCCCTCGAAAGAGGCCGGCATGGCCGCGCTGAAAGCCTTGGAGCGTGCTATGGCCGACTATCGGAAGGGACTGTTCGACGTGCTGGTGACCGGACCGATTAACAAAGACAACATCCAATGCGACACCTTCAGGTTCTGCGGACACACCGAGTATTTGGAAGACCGTGTGGGCGACGGACAGAAAGCCCTGATGATTCTGATGAACGACTACCTGCGCGTGGCGCTCGTCACCACCCATCTGCCCATCAGAAACGTGGCACAGGCCATCACTAAGGAGGCCATCATTGAGAAGGCGACCATTTTCGACCGCACTCTGCGCCGCGACCTGCGCATCTCGAAGCCACGCATTGCCGTACTCGCACTCAATCCGCATGCCGGCGATAATGGCGTGCTGGGCACCGAGGAGATTGACGTCATCACACCCGCCATCAACGAACTGGCCCAGAAGGGCATCAACGCCTATGGCCCCTACCCTGCCGACGGTTTCTTCGGCAGCGGCACCTATACCGCCTTCGACGGCGTGCTGGCCATGTATCACGACCAGGGACTGGCCCCCTTCAAGACCATCGTCGCCGACGAGGGAGTCAACTTCACCGCCGGACTGCCCATCGTGCGCACCTCGCCCGACCACGGTACCGCCTACGACATTGCCGGCAAGGGAGTGGCCGACGAGACTTCGTTCCGCCATGCCATCTTCACCGCTATCGACATCTACCGTAACCGCGTCAACTACGACGAACCGCTGGCCAACCCGCTGAAGAAGCTCTATCACGAAAAACGTGACGAGGGCGAGAAAGTGAGGTTTGCCGTTCCTAAGTTCAACCCTGCCAACACACCCAAGAAAGCCGAAAAAGCTGAATGAACAAGAAATACCAAAACGGGTTTTTCATTTTTGGTATAGTCTTGTTGGGTGTCATGGTCACCCAACTCGACTTCAATGAAGTGTGGAGAGGACTTCGCCATGCAGGCTACTGGTTTTTTGCCGTCGTAGCCCTATGGGGCGTCCTCTACGTGCTGAATACTGCGGCATGGTACATCATCATCAAAAGCCAAGTACCCCCCACTCCGCAAGCCATCAACACCCCGCAAACCATCAACACCCAACACCCATCACCCAACACCCAACACCCAACACCCAACACCCAACAGCCAGCCCCCTTCTCCTTCTGGTGGCTCTATAAGATAACCATCTCGGGGTTTGCGCTCAACTATGCCACCCCCGGCGGACTGATGGGTGGCGAGCCTTACCGCATCATGGAACTGGCTCCGAAGATAGGTACTGAGCGTGCCTCGTCGTCGGTTATCCTTTATGCCATGACCCACATTTTCAGCCATTTCTGGTTCTGGTTCCTCAGCATATTCCTTTTTATTTTTACGCAGCACGTCAGTTTCTTCATGACCATCTTGCTCACGGCCACGGGTGCCTTCTGCGTGCTGGGACTATGGTTCTTCATTGCCGGCTACCGCAAGGGACTGGCCGTCAGAGCCATGAACCTGTTGCGCCACTTGCCCTTCATTAAAAGATGGGCCAAGCCTTTCATTGAACAACACCGCGAGCAACTCGACACCATCGACCAGCAAATAGCGGCACTGCACAAGCAGAATCCCAAGACGTTCGTTTCCGCCGTGCTGCTGGAACTGCTCTGCCGCATCCTGTCGGCATTGGAGGTGTTCTTCATCTTGCTGGTTCTCATGCCTAGCGTCAACTACGTGCAGTGTATTCTCATCCTGGCTTTCACATCTCTGTTTGCCAACATGCTGTTCTTCATGCCCCTGCAGCTGGGCGGTCGTGAGGGCGGATTTCTCATGTCGGTGGGCGGACTGGGAATGACAGCCAGTGCCGGCATCTTTGTGGCCCTGATCGTGCGGCTGCGCGAACTCATCTGGACAGGCATCGGACTGCTGCTCATCAAGCTGAACAAAAACAACTGACGACAAATCAGCTATCACGAAATATTGAAACAAAAAAACTAAAAAAGACGATGAAAAGACAAACTCAAGCTATTCACACAAAATATGCCCGACGCGACGCCTACGATGCCCTGTCGATGCCTGTTTACAATGCCGTTGCCTTCGAGTTCGACGATGCCAAGGTGATGGCCGACGCCTTCACCAACCGCATTGACGCTCCCGACTACTCGCGCGTGGAAAATCCCACCGTCACCTATCTGGAACAAAAGGTAAAGACTCTCACTGGTGCCGCCAACGTTACCGCCCTCAACTCGGGCATGGCCGCCATCAGCAACACGCTCATGGCACTGTCTGGAGCGGGCAAGAATATTGTTACTTCAAGACATTTGTTCGGAAACACACTGGGACTGCTCACCAACACACTAGGACGATTTGGCGTGGAGGCACGCCTGTGCGACCTCACCAACCTCGACGAGGTAAGCAACAACATTGACGAGAACACCTGCTGCATCTTCCTGGAAATCATGACGAACCCACAGCTGGAGGTGGCCGACCTCAGTATGCTGGCACAGACGGCACACAGCAAGGGACTGCCACTGGTAGCCGACTCGACCATCATTCCTTTCACCGAGACCCGCCTGCACGCACTGGGCGTAGATATTGAAGTGGTTTCCAGCACCAAATATCTGTCGGGCGGAGCCACATCGCTGGGCGGGCTCATTATCGACTATGGCACTACAGCAGGCTTTAACGACCGAGTGAAGTTTGAGCTGTTGTTCAATCTGGGTGCTTACATGACCCCGCAGGTGGCTTATATGCAGACCCTCGGACTGGAAACACTCAATGCCCGCTATCGCGTACAGGCCACCAACGCTCTGCAACTGGCTACAAGACTGCAAACACTGAGCGGCCAACTGACAGTGAACTACGTGGGACTGGAGGACAATCCCTACCACCAGCTGGCCGTCCGTCAGTTCGGACCTACAGCCGGAGCCATGATGACCATCGACCTGCCCTCGCAAGAGGCCTGCTTCGAGTTCATCAACCGGCTGAGACTCATCAGGCGCGCCACCAACTTGTTCGACAACAAGACACTGGCCATCCACCCCGCCAGCACCATTTTCGGAAACTTCAACGAGAGCGAACTACAAGCCATGGATGTCAAAACGACCACCATCCGTCTGTCCATCGGACTGGAAGATGTCGACGACTTGTTCGATGATATCAGGCAGGCTCTCGAATAAACATCATAATGACAGAAGCAATAAAACGATGAGCACATATCACTTTGACACGCCTATAGACCGCTCTGGATCGGGCGACCTGAAACACTGCGTACTGGAAGAGCGCTACGGACGCGCCGACCTACTGCCCCTATGGGTGGCCGACATGGATTTTGAGACTCCGCCGTTCATCACCAATGCCCTGCGCCGGCGCATGGAGCACTCACTGTTTGGCTACACGGTTGTGCCCCCTCAGTTGTGGACATCCGTCAGGGAGTGGATTCACGACCGCCACCAGTGGGATGTGAAGGAAGAGTGGCTCACCT
Organism: Prevotella sp. UBA2850; assembly: GCA_002350805.1. Lineage (GTDB taxonomy): Bacteria > Bacteroidota > Bacteroidia > Bacteroidales > Bacteroidaceae > Prevotella. Next base: position 45,735 of record DEFO01000062.1, read on the forward strand.
ACATCCCCGGCATCGTGAAAGGCATTGGCATGGCTGTTAATGTGTTCCTGAAAGCCGACGAGAAGGTCATCATCCAGCCGCCCGTCTATCATCCCTTCCGGCTTACACCCGAAGGCAACGGCCGTCAGGTAGTGATGAATCCCCTGAAACGCATGGACGGGCCCCAGCTCGCCTACGAGATGGACTTCGACAACCTGGAGCAGGTGTGCGACGAGAAGTGCCGCATGCTCATTCTCTCCAACCCACACAATCCGGCAGGCATTGTCTGGCCGCGCGAGACCTTGCAGCGGTTGGCCAGCTTCTGCCACCAACACAACATCATCGTCATCAGCGACGAGATTCATTGCGACATGGCCCTCTGGGGCAACCGCCACATTCCTTTTGCGTCGGTATCGGAAGAGGCAGCCCAGTGCAGCATCACTTTCGGTGCCCCATCGAAGACTTTCAATATTGCAGGCATCGTGAGCAGCTATGCCATTGTGCCCAATTCCAGCCTGCGCGACCGTTTCTACTCGTGGCTGACCGCCAACGAGCTGAACGATCCCACGCTGTTTGCCCCCATTGCCACCATGGCCGCCTTCACACCCGAGGGCGACGAGTGGCGCCGGCAGATGCTCAGCTATGTGGAACAGAACATCGAGTTCGTGGAGGATTACTGCAAAAAACATATTCCTGCCATCCGCCCCATGCGCCCGCAGGCCTCGTTCCTGGTGTGGCTCGACTGTCGCCAGCTGCATCTGGGGCACGATGAGCTAAACCATCTGTTTGTCAATCAGGCGCGCCTGGCACTCAACGATGGCGAGATGTTCGGCATGGGTGGCGAGGGATTCATGCGCATGAATGTGGGCACACAACGAGCCGTTTTGCAAGAGGCTCTGGAACGGTTGAGCAAGGCTGTAGCAGAAATTTAGCGTCTATACCGTTAAAAAACTGCCAAAGTTGCAGCTATTAGAAAAAAAATGCGTAATTTTGTCAGCTCAATGAATACAACCGAACTTCAGAAGATCAAACAACGCTATAATATCGTCGGCAACAGTAACGGATTGAATCGCGCGCTCGATGTGGCCTTACAGGTGGCACCGACCGACCTTTCCGTGCTGATTATCGGCGAGAGCGGTGTAGGAAAGGAAATCATTCCTCGTGTCATTCACGACAACTCACCGCGTCGCCGCGAGAAATACTTCGCCATCAACTGCGGCTCCATTCCACAGGGCACCATCGACAGCGAGCTCTTCGGTCATGAGAAAGGCTCGTTCACAGGCGCCATCGGTGAGAGCGAGGGCTACTTCGGCATCGCCAACAAAGGCACCCTGTTTCTCGACGAGGTGGGCGAACTGCCACTGGCCACACAGGCCCGTCTGCTGCGCGTCCTTGAGACTGGCGAATACATCCGTGTGGGCGGCACCCAGGTGATGAAGACCGATGTGCGCATCGTGGCTGCTACCAACGTGAACATGCAGAAGGCCATCAGCGAGGGACGGTTCCGCGAAGACCTATACTACCGTCTGAACACTATCCCCATTAAGATGCCGCCCCTGCGTGAGCGCGGCAACGACGTGCTGTTGCTCTTCCGCCTCTTCGCCATGCAGATGGCCGAGAAATACAAACTGCCCAAGATTACCCTCACCGAAGAGGCTAAGATGCTCATGCTCAGCTACAAGTGGCCGGGAAACGTCAGACAGCTGAAGAATATCACTGAGCAGATGTCCATCCTCAGTACCGAGCGCGAGATCACCGCCGAGGTGCTCAAGCAGTTCATCCCCCAAGACCCCGAGAGCATGCAGCTGGCCACCATCGGCCCTGCCGGTTCGCACTCCTACGAGAACGAGCGCGAGCTGCTCTACAAGATACTTTACGAGTTGCGAGGCAACGTCGACAACCTGCGCCGCGATCTCACCAGCCTCAGGAAACAGATGGAAGAGGTGCGCGACCTCAACGGAGCCGCTGGCTTCACCAAGTCCATCCAAGCCATCGACACGGGAAACCTGCCCACCGTCAGCAGCCACAGGCAGGAGCCTAACATCGAGGAGGCTATTGCAGAGGAAGTGACTGAGGCCGAGACGCTCAACCTCAGCGACATCGGAAGACAGATGATCGAGAAAGCCCTCGAGCGCAACAACAGCAACCGCAAGAAAGCTGCCGCCGAGCTGGGCATCTCCGACCGCACACTCTACAGAAAAATCAAGCAATATGGTCTCGACAAATAACATCAAGCGACTCTGCCTCGTGGCCCTCATCCTACTGGCGGCCATCGGCTGCGTGCCCCATTACTCGTTTAATGGAGCTAGCATCGACTATACGAAGACCAAGACCATCACCATCGTCGACTTCCCCATACGTTCCAGCTACGTCTGGGGACCCATGGCTAGCATCTTCAACAACAGGCTGAAGGACCAGTTCGCCGACCATACCCGTCTCAGTCAGGTCAAACGCAACGGCGACCTGAAAATCGAGGGCGAGATTACCCGTTACGAACAACGCAACAAGTCGGTGTCCAGCGAAGGATACTCTGCCATGACCGAACTGTCGATGACCGTCAACGTGCGCTTTACCAACAACGTCGACCATAAACAAGACTTCGAACAGCAGTTCTCCGCCAATGCCAGCTACGAGACTACCCAGTCGCTCAACAGCGTGCAGGAAGAGCTCGTCACGCAAATGGTGAAAGACATCGTCGACCAAATCTTCAATGCCACGGTAGCCAACTGGTAAACAAAAACAAAACTATGGAACTGAGCCATCTCATCAAGCATCCCGAACTACTGGACAAGGAAACGCTCTACGAACTGCGTTCCCTCCTGGCTCTCTATCCATACTACCAGACCGCCCGCCTGCTGCTATTGCAGAATCTCTACCTGCTCCACGACCCCACCTTCGACGAGGAACTGCGCAGGGCCGCCATCTACATCACCGACCGCAACGTCATCTTCCAGATGATCGAGGCTGCACACTATAAGCTGCACACCACGACCACCGCCGACAAACAAGGCGGTAAGCCCGCACAGAGCGAGTCGCGCACCGTAGCCCTCATCGACAGCTTCCTCGACTCACTGCCAGCCGACGCCGAGGCAGCCGACAAGCCCAAGCGCAAGCCCACACCTGCCGATGCCGCCGTCGACTATGTGGCCTACCTGCTCGAGGTTGAGAATGAAACCGAACAGCACGAAGCCGCACCCCAGATGAAGGGACAAGAGCTCATCGACAACTTCATCAACCAGGAGGGCGGCAGAATAGAACTCAAGGAAATTCCTGAATACCTGCCCAGCATCGCCGCAGACACCGATTTGGAGCAAAAAGACGGCGAAGAAGAGTATTTTACGGAGACTTTGGCACAAATTTACATCAAACAAGGCCGATATTCCAAGGCTTTAGAAATTATTAAGCGATTAAATTTGAATTATCCAAAAAAAAATGCTTACTTTGCAGACCAAATCCGGTTTTTGGAAAAATTGATTATAAACAACAATAAAAAATAATAAAGAAAATGTACAACTTATTTGTAATCTTCATTGTGATTGCAGCACTGCTGATGATCGGCATCGTGCTGATTCAAGAGTCAAAAGGAGGCGGCCTTTCATCCAACTTCGCTGCTTCAAATCAGATTATGGGTGTCCGCAAGACCACCGACTTCATCGAGAAAGCAACATGGGGCCTCGCAGCTGCCATGGTTGTTCTCAGCGTCATCTGCGCTTATGTGGCCCCCTCAGCAGGAACACAAGACCAGAGCGTGTTAGAGAATATTGCCACCGAGCAAAGCACGACCAACCCCAACAACCTGCCAGGTTTCGGAGCTAGTCAGACCAAGCAGGAGGCAGCACCTGCAAAAGATGCCAAACAGGCCGCTCCCGCCAAGGAAACAGCGCCTGCAGCACCTGCAAAAAAATAAAACGAAAAAAATCACGGGAATTATTTGGTAATCTCAAATAATTCCCGTACCTTTGCACTCGCTTTCCAAAAGAAGCGCACATGGTGCCCGTAGTTCAGTTGGTTAGAGCGTCAGATTGTGGTTCTGAATGTCGACGGTTCGAGTCCGTCCGGGCACCCAACCGATAAGTGGCTGATATATCAGTCACTTATTTTTTTGCTATCCCTATTTCATTCCTATATATAGCATGTTTCTGGTGAGAAGATTGCTTTACTCAGGAATTATTTGTATCTTTGCACGCAAGAAAACAGAAATCATCGATTACTAACATTATTATATATGACCAAAGCATTGTTTGTCAACGGCAGTCCGCGCAAGAAAGGCAATACGGCGCAGTTGCTGCTGCGTGCCATGGACGGTGCCCGTGAGGCTGGCGCAGAGGTGGAAATGGTGAACCTCTACGATCGCACCCTCAACTACAAAGGGTGCATGAGCTGCTTCGCCTGTAAACTGAAGGGTGGCAAAAAGGGTGTCTGTTCGTTTAAGGACGACTTGCTGCCCATTCTTGAGAAAGCAGTCAGCGCCGACGTGCTGGTGTGCGGTTCGCCCAACTACTGCAGCTACCCGTCAGCCATGCTGCGTGCCTTCATGGAGCGGCTGGTGTTCCCGGCAGTCAACTACTCTGACTACTCGAAGCCGGTAGTGCTGAAACGCATTCACTCGGCGACCATCTACACGATGAACTGCCCCAACGAGGAGCTATACCGGCAGATGAACTACCACTCGTTGATGGACACTAGTGCCCTGCAACTGGGTATGTTCGGACCTACGGAGATTCTCTGTTCGTACGATACCTACCAATTCAACAACTACGACCGCTACGACGCTGCCGGATTCAATGAGCCTCACAAGGCCGAGGTCCGGGCCAACATATTCCCCCGTGATCTGGAACGTGCCTACGAGCTGGGCAAACGGTTAGTGGAACAATGTCAGACAGAGTAGACAAGCAGGATGAGTACGTTTACAGAGTATTTCCTCAGAAGCCAGGAGCGTAACGGCATGCGTGATGAACAGCTGGCCATTCACTCGTGCCCCGAGCTGATAGAGTGTATCCGCGAGGTGGGCTTCCTGCCGTTGTTGGAAAGCGGCATACAGGGCTATAGTGCCGAGGCCATGCTGGCAGAGGAATGCCGGTTTACGCAGTTCCCCGACGGTTCGTGGGAGTGGCCGCTATGGCAATGGAAGGGCTCTGTGGTGCGTGAGGGCAACTGTGTCTACGGTAAATTCTTCGCTGGCAAGGCCGGATTCATCAGTCGCGAGTGGTGGCCCGACTTCTGCAACTGGCGACGCAGCAACCACCCGGCACCCGAGGAGGGAAGCATCGAGGAGGCCATTCTGGTGACCTTGAGAGAGCATGGCAGCATGATAGCCCGTGAACTGCGGGCCGCCTGCGACTTCACGGGTAAGAACATGCGCTCGAGGTTCGATGCCTATGTGGGCCGCCTGCAGATGGGCACCCGCATCGTGACCGAGGACTTTGTCTATCCGGTGGACAAGCACGGACGGGAGTACGGTTTCGGATGGTCGTTGCTCACCACCCCCGAGCAATGGCTGGGCAGGGAGGCCTGCCAATGCAAACGCACACCCACGGAGTCGTATCAGCGCATGGAGGAGCATCTGTCGCACCTGCTGCCCCATGCCACCGGGAAGCAAATCGAGAAACTATTGAAATAAAGAAGAATGGTGTACAGTTTAACCTATAAGGTAACAACCAGCACCTGCGACAGTGAGGGACGGCTGAAACTCTATTCCGCCCTTCAGATGATGCAGGACTGCTCGGAGATGTGGATTGACAGCGAGCCGTGCGTGAAACGCTATTTCGCCGAGCAGAACATGGCGCAGTTGCTGGCATCGAGACAGGTGGAGATTGTGCGTGTGCCCGTCTATAAGGAAGAACTGACGGTCACCACGTCGGTTTATGAGATGAAACCTATGTTCGGCTTTCGCAACACCTTCATCTACGATGCCGAGGGGCGCCCGTGCTACAAGACATGGAGCATGGGTGCCTTTGTCGACAAGGCGACAGGCAAGCTGAAACGCGTTGACAGCGCAACCATCGCCGCCATGAGCCTGGAACCGCAGCTCAACATGCACTATGGCGACCGCCGCATCATACTGCCCAAAGAAGGGGGAACCAGCGCCGACCCCATCGCGGTGATGAAGGCCGACATCGACTATAACCGTCATGTGAACAATGCCAACTATATACGTATGGCCATGGAACTGCTGCCCAATGGCTTCAAGGTGGGGAGCATGCGTATGGAATACCGTATACCGGCCCGGCTGGGTGACACCCTGCTGCCTATTGTCTACGAAACGCCCGGCACCATCATCGTGGCGCTGTTGACAGGTCAGGAGGTGAGCACCCTAGTGGAGTTCTGCGAACGGAAAGAGTAAAAAACATCAACCAAACACTTAACCAATATCATTATGCGTAAAAGCCTCTTCAGTCTGCTCGCCACCAGCCTGTTGCTCGTTGCCTGCGGACCATCAACCACCAAGAATGAAACAGATATGGAATTTGTAGACCAAGTGAAAGTGGCCCTCGCCGACAGTGGCCGTATCGACCTCCATGCGTTGCAGTGGACCCGAGAGCCGGGGGCATTCTCTATCAACGGCGACACCATCGTCATCACCACTGCTGCGCACACCGACCTCTGGCAGCGCACCTACTACCATTTCCAAAACGACAATGCGCCAGTACTGCAGATGAGCACCCGCGAAAAGTTCTTCAGCTTTGTGGTGAAGACCGACTTCACACAGAGCCACCACCGTTTCGACCAGTGCGGCATCGTGATGTATCTCGACAGCGAGAACTGGCTGAAGGGCTCGGTGGAATATGAGAACGACAAGTTCCAGCATCTGGGCAGCGTCGCCACAAACAACGGCTACTCCGACTGGGCCACCACGGCCATTCCCGCCGACGTGAAGACCATGTGGTACCGCTTCTCACGCCGTGAGGACGACTACTGCATCGAGTGCTCTACCAACGGACAGGACTTCAGTCAGATGCGCATCTGCCACATGCAGGCCGCTGCCGACGAGATTCGTTTCGGCATCTATGCCTGCTCGCCCGAGGAGTCGACGTTCACCGCCGTATTCTCCGACATGAAGATCACCGAGTGTATGTGGAAGGCACACGACGGCCAGCAGCCCGACCAGCAGTAGTTTTTTACAAGTTGAGAACTGAGAGGTGAAAGTTGAGAGGTATGATTACCTTTACAATTGAGCCAAGCTAGAGTCACCATCCGACAGGCCTCTCCCCCTCGGGGGAGATGGAGGGGACTTTTTGATAATTGAGAATTGACAATGGACAATGGATAATTGCCTTGCGGGTTTCTCAATCCTCACTATAATTATGGTCAACAACGATGACCACCCGCATATCGGGCACCAATGGCTGTATCTCCTGAGTCAGCGAATGGATGAGGGCTGCATCGTCGTGTACCGTAATGTCGGGCACCACATCGACCGACAGCATCTGGTCTTTCTCTGAACAATAGAAACCATGCACCTGCACAATCTCCTTGCGCGCTGCCAGTGTCTGCATCACCGTGGCCTGCAAGGCAGCCCTGCGGTTATCTCCCGTGGCAATGGCATAGACACCCACGGTCATAATAATCCCATGACGCTCAAACAACAAAGTGGATATCTTGCGGGTTAGCCCATGGATGTCATAAGCCGTCATGGTGTCATACACATTGATATGCAGCGAGCCTATCATCACGTCGGGACCATAATTGTGCACTATCAGGTCGAAGACGCCATGCACCCCCTCAAAGGCCAGCACTTCCTGCTTGATCTGTCTCACAAGCTCTTCCGACACCTTGGCGCCCAGGAGTTCGTTCACCGGCGAGGCCAGCATCTCCACTCCTGCCTTGATGATGACCAGCGAGATGAGAGCACCGAGGATACCATCTAGCGAGATACCGAACAACAGCATGACACCTGCCGACACCAGAGTAGCCAGCGTGATAATGGCATCGAACAGTGCATCTGAGCCCGAGGCTATCAGCGCGTCGCTCTTCAACAGCTCTCCCTTCCGCTTCACATACCTGCCGAGCACCAGTTTCACCACAATGGCCACCACGATGACCACCAGCGTCACTGTGGTATATACAGGCTCTGTGGGATGGAATATCTTCTTCACCGACTCGATGAGCGAGGTGATGCCCGCAGAGAGCACAATCACGGCTATGATGATGGCGCTGAAATACTCAATGCGTCCGAAGCCAAAGGGATGCTGACGGTCGGCAGGGCGCTGCGACAGTCGGGTTCCTACGATGGTGATGACACTCGAGAGGGCGTCACTCAGATTGTTCACGGCATCCATTACAATTGCCACACTACTAGCCAGGATGCCTACAACTGCCTTGAATACGGCCAGCAACACATTGGCAACAATACCAACGATGCTGGTCTTGATGATTTGCGAACTACGGTCCATAGGGCACTGTGTAATATATATTATTTCTACTCCTAATGGTAATTATTGATAAAACGCCGCAAAATTACTCAAAATAATTCATTTCCTCTAACATTCCCACACACAAAACGCCATCTCCACCCGTCAATTCTATTTTTTTGTCCGAAATCGTGAAAAAACACATCTTCATATCCCTTTTCTGCCTGTTTTTTTTCATTTTTCCTTATTTTTGCGGAGGAATAAAAACATGACGATATGAAGAAGACACTTTTCACAGCCCTGCTGGCCAGTATGCTGATAGCAGTTGCCAGCCCCCTCTCCGCTCAGGAGGAAAACGGATTCAAGAAGATCAACGTCCGCGAGGACTTCGCCGAGAACGGGTTCCAGTGGTTCCACGATGCCGAGTTGCTGGCTGCCGGCGACAAGACCAAGAGCAATGCCATGACCATCGGCTGGGGAGGCATCGGCACCCTTTGGGGACGCACCGCCCTCACGGTATATGTGGCTGAGAAACGCTACACCAAGGAGTTCATGGACAAGGCCGAATACTTTACCGTGATGGCCTTCGACGTGGAGCACAGCAACGTATTGCGCTACATGGGCACCAAGAGCGGGCGTGACGGTGACAAGACACAGGCTCTCGGACTGCACACGGCCTACACCGCCAACGGCACTCCCTACTACACCGAGGCCTCGTTGGTCATCGAATGTAAGATCATGTATGCCGCCCCCTTCGATCCAGACCACTTCAAGAGCGAGGTGCCCAAGCGCATGTACAGCCATTTCCCCGCCGGCATCCACTCCATGTACATTGGCGAGGTGGTCAATGCCTGGCAGAAGTAAAAAGCGAAAAGAGGTTCAAAGACCTTACCTAACCTCCCCTCAGGGGAGAAACCAGTTACCCCTCAATCCGGCAGGCACCCTCCCACTCTGGGGGAGAGGCCTGCCGGATGTTGACTCATCTTGGCTCAATTGTAAAGGTAATCATACCTCTCAACTCTCTGTTAAAGAACTTGTCACTTAGACCATCTCTTAACTGTTATCAATACCCCACGGGCTCGTCGGTCAGTATAACGATATGTCGGCCGGCAGGATGAGACATGCGCTGAATGCTCACATAGTTGCAGATACTCTCCGCTGACAGGCAGTTGTGGCAAGTGCCATCGGCCTGACAGGGAGTGTTGTTCGCAAACCGCGCCATATTCACCGGAGCCGCCGTCGAGCGTGCGCGCTTCACTGCGGCATCCAGGTCCTGGCACACCTTCTTCAGGCTCACCACCAGTATCACATGTTCCGGTCCCCAGGTAATGGCCGCCACGCGGTTGCCGTTGCCGTCGATGTTCACCATGATGCCGTCCTCGCTCATGGCATTCACACTCGCCAGGTAGTAGTCACACTCGAAAGCCTTGCGGTACATGCGCACTTTGTCCTCGGCAGTTGTCACCTCATCACGGTCGAACACCTGGTAGTTGCCCTCCTTCAGCATCCTCGTCACACCCGTGTCGCGGATACTCATCGAGCCGCCCCATGTCACGCTGCTCCCCTCGGGAATCAGCTCACGCACCTTGCCGACGATGTCGGCAGCCGTCTTGCAATAATAACTCTCGTAATGGCGGCGCGCCAGGTTTTTCATCAGTCGCTGCGCCAGCCGTTCGTTTCTCATTTCTGTTGGTGTCATAGCAAATGTGTTTCTTCGTTTTGTTTTTGTTCTTCTGCAAAAATACGAAGAATCGGCGAGAAACACAAATCATTTCGCATGAAAACACACACGAATTATTAATGACACAAACCGGCGGCTTAATTGTGCATTATGCATTATGAACTAAACATTGTGCATTTTGTGTTATGAACTATGCATTATCAACTTCCCAGTCCCTCAATACGTGTAGGCCGAAGTGCCCTCCCAGTTGGCGTCGGCCGTCAGCGCGAACGTCGTCTGCCCCGATGAGCCGCCCGTGAAAAGTGAGCCAGTGAACTGCGAGATGGTGTTACGCCTCATGGGCACATCGGTAAACAGCATCTCCTTCACCGTCCCGTCGGCGGCATCCTGGGCCGTCACCGTCATCTTCAGCGTTCCCTCCTCGCCGTGCAGGAAGGTATAGGCACAGAACTCCTGTCCCTTCGCCGTCGAGCTGACGTTACGAATCTCTGTCTGTTTCGAGTTCACACAGCCGTAGCCTGTCAGACCGTTGAGCGTGCTGCTGCCGCCCGTATAATAGAATTTCATTTTCTTTACGTCGGAAGGTATCTCGTCGGCCACCACCAGTTTGAACATCGCGACCACCCGCCTCAACTCCACGTCGTAGGTCTTTTGGTCATCCACCTCTATCTCAGCACAATAATAGAACGTGTCCGTCACTTTATTGTCGGGGAAGGTAATCTTCTCGATGTTCGTGGTCGTGGCGTTGCCCGAGCAGCTGTGCGCCAGTATCAGCACCCGGTAGGTGCCGGGCTCTATGCTGAGCGACAAGGAGCCAAAGTTCTCATCGTCGGCTTTCTGGTTGACCGCTTTCAACCGGTTGTTCTCCATGTCGTAGAGAGCCAGGTTGATTTTATCACACACATCCCTCACGGCGGCGCGTGTCACCGTCGTCGGGTCGTTGAAGCGGGTCTGCTCAAAACTCATGACACGAAAGGTCAGTTTCACCCCGTCATTTCTCTCCTCAGGATCTTCCTTGTTCAAGTCGTCAATGCTTACTTTCTCACATGCAGCCAGCAGCAATAGGGCCATGAATAATGGGAATAATGCACATGTTTTTTTCATAGTCATTCAGATAATTGTTTCTTCTTCCCACAAAGATAGCAAAGATTTGAGGATGATGGGCGAAATATGAATATTATTTTACATTATTTAAACTTTGTCACCTGTAAAGACAGCAAAAGAAAGACACTTCCCCCATTCATCATGATGTAGGGGGAAGTGTCTGGAGAAGTATTGCAGCTAACTGTTAGAAGTTAAAACTTAGCACTTTTCACTTTTTACTAGAAAGGGAGGAATTAACCGCAGTGGAAATACTCGTTGACGAGCTGTTGGATGGCATTTTCGTCGTTCTGAATGTCATGGCGTAGAGTGCGGTCGTGGTAGGCGCGCAGCTGGGCGATGATGCCATCGATCATTGCGGGCGAGAACACGCCATGCTCCTCAAAGACCTTTCGCTGGCGCTCCAGGCAGTCGGCAGAGGCCTCGCAGCTGTCGGGTAGCTGCTGGAGTTGGGCCAGGCGGTCGGCATTTGCGGCATCGTGGATGTTGACATTGACGTAGGTCTGCTCGGCGAGCTGGAGAGCATTGTGCATCTCGAAGCCATGACGGCAGGCGACACACAGTCCGGCAAGCAGCTGGTAGAGGTCGGCAGAGCCGTCAGGCGAGCGCATCTCAACGGTCTGTTTGATGCTGGTGTCGTAGTCGGAGCGCAACTCATTGGGGTTGGCCTTCTGGCACATATCGACATTGGCGGCCCAGCCGAGGGGTACACGCACGAGTACGGAGCGGTTGCGATCGCCCCAGCACACATTGGTGGGTGCCTCCTGATGGGGCACGAGACGGAAGTAGCTAGTGGGGTTCTTGTTGCCAAAGGCGGTGATGCTGGGAGCCAGCTCCATCATGCCGGCGATCATCTTGCGGGCGGCCTCGCTGAGCACGCCGGCAGTGAGCATCTGGTTGCGGCCGTCCTTGAGCATGCGCATGTGGATATGGAGCCCGGAGCCGGCCTTGCCGGTGGTAATCTTCGGGGCGAAGGTGACATTATAGCCTTCCTCCCAAGCAAGGTTGCGGATGATCCACTTGGCCAGCATCAGCTGGTCGGCAGCCTGCTCGACGGGAACAGGCAGGAACTCTATCTCGTTCTGCTCGAACACCCGGCCACCCAACTTGAAGTTGCCTACCTCGGAGTGGCCGTACTTGATTTGTCCACCTGCCTGAGCGATATAGAGCATGCAGCGCTTGCGGAACTCATTGGTCTTAGCATATGGGGCACTTTCATGATAGCCGTGCTGGTCGATGGCGGGGAACACCTCCTCGTCGTCGTCGATGACATAATACTCGAGTTCGCCCATAGCCTGGAACTCCATGCCGGTGACATCGCGGAAAGCCTGGGCTGCCTTGCGGAGGGTATGCTCGGGCGAGCTCTCTAGGGGATTGCCGTCTTTATCGAAATAGGAGCAGAGCATGGTGAGCGTGGGAATCTCGGCAAAGGGGTCGACAAAAGCGGTGGAGAAACGGGGCAGCACATAGAGGTCACTACTGCCGGCCTGAATGAATGAGAAGAGGCTGGAGCCGTCGACGCGCTCGCCGCAAGTAAGGATGGTGTCAAGGTAAGCGAGGTTGGTGATGACGAAGTTAAGAGTTTTGAGCTTGCCGTCGCCGCCGGGATACATGAAGTTGACCATCTTGATGTCGTTCTCCCGGACGAAACTGATGATATCAGCCTTGGTGAACGTCTGAGGAGGTTTCTGGAGGAATGCCACTACGGGATTGGCATTCATCATGAGTTCTTCATTTTTCATAGTGTTATCGGTTTTCAGTATGTATGATAATGTTTTCCTTTTCGGCCGCAAAGATAAGCAATAAAAACAAATATGCAAAATAAAAACCGTGTTTTTTTGAGAGAGGTTACCCACAGATTTACAAAAATTTACACGGACTATTTTACTCAAACCGCCAGGCAATTTCCTGCTGGCTTGGGGCTCTAGCTAAGAGCCATTGTAAAAGGTAATCATACCTCTCAACTCTCAGTTCTCAACTCTCAACTCGAAACTCCTACCACATGGATGATGCCATCAGAGACTGTGAACTTGATGTCACGGCCGGCAAAGGGCATGCCGTAGACACGTTGGGCGTCGGCATGATAGTGCGGACGGGGATCCAACGAAAGAATCTTCATGAGGGCGGTCTGTTGGTCGGGGGTGAAACCCTTGCGCCACACCTCAGGGAAATCCACTTCCAGCGCTTTCCACTCTGTCAGGTCGGTAAAACCGCCACGGGCATCAGGGTGGGCATCGGCATAGGGGATATAGGGCTTCACATCGTAGATGGGTGTGCCATTCATAAGGTCGGCACCCAGAACGTGGATAACGCCCTGTTCCACCCGGGCGATACGCACACACGATAGTCCTAGTCCGTTGGGACGGAACGGTGAGCGGGTAGCAAAGACACCCAAACGTTTGTTACCGCCTAGCCGCGGCGGACGGACTGTGAGTGGGGGCTGCTGTTCATTCACAGGGTTCTCTGAGAATCCCCAGATTAGCCAAAGATAGTCGAAATCCTCTATCCCACGCAGCGCATCGGGATGATTGTACGGTTTCTCAAACACAATACTGCCGCGCAGCTCATCAACGAGCCCACTCTGACGGGGAATACCGAACTTACTGGTGAGCGGCGAATGGAAATAGGCGATAGGAACGAGATGGGGCATTTTTTAAAGTTAGGAGGTTTTTTAAAGTGAGAAGTGAAAAGTTATTAGGAGTGTAGAAGTGTAGACAATACTCTGCCTCTTGAACCTTTAACTTGAAACTATAAAAGGGAGTTTAGGAGTTTGGACATTAGTCTTCCTTTTAGGAGTTTATACAATAGCCTTGCGCTTGTGGCCGTTATCAAAGGTAATCATACCTCTCAGTTCTCCGCTCTCAGTTCTCCGTTCGAAAAGTGTTCACCTCTCAGTTTTCTGCTTGAATAACTTATCACTTAGAGCAGCGCCTTGCCCGTTTGGTTAAGCAGGCCCTTTGCTTTGTTGTAGGGAATGACAAATGAAGGCATGCCTGCGGCATAGGCTGCTATCTCATACTGCTGATAGGTGACGATGATGCCATCTTTGCCGAAGAGAGGAGGCGTGACGGGCATGGGAAGGAAATAGGCGTGCGTCTTACATTGCTCACAAAATGTAATCCAATCGTCCAGATTCTGAATGAGCCACGGGTCGTTTGCTGTTCCTTTGCCCTCCCATGCCCACAGTGCGTGTGTGCAAGTAATACATAAAAGAATTGTAAATAAGACTTTCTTCATGCGCGTACATTAATATTATATTGTCTACAGTTCTGAAGTGTAAATATGCCCTAAAACATGAAAATCAGGGACCCAGCTGTCGTACAAGGTTGCCTTTTTTGCGATAAAAGCCTTTCCTGCCGGCAGTACTTGCCTTTGGTACTCGGTATGCTTGTCTTTGGTACTCGGTGTACTTGCCACAAGTACTGGCTGTTTTCGTGACTGGTATTGCTCTGAAACTTGTGCAAAGGAAACACAAAGACATCCTTTTCGAGAAGAACAGACGGCAAAATACATTTTCTGTCACTGCATCATCGCGCCTTTTTATGCCATGTCAGCACTACTCCCGATACTTCAATGATATTGGAAAATCTATGCAAAAGTAATAATAAATCAGATTACAAACAAGGAACATTGGAATTAAAATCATAAAAAAACTTAAAAGTTCACTCCTAAGAAATGCTCCTGACTTCGTCACTCATTTTTTATCAAAATCATAACTCTCTCTCACATAATTATTTGTAACTTTGCGCCGCCCAATTCAGGGAGGCGCAAAAGTAATTTTAACATAATCATAGCCCTATGCATGTTAGATCGAAGAAGAACAGATCTGGTAGTATAAGCGTTGTTGTCGTTGACAAGTCATCTGGTCGGTATAAGGAGTTGCATACGGTAGGTGTGCCCAAGGAAGAATCGAAGATAGAATCTTTCCGCCAGAAAGGTCTGGAGTGGATACGCCGCCGCAAGTTGGCGATGCAGCCGGAACTTGACCTGTATGGCGAGGAGCGCAGGATTCTCGAATATGAGGTAGAGATGACGGAACGTGTTGTAGCCAACATTGACAACATCCTTATCAACGGTGCAGAATTGATACTGGACCGTGTTTTTGATCGTATCGGTTTCTTTTTCTTCTCAGATTCTTTGCCGCAAAAGAAATATTTCTTACCTTTGCTGCCACTTACAAACCAATAAAAAAGAAAAACGAATGAAAAAAGGATTTATCATGGCCGCTCTCATGCTGATGGCATTAGCAGCCAACGCACAAAAGAAATGGACTGTTACACCGCAAGTGGGCATCAACCTCTCTGACCTGCAGGGCAGCGACGCGCCCGACTGCATGAAAACCACAGTAGGATTCATCGGCGGTGCCGAGGTGGAGTATCGTCCGACATCGTTGTTCGGTGTGTCCATCGGTGCATTCTATTCAGTGAAGGGATGCAAGACGGACGAGACGATGACCTTCCGTTTCGGTATGACGAAAAGCGACGGAACAAAAATAGAAACGCTGAGCACAAACGAACACGTCAACAAATATGAACTTCGCTACCTGAGCTTCCCGCTGATGATGAACTTCCACGTTTGGAAGGGACTGACGGTGAAGGGCGGTATTCAATATAGTAACTTGATGGCAGCCAGAATAAAGGGGAAGACATGGGGTTTCATCGGCGATCAACCTGAGATAGGTATCAGCGGAGGACTGTCTCACCCCGAACAGGTCGGTATGTATCAGGGCGTTGGGGCTCCCGAGCCAACATCGGAGGACATGGTGAACCCGCAGCGCATCGATAAGGACGTCAACACTGGCGTGAAGGGCAGCTTCCACAAAATGGAATGGGCCATTCCCCTGGGCGTGTCGTATGAATATAAGAATGTGGTACTGGATGTGCGCTATATGATTGGACTGAGCAAGGTACCTCGCCACAGCCGTGAGGACCGTGTTCACAACAGCTGCACCAGCATCACCCTGGGAGTCAGACTATAATTGATAATTGACAATTGATAATTAGCCTGACGGACCATAGCGAATTGAGGATTGAGATTTTTTCAACCACGAATTGTTCGAATTGTTCGAATGTTCTTTGCTTCTAAAACATAGCGCGAAGCACCTTCGGTGCCACGAATTGTTCGAACTTTGGCAAATTCTCAATCCTCAATCTTCAATCCTCAATCCCCAATCTTCAATCCTCAATCTTCAATCCTCAAAGAGCATGCACTCTCCCCTTCGGGGGAGCCGGAGGGGGCTTCCTCCTCAATTTTTAACCGGGAAGGTGAAGTAGGTGTCGGGGAAAGGCTCGTTGCGCAGCGTGAAGTGCCACCACTCCTCGTCGAGGGGCTTGAAGCCGTGGCGCATCATGGCTTGTCGGAGCGTCATGCGGTTGGCAAACTGCTCGGCGGTGATGCCCTCTGTGGGCACATACTGTTGGGTAGCAGGGTTACCACCAAAGTCGGGATGCGACTGCTGCCCGAAGAAGTCGAACGTGCCGCCCATGTCGAGTTCTTTCTCTGTCGCCATGTCGAAGAGTGTCAGGTCGACAGTCGAACCGCGCGTATGGCCGCTTTTCTCAGCGATATAGCCTTGCGGAAAGAGCACATGCTTGTCGAGCTCGGGATAGAAGTAAGGCTTCATCAGCGTATCGGTTACATCCTCGGCCCAGCGCACGAAGTGGTCTACAGCCTTCTGCGGACGGCTACCCTGGCAGCGGTCAATGGCAATGGCTACAGCTAATGCCGCCACCGCCACAAGGATCCAAAACAATACTTTCCTCTTGATGTCTTCATTTTCTAATGATCAATTATCAATTGTCAATTATCAATTGATAAGTTGCTTGCCGGTGTTGTTCATCATGGCTTTCGCTTTGTTGTAGGGAATGACGAACGAGGGCATGCCGGCAGCATAGGGAGCAATCTCGTATTGCTGGTAGGTGACGATGATGCCATCTTTGCCGAAGATGGGTGGTGTGACAGGCATGGGCAGCAGGTAGGTCTCGGTGAGGGTAAGGTTGGACGCCAGTTCTTCGTCGGTCTTCACCTCGAAATACTCTTTCAGCCCGTCACGAAGTACGGTCTGCATCTTTCCACTGCTGAACATATCCCAGGCGACGCGACGACCGTCGCTCTTGCGGAAGGTCATGCCCGATCCTACAGCTCCACCATGTGCTCCGCCACCATTCTCGTAACTATTGAAGAGGTAGGTGACTACGCGGTCGGTCTCATAGTCTTTAGTAATCTTGGTGCTTGAGGCCAGTTCGGGAATCTCGGGCATACCCTCTGCTTTCATCGACTTATGCATATCAGCGAACTCCTTGAGTTTCAAGTCGAAATAATAATTGGCCATCTTCTCTCCGTCAGCGATGTCACCACTATAGGAGCCCTGCAGTGAGTCCTCCTCGCCCCCGCCATAGGTGCCTCCCAGCGACTCGCTGATGTATTCGCGGATAGCGTTGACAAGCGTGGCGTTACCACCTTCGGGGAAATCGATGGTCAGGTCAAACTCGCCTGCATCATTCTTCAGGCTTTTGGCAATCTTCTTGGTAGTAAGCTTATCGGTCTGAGACTTTTCTGTAGGTGCAACAACAGTTGTTGAGTCGGCATCTGCCGAAGAGACGGTTGCTGCTTGCTTTTTGTTGCAACTGGTCAGGATAAGTGCTGCCAGAGCAAACATTGTCATGAGAAATCTGTAGTTCTTCATTTTGTTCTATTTTTAATTCATCAAAGAGAGAGAGATTCGACGAGTCACTCCCTCCATTTTCCACTGTTTGCAAAAGTATACATTATTCTTTATCCAGCCAAATTATCAGGAAGGAAAATGAGAAATAGAACCGATACCTGAGCCACTCTGGCGATGTTCCCGATATTACAATTATTATTAAAAAACATCCAATTCGATTCCATTTTATTTTTTCTATATTTGCAAAAGTATCAATAAATGAATAACTTAATAACTAATCATATGGATATTTTTTAAAGATTCTATTGTTATTATAACGTGAGTTCGACGAATTCAGAATAATGCAAGTTGTGTGTCAGAAAATAGGAGGAACAACCGTTTTTTAATGCAGCACGACTTTCCTATGCCTTCTGCAAAGTTTTCTTTTTTATGTTCACCAACGAAGCAATCATAAACACGATGCAGAACAATGTAATGATTATAACGCGAGTCTGAAACAAAATGTCAAGACTGGTGCTGTCGTCAGGCCTCAGCCAGTCAGCAAGACATGAAGCTGTATTGTTGACCATATGCATTAAGAAACATGCCACGACATTACGGCTCCGATAGTACACCCAACCATACAACAAACCATTGAGAAAGGCTATGACTATCAGACTGGGATAAAAGTGCAGCACACCAAAAAGCAACGATGACAACACTATTGCGAGAGCTGCGTTGGGCTTCCAACGGAGAAGATATTCCTCGACACCACCACGCATAACCAGTTCTTCGGCAAACGGCGCCAGCAAGCATATACCGACAATCGAAGCTACGCTTAGCGCACTATCAGAAGTGGCAGTGGCATAGTCGCCGAAATCAAGGATAGCAACGAAAAGGTTAATCGGAAGTATAGCCGAAAGTTCCAATATCAATATCCATAAAAACAACCCTTTGTCAAAAGATGCCATAGCCGTCCTACAGCAAGATTTGTTGATATTGGTATATCCCTTTTTAATGAATAGTAATATTATGAGCAGGTTTCCCAGTATAAGAATGGCGTCGTCAAGGACACTGTTTTTTAAAATTAGCTCAAAAGAAACACTCCTTCCGAATAAATAATTTTCCGACAAAAAAGAAATCAGATACACGCCAAGAGGGGTAACTATTAGAACTATTGAAACATAAAATAGGTAAAATTTTATGACGTTCAGCAAATTGGAGTTTCGACTTTTCATTTTTTGATCTATTTTTCGGTTTAAATATAATCAAACACAATAATACATATTTTACATTACACCACCAACTAATATTGTATATGTTAAATACTATTATAAATAATTATACGTTTGACCAAGACTTTTGAAACATCTAAAAATAGGAAAGGACTAATCATCATAAAAACACAATCTTGTCACAAGCCAGCAATATGTAATTATCACTCCGTGAAGTCATCCCAACCAGTCGGTGAAGATAAGTATGCAGTCGTGCACCGTCTCAAAGAATTTCTCTATTCGTTGTTTCACGCTCTTCCAATAAATTCCATTCATAAACCTCTAATTAGTAATAAAATTGAATTTATATCAAAAGTACTGATTTTATCTCTACTTTTTGTCGAAATGTTTGATTTTTAACAAAAGACAAACATTTTTATAAAAGTGGTACTCTTTATAACTATTCAGACTAATATTTAATATTCAAACGCAGACTTCTAAAGTTTGCTAGATCCATAATACTCCAATAGGATCGAATATCAAAAAAACTGAAGTCACCGGGACGGTTTGATTTCATTATTTTTTTCGATTTGCGACTTTGTGACATTTGACTTTGTGACATTAAGCACCTTCCGACTATCTTCGGGGTTTAGTTGGGCTCTAAAAGATACTCATAAGATAGTAATAATATTATATATTATTTATATTATTATATATTTATTAACATATAATACCGGCTATTTTCCCTCCAGAGCCCTCATCTGCACTATGGAACCCCCTTAATGTCACAAAGCCACGTGTCACAAATTCCAGTTTTCCTTCCCTTAC
The DNA here is from genome assembly GCA_002350805.1 of Prevotella sp. UBA2850. Classification (GTDB taxonomy): domain Bacteria; phylum Bacteroidota; class Bacteroidia; order Bacteroidales; family Bacteroidaceae; genus Prevotella. Next base: position 65,532 of record DEFO01000062.1, read on the forward strand.
ACTGACAGGTGCGTAAACATGCCTTTTACGGGGCATAAACATGCCTTCTTCGGGCGTAAACAAGCCTTCTATTGGCGTAAACATGGTTTTAACTGGCGTTAACATGGTTTCTACGAGCGCAAAAACATGGCTTCTACGAGTGCAAAACATGGCTTCTACGGACGCAAAGGAAAATCGGAGGTACAAGTTTTGATTTCATGTACAATTTGCGGGGTGACGGCTCTTTTTCTGTGTGCAACTTTTTGGAAATTGCAATTAATGCCTGATTATGCTCGAATTAATGCCTGATTATGCTCTAATTGATGCCTAGTTACGTTCTAATTAATGCCTGATTAGACCTTAATTGATTAACTAGTTAGAGGGTAATCAGGCATCGATTACAAAAGTGCGTGTGAAGGCATCGTGACGGCAGAAAGACTAGTGTCACCAAGCATAAGCCATTATCCGTCAGGCGATAGCAAGGTTTAGTGACGAATGAGGGCAGCAGAGCTGCAGGTTTCAAGTTAACGTGAAAATTGCCATTAGAAATGACTCAAATACCAATTGGCTGGTATCTTATATTCATAAACGAAGGTCTGGATGTTTTGACACCCAGACCTTAATTGTATACCTAATAATAAGCAGAGACTAGCATGTTGCCGGCCAGGGCTTGAGCGTCTTGAAGAAGTCGTTGCCCTTGTCGTCGACGAGGATGAAGGCGGGGAAGTCCTCAACCTCAATCTTCCAGATAGCCTCCATGCCAAGCTCGGGATACTCTACGCACTCGATGCTCTTGATGCTCGACTGGCTAAGCACTGCGGCCACACCGCCGATGCTGCCCAGATAGAAACCGCCATGCTTCTGGCAGGCGTCGGTGACTACCTGTGAGCGGTTACCCTTGGCTATCATTACGAGAGAACCTCCATGATCCTGGAACTCGTCAACATACGGGTCCATACGGTTGGCTGTGGTGGGTCCCATCGAACCGCAAGGATAGCCTTCGGGAGTCTTAGCTGGTCCGGCATAGAGCACGGGATAATCCTTGAAGTACTGTGGCAGATCCTCACCAGCATCGAGACGTGCCTTCAGCTTAGCATGGGCGATGTCGCGGGCCGCGATGATGGTGCCCTTCAGGTTGACGCGAGTAGAGACGGGATACTTGGTCAGTTCGGCACGAACAGCATCGATGCCCTGGTTCAGGTCGATGACAATCTGGTTCTGTCCCTCACCAGCCTTGGCATACTCGGCAGGAATCAGTTCGCTGGGGTTGTTGTCCATCTTCTCGAGCCAAACACCATCGCGGTTGATCTTGGCCTTGATGTTACGGTCGGCAGAACAGCTGACACCCATACCAATCGGACAGCTGGCACCATGGCGAGGCAGACGGATGACGCGAATGTCGTGGGCCATGTACTTACCACCAAACTGTGCACCCAGACCAATCTTGTGAGCCTCGAGCAAGAGTTTCTTCTCCAGGTCGATGTCGCGGAAGGCACGTCCTGTCTCATCGCCGGTGGTAGGCAGGTTGTCGTAATACTTGATAGAGGCGAGCTTCACGGTGAGCAGGTTCTTCTCTGCGCTGGTACCACCGATGACGAAAGCGATGTGGTAAGGAGGACAAGCAGCTGTGCCGAGGCTCTTCATCTTCTCTACGAGGAACGGAATGAGTGTGCCCTCGTTCTGGATGGTGGCCTTGGTCATGGGATAGAAATAAGTCTTGTTGGCCGAGCCGCCGCCCTTGGCAACCATCACGAAACGATACTCAGCGCCCTCGGTAGCCTCGATATCAATCTGAGCGGGGAGGTTGCAACGCGTGTTCACCTCTTCATACATGGTGAGGGGCGCATTCTGCGAGTAGCGCAGGTTGTCTTGCGTAAAGGTGTTGTAGACACCCAGAGAGAGCGCTTCCTCATCCTCAAAGCCTGTCCAAATCTGCTGACCTTTCTCACCATGGATGATAGCGGTACCGGTGTCCTGGCAGAAAGGCAGGATGCCCTTGCAGGCAGTCTCGGCGTTGCGCAGGAACTGCAATGCCACATACTTGTCGTTCTCGCTGGCCTCGGGGTCAGTGAGAATCTGAGCCACCTGCTCGTTGTGCGAGCGGCGAAGCATGAACTCTACATCGTGGAAAGCCTCCTGGGCCAGCAGTGTGAGTGCCTCAGGACTAACCTTCACGATTTCTTTACCTTCAAATTCGCTGATTGTGACCCCTTCCTTGGTGAGCAGACGATACTCGGTGTCGTCGTTGCCCAACTGGAACATGGGGGCATACTTAAACTCTGGTGTTGCCATAATGTTTGTTTTATTGAAATGATTGTTATTTGGTATTATGAATTGCTATTAATGATGAGTTGCATGGCGCCCTTATTCGCCGAAAATCTCGTCGATGGTAAGACGCTTGATAGGACCAATCTTCTCGAGGGTCTTCATGTCAAGTTCCTTCTCATCGCCCAGGATGATGTAGCGATAGGCCTTGTTGGCCATGTTAGCTTTCTCGAAGTCAACGATATCTTTCAGTTGCATGGCGGGCAGTGCCTTGTAGATCTTCTCGTTCAGGTCGTAGTCAAGTCCCAGCTTCTTAGCTCTGATCCAGGCATTGAAGACGGCCGACTTGGTAGTGCGGAGGCTGGCCAGCTGCTTGCCAAGACTCTCTTTGGCAATGTTGAAGGCGCCCTGACTCTGCGGCATCTGGTTCAGAATCTCGTGGAAGACGCTGATGCAGTCTTTCATCTTGTCGTTCTGTGCGATGATATGCGTGATGAAACTCTCTTTCTGTCCTTTTTCAGTAGGCTGTGAGTAGAAGGCCGAGGCGTTATAGGCCAGTCCGCGTGCCTCACGCAGTTCCTGGAACACGATGGTGTTCATGCCTCCACCGAAGTACTCGTTGAAAAGTGCCTGTACGGCGGCCTCATCAGGATTCCAGTCGCGGTTTTCGTTGTGATACATGCGCATATAGATGTTCTTGGCCTCATATGGAGCAATCCATACCTCGTTCTTAGCGGCTTCCTGCTTGATATAAGGCTTGTTCTGAGGAACGGCAACCAGTTTCTTTTGCGTCTTGTGCAGTTTTCCGAGCATATTGGAGAGTGTCTTCTGGTCGTCAGCACCATAATACAACACGGTATGCTCGTACTGACTGAGATTCTTCAGCAGATTGAGCAATTGCTGCGGGTCGGCCTTCTTCATGTCGGCGATGCTCATCTGGTTGCGGGTGCTGTTGTAGGGGCCGTACACACCATAGTCGTAGAGGGCAGAGAAGCAGTTGCGCTGGTTCTTTTTGGCGTCCTGGCGGGCTTTCTGTGTCAGGGCGACATACTGGCCGTAAGCATCATTGTCGGCCTTGGCGTTTTTCAGGAAGTCTTCGAGCAGGGCCAGAGCCTCGGGCATCTTCTCGTTCAGGCCGAACAGCGAGATGGTAATATTGTCGTCGTCCACACCAATATTATATCTACAAGCGAGTTCGTAGAATCTCTGTTTCAGTTCAGCGGCAGTCATCTTGTCGGTGCCAATGTAGTCGGCATAGTCGGCAGCCACCACATAGCGGTTATCTGCCTGACAGCCAAACTCATAGCGGAACAACAGATTGAACAGTCCGTTGCTGGTATTCTGTTTATAGAGCAGGGGAAGTCCCTTCTTGGTCTTGGTGATAGTCATGTCGCGGCTGAAGTCGACGAAGCGAGGCTGAATGGGCTCCACCTTGGCATTCTGGATGTCCTTCACAAACTGACTGACATAATCGCGATTAGAAGGAATGGGGGTAATGGCAGGCTTATCGATTTTCTTCTGGGTCTTGTCCTCACCTTGGCGCTTGTAAACACATACATAGTTGTCTTTGAAATAGCGGTTGGCAAAGTCGACAATCTGCTGTTTAGTCATGTTTGAGATACGATCTAGTCTGCCCACAACATCCTCCCAACGCTGTCCATTGATGAACGCATCGACAAACTTGTCGGCCCGGTTCTTGTTGATATCGAGTCCCTGCATCTCGCGCAGTTTCATATTGTTGATGACGCTGGGCAGCAAGTTATCGGCAAACTCGCCCCGCTTCAGTTTCTCTATCTCGTCCAAGAGGAGTTGGCGTACTTCATTGAGTGTCTGTCCCTCTTTGGGTACGCCCAGCATGATGAACTGGCTGTAGTCGGTCAGATGCTCCGAACCGCAGTCGGCTCCCAGCATCAGCATCTTCTGATTGATGTCAAGGTCTATGAGTCCCGCCTTTCCGTTGGATAGCAGGTCACCGATCACATCGAGTGTGTCGCTCTGCAAGTCGGCGGCAGCTTTGAAGCGCCATCCCAACATCACGCGCTCGGCTTCCGGACCGATGATTGTGGTGTCGACAGGTGCAGTCAACTCGGGCTGAGGGCCGTATTCAGGCCTTGAGAGTGTGGCATTGGGCTTCCACATGCCGAAATAGCGATCGATGGTAGCCACCACCTTGTCGCAATCGAAGTCGCCAGCCATACAGATGGCCACATTGTTAGGACAATAGTAGCGGTGGTAGTAGTTCATGATATTGACAATCGACGGATTCTTCAGGTGTTCCTGTGTGCCGATGGTGGTTTGTGTTCCGTAAGGATGGGTGGGGAACATCTTAGCATTGAGGGCCTCCCAAAGCTTATTGGCATCGCTGGTCAGACCGATATTGTACTCCTCGTAGACAGCCTCCAGTTCGGTATGGAATCCACGAACCACCATATTCTGGAAGCGGTCGGCCTGGATCTTCGCCCAGTTTTCCACCTCGTTGGCAGGGATATCCTCCACATAACAAGTCACATCGTTAGAGGTATAGGCATTCGAACCTTCCGAGCCGATGGTGGCCATGAGCTTATCGTATTCGTTGGGAATGTTATAGCGGGCGGCCAGCTGACTCACGCTGTCAATCTCGTGGTAGGCCTGACGGCGTGCCTCGGGGTCGGTCAGTTTGCGATACTCCTCGTAGCGGCGTGTGATATCGTCAAGATAAGGCTTCTCAGCAGCCGGGTCGGTGGTACCGAACTGCTTGGTGCCCTTGAACATCAGATGCTCCAGATAATGGGCCAGACCTGTTGTCTCGGCCGGGTCGTTGCGCGAACCAGTGCGCACAGCTATATAAGTCTGAATGCGGGGTTTCTCGTTGTTCACCGACAAATAAACCTTCAGTCCGTTGTCGAGTGTGTAGATGCGGGTCTTCATCATATCGCCCGGTACAGTGGTGTACTTGTAGTCTTTAGCCCAACTGCTGATGGTAAGCATCATCAGGAAGGACAGCAGGAAATAAAATCTTTGTTTCATATGGTTGTATTAAACATGGTTTTGTGTCAAAGCTTCAATTCAATTGGCAAAGATACAAATATTCTACGAGCCAAACAAATCTTTATCCCGTTTTTTGAAAACTTTGGCAGATAGGACCGTAGGAGCAGGGAAAACAGAGCAGGGGGTAAGGATTGAAGTCAAGGAATAGAGATAGAGCAGATGAGTGGCGACATATCAAAAAAACATAATTATTTTGAAGTTTCAGTTTTATTCTTTATATTTGCCCAATGAAACCTCTAAATGATACGAATATGCTGAAAACTCAACCTGCAATTGCCAACCGACGGTCCCTCATGCTGACGATGGCACTTATCATGTGGCTGATGCTGACACCTTGTGTGGTGACAGCGCAAAGCCTCCAACAGATGTGGATAGATGTGGAGGATGCCCGGCATGCTGACAAGCCGAAGACTGAGATAGAATATCTGGATAAGATCATCAAGAAAGCCAGCAAAGAAAAAGCATACGGCCATCTGATGCGTGCGGAACTGATGACCATTCAGGCGAAGAATGCCATCTCGCCCGACTCGTTGGAACCTGCTTTCTTCCGCTTGGTCGAGAAGGCCGAGGCACAAAAGGACAAACTGCTAAGAGCCGTTTACCATGCTGTGGTAGGAAAGGTCATCAACAGCAGTCCCGAGGCGAGCAGTTTGTCGGAAAAGAAGGCTTCATATTACTTCGATATTGCGCTGGCCGACCCGATGTTACTCAGCAAGACGAAATCATCAAAGTATCAGCCACTGGTGGTAATGGGAAACGATGGCAATATCTACGACCACGATCTACTGAGTACTATTGCCCTAGAGGCGAAACGACCTCAGGTGATGCGCGACTGCTACAACCAGCAACCCAAACGCCGTAAGGCAGCCTTAATGGCTACCCTGGAGACCTTCAATCGAGAGGTCCATTACAATTATTATAGGAAGTATGGGGGCATACCTATCATCAGCCAGCTCGACTCACTGATGACACAATATGGCGACCTGCCAGAATGTGGTGAGGTGGCTATCTGCAAATGGAAAATCATGGACCATGCCTACGAAGTCAGTGACCAGCAGAAATACGAGTTTCTGCAACAGGCCATCAGTCGCTGGGGAAACTACAGTCGCATTGACATCCTGAGAAATGCCCTCGACGAACTGGAGCGGCCCTTACTGGAGGTGGTGCAGGGCTATGAGTATGTGCTGCCCGGAAAGCCAAAATTCGTGAGAATGCCTCAGATGAAAGGTATCAGCCATCTCAAGGTGGAGATTACCCGAGTGAACATAGGCAAAGAGACACAGTATTCGCTCTTCGGAAAGACCTATTGGAATATGCTTGAGAAATATGCTGTAAAAGGCTCACATAAGGTATTGCTCGACAAACATTATGAGCAACGTCCAACCTACGAGATATTCAGTGACTCCCTGTGGATTGAGGGAATGCCGGCCGGCGTCTATTTCATCGATTACATCACCGACAACCACCGACTTGACACCATTCACAACTACCTGCATGTAACCGACATTGCCTTGCTCATGCAACCACTGCCCAACAATGGTGCTCGACTGGCGGTACTTAACTCTACGACGGGCCAGCCTATGGCTAACGCCCACATTGACCTAAGGGACAAATATGGCGCTAAAAACGCAAAGTTTGTTACCGTGAACTGCGATTCAAATGCCGAGACCGTTGTCGACGGTCGAGCCAACAAGGGAGTCTACTTCGCTTACACCGACGACGATTGGGGCTACCGTGAACAGGAGTTCAAGAACACATTCAGATATTGGGGGAAGGTAGACGACGAACAGTTTGTCAACCTTTTCACCGACAGGGCCATCTACCGTCCGGGGCAGAAGGTGCATGTGGCGGCTATCAGCGTGAACAACACCAGTGGCATAAAGACCACCGTTGCCAGTGGCAGAATTATCGAACTGACTCTCGTCAATGCACAAGGTAAAACTATAGAGAAACGTATGGTTGAAACCGACTCTTATGGTACAGCCCACACCGACTTTCAACTGCCTGAGAAAGGATTGAACGGCACCTACAAAGTGACGGCAGGATCCAGGGAAAGCGTCTCTTTCCAGGTTGAGGAATACAAGCGTCCCACTTTCTATGTGGAGATTGAGAAACCAACCATTACTTATCAAGACGGCGACACTCTGACACTCGTAGGAAAGGCCCGTACCTATAGTGGTATGTCAGTACAAGGCGCAAAAGTCAGCTATCGGGTGGAGCGGTCACAGGCCTACTTCTGGTGGCGTCAGTACCCCCATACAAACAACAAAACCATACTGACAGAGAAGACAGTGACCACCGATGGCAACGGTGTGTTTACCATGCGTGTACCCATCAGTCTGCCATCAGGTACGTCCAGAAATGAGTATTACAATTTCAAGGTGACGGCCGAGGTCACTGATTTAGGCGGTGAAACCCGCAACAGCCAGTGTGTGCTGCCTTTAGGTAGCAGACCACGCAACTTCCATGTCGAGATGCCCGAGAAAGTGCTTCGCGACAGTCTGCCAAATGTCACTTTCACCCTGCTCAATGCCATGGGACAGCCTGTTGCTGACCGTGTGCAATACACCGTTGAGCGGCTGAGCAATCCCAGACAGGTAATAGCCACGCGCACTGTAGACTCCAACATGCCAGTAGCCATTACCTCTACGACCACTCCCCTACCATCGGGAGTATATCGGCTGGTGGCTATTTGCGGTTCCGATACGCTGACAAAGAAAATGACGGTGTTCAGCCTCAACGACACAAAGCCTGTCGCTCCAACCAACGACTGGTTCTACGTCAGTTCCAATGAGTTTCCTCGCGAAGGAAAGCCTGTCTACGTGCAAGTTGGCTCAAGCGACAACGTGCATATTCTTTATACAGTATTGTCAGGTGAGAAAGTCGTCGACATGGGACACCTCGATCTGAACAATGCCGTAAAGACGCTCTCGTTCGTCTACCAAGAAGAGTACCAGGAAGGCATCAACATTGCCATGAGTTGGGTAAAAGATACTGTGTTCTATCATCATGAGGCCACCATCAAGCGTCCTCTTCCCGAAAAGAAGCTCAAGATGGAGTGGACCACTTTCCGCGACAAGTTAATCCCCGGACAGACAGAGACATGGACTTTACGCGTCAGACAATCCAATGGCAAGCCTGCCCGTGCCCAGCTTTTAGCCACGCTCTACGACAAGTCGCTCGAGCAGTTGAGAAGTCATCAATGGGATTTCGACCACCGACTCAGACAGAACTTGCCATCGTCGGCATGGGCCATGGGCTATATCTATCGGATAAAAGACACCGAGAGTCCCAAACTGGAGCCACGTGAAGTGGCCGATCTTCACTTCGACCACTTTGGGAATGGCATCTTCGACTTCGGCGGCTACCGCATTTTGCTTTCTCCCATGAAGGGTGGAGCCATTGAGGGCGGCCGCATAGGAAGGGACATGTCCATAGCACGAGAATCTGCAATGGTCGACAGCACTACAGGCCAGACAGACGATGGTGCGTCTGCAGACCCCACAAAGCCCAATCAGATGTCACCCCGTACAAACTTCAACGAGACCGCCTTCTTCTACCCGTCACTCACCACTGATGCCACTGGTCAAATTGCTATTAAGTTCACCCTGCCTGAGGCTGTCACCACCTGGCGTTTCATGGGTTTGGCCCACGACAAAGACCTGAATATCGGCATGCTTGAGGGCGAGGCCATAGCAGCTAAGACTGTGATGGTTCAACCCAATGTTCCTCGCTTCATCCGTCAGAACGATGAGGCCACCATCACTTCACGCATTGCGAACACCACGGCGCACGAGGTGAGCGGGCAGACCTTGCTTGAGCTGATTGACCCTGCCACCGAAAAAGTGGTCTTCAGCCAGCAACAACCCTTCCGCATCGGTGCGAATGGCACATCGGCCGTAGCCTACAACCTCTCAGCATTCACTCGTAGTAACAAAGCCTTGAATTCCATGCCACTCATCTGCCGCATCACGGCAACAGGCAAGGGCTTCAGTGACGGCGAACAGCACTATCTGCCTATTCTGCCCGATGTCGAACAAGTGATGAACACACGTGTCATTACTCAACACGAACCCTCAGAAGTGAATGTAGACCTCAAGCAGCTAATCCCGCAGGGCAAGACTCTCGCCTCAGCAGGCTCCCCCACCCTGACCATCGAGTATGCCGACAATCCCGCATGGATGATGGTGCAGACATTGCCCGCCGTTGCTGCAGATAAGGCCGACAATGCCATCTCGCTGGCCTCAACCTATTATGCCAACTCGATTGCCGGCTGGCTGCTCAATTCGAGTCCCGTCATACGCAACACCATCGAGCAGTGGAAACAACACCAGACCAACGGGAATGGAGCATCGCTAACCTCTGAACTGGAAAAGAACGAGGAACTGAAGAATATCCTACTCGCTGAAACTCCGTGGATGCTCGATGCCGAGAATGAGAGCGACAACATGCGACAACTCACCGACTACTTCGATGCCGAGGAGCTCGACGGAAAGCTTTCCGCAACCCTCCAGCAGCTGGGCAAGCTCCAGCACAACAACGGCAGCTTCGCATGGATGACAGGCATGTTCCCATCGGTCTATGCCACTCAGGCCGTAGCCCACATTCTAGCTCGCCAGCAGTCGCTCATTGGTGAGAACAAAAAAGCAGGAACCATCTTCAACAAAGCCCTCTCTTTCCTGGGCGAGATGGCAAACAAAGAGATACTGGCCATGCAGAACACCGAGAAAGAGACGGGACGCAAATGCCAACCCTCTGAGTTCCTCATCGACTATCTCTATGTGCGGGCTCTCATAGGAAGCAATCCCGACGACCTCACACGCTTTGTAGTTGACCGACTGAAGGAGATGACTGCCGACCTTACCATTTACGGCAAGGCCACCGCATCGGTGGTACTGGCTCATTTCGGAGAGAAAGACAAGGCCCGTGAATTCCTGGAGAGTATGATTGAGTATTCGGTCTATACCGACGAACTAGGCCGCTACTTTGATACACGCCGTGCCTACAGTTCTTGGTTCGACTATAAGATTCCGACGTCAGTGGCTTGCATCGAAGCCATGAAGCTGGTCGACGGCACTGCTAACCAACAGTACATCGAACAGATGCAGCGTTGGCTGTTGCAAGAAAAGCGCACCCAGGCATGGGACACACCCATCAACAGTGTCAATGCTGCCTATGCTTTCTTGAAAGACAACTTGACATCACTTGAGCAGAATGGGCAGCCAGCACAGATTGCCATCGACGGAAAGCCCTTACAGACCTCCGCCCAAACCACCGGTCTAGGCTATGTCAAGTCCACCGAGAATGCTGCCGGCAAAGACTTGCTCACGGTGCGCAAAACGTCACCTGGAACCTCTTGGGGAGCCGTCTACGCACGTTTCTATCAGTCTGTGGCCGATATCGAGGCCTCGCAAGAGGGACTCTCTATCAAACGCGAGGTCGTGAGCATCAATGGCAAGCCTGTCAGCAACCAGCAGGGAGCAGTAGCCCTTCAAGTGGGCGACCGTATAACCATGCGCATCGTCATCACTGCCAATCGCGACTACGACTTCGTACAAGTGACCGACAAACGAGCTGCCTGTCTCGAACCGGTAAGTCAGATTAGCGGTTATCGGAAAGGATGCTATGTATCTCCGCGCGACAATGTCACAAACTACTTCTTCGACATGCTGCCCAAGGGGAAGCGCGAGATGGAAACTGACTACTATGTAGACCGTCCAGGTACCTACCAAAGTGGAACCGTCACGGTGCAATGTGCCTATGCCCCTGCTTTCTCAGCCCGCGACAAAGCCATTACATTCAAAGTGGAAAAATGAATCTAGGGATAAAACAAAGCTAACCAAAGAAAAGAGTGAAGGTGAACAAAAGAGCAGACATTTCTCCTGTTCACCTTCACTCTTACATAAAGAACCCTTCTGGAGTATGATAGCAGTGATATAGAGGAATCAATGCGCGACTATCACATTTCCAGTTCTCTCTCCTTTGATCTCTTTTTGTGCCTTCTGAGCATGACAACACCGATAATGATGGGGATAAGAGCCACTATCAGAATAAGAAAAGCAAAGGCCCCTCCAAAGATAGTAGCGAAACCACCCTGACGAATGATGGGTTGGGGATAAAGCTCGCCGATGATAGAGTCTGGCACTCCTGCATCATACAGCGAGTCGATAACAGGCAGGTTCTTCTCATATTCCGCCCACTCAGCCTCATTTTTATTACCGCCCTCTACGTCGAGCACGACACTAGTGACGCCAATGATGATGGCACACACAGCCAACATTACTCCAACAGCCAGCAACAAACAGCCGCATCCGCGATTGAATGAGCCATTCCCCTTCGGTTGGCGGGGTGATGATTCTCGGGTCGATTCCATAGTTTGGTTTTTGATGGTTTGATGGGTGAAAACAATAAAGGTGTCAGAGGCACAGCACGTACCTCTGACACGCAGATTGGTTATTTCTCAATGAGGATACGGGCATCGACGGCGATGACCTCCTTGTCGGTGGCCAGCAGCGGGTTGATGTCCATCTCCTTGATTTCTGTGGCGAAACGGAGAAGTGTGGAGAGGCGTACGATAATCTCAGCATACTTCTGCTCGTTGATGCCTTTCTGTCCACGCGTACCTTTAATAATCTTGTAGCCGCGCAGAGAATGAATCATAGAGTATGCCTCGGCATATGACAGCGGGGCCAAACCAGCCGACACATCCTTGAGCACCTCGACGAAGATACCTCCCAGTCCGCAGAGCACCACATGACCGAAACGCTGCTCGTATTTGGCACCAATAAACACCTCAGTACCCGAAATCATCTTCTGCACCATAATGGCGGTGGCATCTGGAATCTGCATCATACGGTCAAATTCTAAAGCAAGGTGCTCGTCGCTACGTACGTTGAGGGCCACTCCGCCCACATCACTCTTATGCACAGGACCAACAACCTTGGCCACCACAGGATAACCTACCTTGTTGGCAAACTCTATGAGCTGCTCTTTCGACTCGCTTACCATCTCGGGAACCATAGGTATGCCGGCACAGTTGAACAACTGGCGTACGATATCAGGCGATACATAACCATTCTCGTGGATACCACCAATGATCTCACGAATCTTGGGCACATCAACACCAAAGAGTTCAATCTCGGAAGCGGCAGGTTGCGGGGTCTTCATCACCTGAGTGAGAGCAGTGGCCAGTGTCACCTCGTCGCTGAAGTTGACATGACCTTTCTTCAGGAACTCCTCTACCTCAGGACCTGCCGTATTGAGACATGGCAGCACAGGGAAGATGGGTTTCTTGCTCTCAAGAATCTTCTTGTGTAGTACATCGTAGGTCTCCCACAACTGTACGAGACCTGGCGTACCGAAAATCACAGCAATGGCATCAATATTGTCGAACTCATTGTTACAATAGTCAAGGCATATACCCAGATGCTCGGGAGTACCGGTAGCTAGGATGTCGATAGGATTGGCCACAGAAGAACCGGGGAATAGCTTCTCTTTCAGCTCAACAGCTTTCGGTCCCTCTATCTTCGGAACATTCAGTCCGCCCTTTGACAGTGCATCGGTGAGCATCACACCGGGGCCGCCAGCATGTGTAACGATGGCGAAATTCTTACCCGTGAGCTTGGGCAGTGTGAAGATACATCCCACGGTGGTAAGCTCCTCACGTGAGAAACAACGCACAATACCTGCCTTACGGAACAAAGCCTCTACGGCTGAGTCGCTGCTGGCGATGGCTCCGGTATGGCTGCTGGCTGCTCGGCTACCTGCCGACGACGAGCCAGCCTTGATGGCAGCGATGCGGCACCCCTTGCGGATGAGTGAAGAGGCATGGAACAACAGTTTGTCGGGATTAGAAATATTCTCGATGTAAAGCAGTTTCACATGTGAGTCGCGCTCTGCATCGAAGTTCTCATCCATATATTGCAGCACATCCTCAATACCTATTTGCTTGCCGTTACCTATGGACCACACGCTGTTGAACTGCAGTCCCTTGATGACAGCTGACTCCAGAATGAACACGGCTGTGGCTCCCGAGCCTGAGATAAAGTCGGCACCCTTGGGATTGAGGTTGGGAATGGGTTTGGTGAACACCGAGTGATGGTGGTTGTTCAACAGGCCGATACAGTTGGGACCTATGAGAGCGGCATCATATTTCTCGCAAGTGTCAAGAATCTGCTGCTCGAAGACAGCACCTTCGTGGGTCTCCTCGCCGAATCCGGCTGAAAGGATGATGAAGGCACGCACACCTTTGTCGCGGGCGAGTAGTTCCACACTGTCGGGACAGAACCGGGCGGGGATGACCAGAATGGCTAGGTCGGTGGGAGGTAGTTCGCTGGCATCGTGGAACACCTTGATGCCCTGCACCTCGTCTTCCTTGGGGTTAACTACACGAAGTGTGCCCTGATAGCCTCCGCTGATGAGGTTGCGCACCACGGCGCCACCGGGTTTGTGAACGTTGTTAGAGCCGCCAATGACGACGATACTCTCGGGGTTTAACAGTTGTTGGTTGATCATAGTAATTGTTCTAAGTTTTTATTTAAGTTTAAATGATTCTATATGGTTTGGGGAGTTGAGGGAGAATCTGAGGAATCTGAGGAATCTGAATCTTCTGAATTTTCAGAGTATCCTGAGGAATCAGGAATTCCGGACCTTCCGGATTCTCTCACCTATCTGTTTCCTCTAAACTCCTTGAGCACATCACACTTCGACACATAATCGCTCATAGGATGGCTTTCGTAGAGCGACAGCAACTTGCTCAAGTCGCGGTATTGCCTGCTCTGCGGGCGCACCTTCTTATAATACTTAAATTCCGTTTCATCCCACTCCTCATCATACCAGAGGTCGGTAGGTATGTAGCCCATAGCATAGAGAGCTTTCTCCTTCAGCAGGAAGTTGTTGCTCTGGGCGGCGCGCTCCAGATAGTCGTACGCCAATGACACAAAGTCGCGCTCGCCGACACGGGCTGAGTCGCAGACGCTCTTGCCATAGTGGGTGAGGAACCAGCAGTCACCCATATAACTGGCCTGAAACAGACGCACAGCATAGTCGTAGGCCAGTTGCAAACAAGTCTCCTTGTCGGCCACCGACATCTTGTGCTCCAAGGCATTCATCTCGTTGACGAAATCTATTTTCTTGTTGCTCGTCAGATGGGTTCTCTTAGGCATGTCCGACATCTCTTTCAACTGGCTTTTGCGCCACTGCTCAGTGGTGAACGAGCGCTTGGCCATATACTCGCAGATGTTCTGTCCGTCCAGGAAGGTGAGCGGCACTTTCTTCAGATAATCCAAGGCTTTGTTCCACTCCATTCTCGAGATATACTTCGTGCCAATCAGGTCGTTCAGGTAGTCCTCATTACGGTAGATGTAACGCAAGAGATACTGTTCCAGTTCGTTGTCGGTTCTCTTCTTGGTAAAGGTGAGATAACGCTCTACGGCCTGCGGCCCCTTTTGGTCGAGTCGCACGAAGGTATAGTCGCTGTAATGTGGGTTCCATTCATAGTCGGGCTGGCTGCCTACAACATCGCCAAAATGACTGTCCACATAGCCAAAGAGGGCAATGCCTATCTCTGGGCGCTGCCACTGGTCATACTTGTCGGCTAAGACCTCGAAGATGGTGCGCTCAGCCACCTCATTATAATGGTAGTTCCAGGTCTCCTGGGTGGGATTGTCTTCCTTGTTCTTCAGCCGGAGCCACTTCAGTTCGCCTGCCACATAGTCGTCGAAGGCTTTGCCTGGCCGGGCATTGGCCGACGAGATGTAGAAGCGGATGGCACGGGCATTGTCCTTCATTCGCTGTGTACCCTCCATCTTCACGGCCTCGTCGATGTATTTCTGGGCTTTCTGTCGACTGCCGAACATATACTCCATCCAAGCAGCTGCAGCCTTCCAAAGGGCAGGCTGCCGGCTCTTGGTGGCAGCCTCGTTGGCTAGTTTGATGAAGCTGTTCACTCCCTTACGATACGAGTCGACCAGCGGCTGCGGGTCGTAGGGGTTGTCGGCCTCGCTAAGGGTGGTCTGGGCATCGTTCACATAGTTCTGAACCAGCCATGGCAGTGCGGGCGAGTTGATATTCTGGTCGTACACTTTCTTGATTCCCTCGTACGAGAGGTTGTTATACATGCAGTAGCGGATGCTGGTCATGTCGCCCTGCTCAGCAAAAATCTCACAGGCCTTGTCTTGCTGACCCGTGTGACAGAGCGCTCCGGCATAGATATTACGCATCATGTCGCGGTAGACAGAATTGGGCAGCTTCTGCTGCCACTCATTCCAAAAGCCTATATTCTCTTGATGCAGTCCGAGTATCATGTTACAGCGCATCACCAACAGAGCATTCTGACTACGCAGACGGCTGCGCAAGGCGGTCTGTGCACTGGCTTTCATGGCCCGCAGCCGAGCCTTATATTTCACCATCTGCTCTTTGGTGGGATAGTCCCAAGGATCGCTCAGCTGCTCGCAGATGCCGTTGGCATACTCGTTGAGCAACCTCACATAGTTCACCATCTGCTTGTCGCCCTTGCGCTGAGCATAACCGAGCAGGGCCTCGTAGTCAAATCTCGTCACCTCCCCGTTAGTGTAAGCAGCCCAGTTCTGGTTGCTGCGCTCCTCAAAGTGGGTACTCAGGTCGCGGCTATAAACGCTGAAAAGATAATAGTCGTGAAACGCAGGAATAGCACAGGCCATGACTTGCATGGCCACGGCAATCAGTAAGCTACTCATCAAAAATCTTCTCATAGTCTTCTTTTTTGAAATGATTCAACAACTGATGGTCTAAATGATATAAAGTAACCCGGCTGCCCAGGTCTTTCCTCTCTTTTTCCACAGCCTCCTTCACCCTCACAATGTCATCGGCTGTGCATTGCCAGTGTATCAGTGTGTCTCCTTTCAGTTTGCACTGCTCGTCGACGCTGTTGTAGGCAATGTGCCGGAACGTATCGTGGTGAAACATCACCTTCCACTCGAACAGCGGGTAAGCCGCCGTCAAAGGCAGCTGGTAGTCAGAAAGGTAACGCATATAAGGTGCCACATCACGCATATCAAGAATGGGATTGTGGTCGGAGCGTCGCGTCACATCACCGGTATTATAGAGCATCAACACACCCTCGTCGACGGGCGGAGGAGGCATACGCAACTGATGCAGGCGGATGGTAGCCGACAAGGCGATGCCGTGTTTTCTCAATTCGGTGCGCATCTGCTGCAACAGGTCGTAGAAGCGCTCTCGAGAGCGAAGGGTGTAGTCGCAGTCTATCTGAACCTCCTTCACGGGTCCGATGTCATTGGTCTCCGACATTTGCAGTACCCGCTTCACTATCTTTGCAGCCAGTCCGGCGGTTTTCTGCCACAGACAGTTCTCCACGATGAACACCGTTGGAACCACCTCTACCCCATCGGGCTGTTGCGCGGCGAAAGTGCAAGTACCCACGGGCACCACCTGGTGTTGTTCGTTGATGGCCACATCGAAGTAGCGCAAATACAGCCGGCCAATGTGATGCTGCCTGAGAAAAGCCAACTCTGCAGAGTCAGGCTCGAAGGTGGTGCGCCAGTAGTACATAGCGCGGGGTGACGATGTCACGCGGCGGGTGGCCGCAGGTGTACACGATGACAAAACCATCAGGCATATTGCCGTTAGCACCATACAGGCCCCAACGTTCGTCCTAGCCCAGTATCTGCTCGGCATGTTCCTTCACCTTGATTTGCTTGGGACCAATGACGTCCTCAACGACACCGTTCTCATCGATGATGAAAGTGGTGCGGATAGTGCCCATGTAGGTGCGGCCGGCCATTTTCTTCTCTCCCCACACACCGAAGGTTTCCACCAGCGTGTGCTCGGTATCAGCAATCAGCGGGAAGGGCAGCTGGTATTTCTCAATGAAACGGCGGTGCGACTTCTCGTCCTGCACGCTCACGCCCACCACGGCGTAGCCCTTACTCAGCATGCGCTCGTAGTTGTCACGCAGGTTGCAAGCTTCATTGGTGCAGCCGGGTGTCGAGTCTTTCGGATAGAAATACAACACCAGCTTTTTGCCTTTGAAATCGCTCATCTTGATTTCCTGTCCATTCTCATCACGACCGAGAATCTCAGGTGCTTTATCTCCTATTTTCATTTCCTATGCGTTAGTTTTAAGATAACCTTTGCAAAGGTAAATAATTTATTTGATAAATGAAACATCTGACGTAAAATAAATGTCTTTTCTTTTTGGCATTTACGAGAATCGTTGTATCTTTGCGAAAACTTTTTATACCTATCAACATGAAAGACTTTAATTTTTATGCTCCTACAGAGGTCGCTTTCGGCCGTCAGGCTGAAGAGCAGTTGCCCACATTGATTAAGAAATATGGTGGAACCCGCGTATTGGTACATTATGGTGGCGGTAGTGCCCGTCGCTCAGGCTTGCTCGACAAGGTGTTCGGCATGCTCACCGAGGCAGGCCTCCCCTATGTCGAACTGGGTGGCGTTGTGCCCAACCCACTTCTCTCGAAGGTGAGAGAAGGTATCGAACTGTGCCGCCGCGAGGGTGTAGACTTCATCCTGGCTGTGGGCGGCGGCAGCGTCATCGACTCTTCGAAGGCCATCGGCTATGGTGTGGGTTACGACGGTGATGTGTGGGATTTCTGGTGCGGTAAGAAACCCCAGTCGTGTCTCCCCATCGGCACCGTACTCACCATCCCAGCTGCAGGCAGCGAGATGAGCGACTCATGTGTCATCACCCGCGATGAAGACCTCAACAAGCGCGGTGTCAACAGCGACCTCTGCCGCTGTCGTTTTGCCATTATGAACCCCGAGCGTACCTTCACCCTACCTCCATATCAAACAGCTGCAGGTGCCACCGACATCATGATGCACACTATGGAGCGCTACTTCTGCCGCTTCAATGACATGACGCTCACCGACAGCATCTCAGAGGCACTCTTGCGCACGGTAAAAGACAGTGCACTGGTCGTCATGAAGAACCCCGAGGACTACCGTAACCGTGCGCAAATCATGTGGGCAGGTTCGCTCTCACACAATAATCTCACCGAGTGTGGCGGTGAGAAAGACTTTGCCACCCACCGTCTTGAACACGAGCTGAGCGCTCTCTTTGGCGTGACCCACGGCGCCGGTCTGGCCGCCATCTGGGGCTCATGGGCCCGCTATGTCATGCCCAAGCACGTCAGCCGCTTCGTGCAGTTTGCCGTCAATGTGATGGGTGTCACCAACGACTTCTCCGACCCCGAGGGTACTGCCCTCAAGGGTATTGAGGCTATCGAGCAGTTCTATCGCCAGATTGGCATGCCTACCAATATACACGAGCTGCTGGGCCGTGACATTACCGACGACGAGATTGACGTGATGGTGCGCAAGTGCAGCCGCGATAACACTGTGGTGCTCGGTTCTATCGAGAAGATTGCCACCGACGACATGCGTAAGATTTACGAAATGGCACGATGAACGAGCTGCTCTCGCCCGACGGATGGTTCAACCGGGTGCTTACCATGATGAACGACGCGCTATGGACTTACCTGCTAATAGGTATGCTCATCATCTGTGCTGTGTGGTTCACGTGGCGCAGCCGTTTTGTCCAGTTTCGCATGTTGGGCGAGATGTTCCGCCTGCTGAATGAGTCAACAAACAAGCACGACGGGGCGCATCACATCTCCTCATTCCAGGCATTTGCCGTGGGCGTAGCCACACGTGTTGGAACAGGTAATCTGGCAGGTGTGGCTACTGCCATCGCCATTGGTGGCCCTGGCTCGGTGTTCTGGATGTGGCTGCTGGCCCTGCTGGGGTCGGCCACAGCCTTTGTCGAGAGTACTCTGGCACAACTGTTCAAGGTCCGTTCCAAAGACTCGTTCATCGGAGGTCCTGCCTACTACATCCAACAGGGACTGCACAAACCGTGGATGGCCAAGCTTTTCGCCGTGCTCATCACTGTCACGTTCGGTCTCTCCTACAATTCCATTCAGAGCAACACCATCTGCGGAGCCATGGAACACGCCTTCGGCTTCAATCCTCTTTGGGTGGGTGTTGTTCTGGTTATCCTGTCACTTTTTGTTGTCTTCGGCGGCATCCACCGCATTGCCCGTGTGAGTAGTGTACTTGTGCCCGTCATGGCCATCGGCTATCTGGCACTGGCCTTGGTCGTCATCCTCATGAACATCCAGCTCATCCCCGATGTCTTCCGCCTCATTTTCGAAGATGCCTTTGGTGCCGCACAAGTGGCTGGTGGGGGCATAGGCGCCACCATGATGAACGGTATCAAGCGCGGTCTGTTCTCCAATGAGGCTGGCGAGGGATCCGCGCCTAATGTGGCAGCCACTGCATCCACGTCGCACCCAGTCAAACAGGGACTCATCCAGGCACTGGGTGTGTTCACCGACACACTGGTCGTCTGCTCGTGCACAGCGTTCATCATTCTGTTCAGCGGCATCGACACCACCTCCGGCATCAACGGCATCGCCCTCACGCAGGCTGCCCTCAAGGCAGAGATGGGTGCGACCGGTCCCATATTCATTGCCGTGGCTATTTTCCTGTTTGCTTTCTCAAGCATCATTGGCAATTATTACTACGGTGAGGCCAATGTCCGTTTTCTCACTCGCTCCCCCCGTGCGATGCTCTTCTACCGGCTCCTTTCAGGTGGACTGATGGTCATGTTTGGAGCCATGGCCAGCCTGGATGTCGTATGGTCGCTGGGCGACATCTGCATGGCAATGCTCACCCTTTGCAACCTCGTCGCCATCATCCTGTTAGGCAAATATGCCTTCCGTCTGTTGGAAGACTACCGCATGCAAAAAAGAAAAGGCATATCCAGTCCCGAATTCCATCGCTCTCAGTTGCCCGAACTCGACTTGCAATGCTGGGAGTAAAGCCAAAAAAAAGTTACTCGATGACCACCATCCGCATCTCAATATCGTCGACAGGACGGTCTGCGCGGCCTGTTGCGGTGCTTTGAATCATCTCTACCACGTCGAGACCTTCCTCCACCTCACCGAACACGGTATACTGTCCGTCGAGATGGGGTGTGCCGCCGACGGTCGAATAAACCCTCAACTGTTCGTCAGTGAGTCCACTTTTACCCACCTTGGCTTCGGCCTCGGCCACGAGTTTATCTTGCAATTCCTGTAGGGCGGCACGATTCCGCTCACGACGCATCTGCATGATATCAGCACGATGGGCTGCAGCAAGGGCATTGAACTCTGCCTGTACTTTCTGCATCCTCAATTGCTTGGAGAACTGACGGAGCTGGTTCTCATTGTACACCTGTCCCCAGACAATATAGAACTGAGAACCGCTGCTTCGACGCTCAGGATTCACTTCATCGCCTTGACGGGCAGCAGCCAAGGCACCGCGCCGGTGGAAAAGGCCGTCCTTGATTTCAGCTTCGAGAGTATAGCCAGGATCTCCCATGCCCAGCATCTTCCCGGATGGTGCGCCCTTTGAGTCTGGATCACCACCCTGAATCATAAAGTCTTTGATAACACGATGGAATAGCGTACCATCATAATAGCCCTCTTTAGCCAGTTTCACAAAATTATCGCGGTGGATGGGGGTCTCGTCGTAAAGCCGGACAACGATGTCGCCCAACATGGTTTGTATCTTTACTTTCATAAAGGATGAATATTACTTTGGAAATTAAAAAACTCTCAGTTCAACTTTCTGCTTGCTACAGTGTCCAATCGCTGAATGTACGGCTAATGGCCAGCAGATAGTCCCTACGCTTGTAGATACGTTCATCAAACAGTTCCTGGCACTCTCGGATGACCTTCTCGGGGAATGAGTCTGACAGGGCCAGCCATGAGAAGTTTCTCACGGTGCTGACGGCATCGATTTGGGCATTGCGGTGGTCGATGGCGGCGGGGGTACATCCCTCGAAATAATAAGCAATCATCTTCTCCCACAACAGTTTGCCATAGTCACGGGGCATACCGATAATTTGGTCGTAATCGCCCACCAGTGTGACCATGGCCGAATAGGCATGACCCAGGTCGAGCAATGGATGGCCAAAGCCCACCTCACCCATGTCAATGAGCATCAATTCGTTGCCCTGCATCATGGCATTCTTGCTCTGCAGGTCGCAGTGCAACAACCGGTCACACGGAGGGATGGAGCAGATAATCTGAAGCATCAGGTCGACCGACCGTGTGTCGAAATAACGGCTGATATGGCGCACGGCCGCTTCCTCGCGGGCCATGGCATCGGGAATGGTGCTGTGCTGAGGCACGTGGATGCGGTGCATCTGGCGGAACAGGCTGGCATATTTGCGGGCATACTCGTCGATGTTATCAGGATGCTGTTTGACGCAGGTGCTAAGCGTCTCGGCGTTTAGCAGTTCATAGACCAGTCCGTATTGGTTTCCCACCCGCACCACATCGAACGAGATGGCAGTAGGCATGCCCAGCACAAATGCTTCCTTGGCCATGGCAATCTCGTTTTGCACTTGGTCGATAGTGGTCCCCTCGCGAAACACCTTGATAATGGTGTCATCGGAGATACGGTAGACCGTGCCCACGCCCCCGCTGCCTATCACATCTTTCTCATTGACAGTTATCTGGCGCAAGGCGCGTTCAATGGTCATAATCTTGGTAAAGCCTGTCAAATCGAACACATTGTATACGTCTGGCTGCACCTCGATAATGCTGAAATGAGGATAGCTCTTCGACAATTGCAGCATGATGCGCAATCCGGAACTGGAGATATAGGTGAGTTCGCGGGCATCGCAGGTCAGGCGGTTGATAAGTCCGCACAGCACCAGCCGCTTGCTAAGCTCGTTCTTCACCTCTGCGGCCGCAGCTGAGTCCATATGCCCTTTCAGGAAGACGGTCACCTGACCATGATTTTGCTTAATGACGATTTCCATAAGCTTTGCATTAGGGGGTTGAGATGGGTTTTCAGTTAACTTTGGTGCAAAGATATGAAAAAAAAGCAGAAAGTCATCATTTTTTTCGTACTTTTGCACTCGATTATGCATCAGCGCAACCGACAAATTCTGCAAATAGCCCTGCCAAGCATCGTCTCGAACATTACCGTTCCGCTGCTGGGTCTCATCGATGTGGCCATCGTAGGCCACATGGGCAGTGCCGCCTATATCGGGGCTATTGCCGTAGGCTCGATGATTTTCAACCTGCTATACTGGCTGTTCGGTTTCCTACGCATGGGCACCAGCGGCATGACCTCGCAGGCTCTGGGGCGCCGTGACATGTCGGAGGTGATGCGCCTATTTGTGAACTCGCTGACCGTCGGACTGGGCATCGCCATGGTGTTCATCATCTTGCAGGTTCCCCTACGCGAGTTGGCGTTGCTGTTGATGCATCCAACGCCTGACATCACACCATTGGCGGCAACCTATTTTAATATATGCATCTGGGGGGCACCAGCCATGATGGGCATCTACAGCCTGAACGGCTGGTTCATCGGCATGCAGAACACCCGCATTCCGATGTTCATTTCCATCATGCAGAATGTGGTGAATATCCTGGCCAGTCTGACGCTGGTTTTCGCCTGCGGCATGAAAATAGAGGGTGTAGTCCTGGGAACAGTCATCGCACAATGGGCAGGATTCCTGACGGCGCTATTCCTATGGCACCATTACTACGGGCGGCTGAGACGCTATTATCCTCATGCCACCTCTTCAGGCGCTGTCGCCACTCAGAAAGAAAGAAAAGAGCCCCAGCAAACTGCCATGCGACATGCCGAACTCATGAAGTTTTTTCAAGTCAACCGCGATATTTTCCTCCGCACGCTGTTTCTCGTGGCCGTCAACCTCTTTTTTACATCAGCAGGCGCCCGACAAGGGGCGGTCATCCTGTCGGTCAACACATTGCTGATGCAGCTCTACCTGTTGTTCTCATACGTCATGGATGGCTTTGCCTATGCCGGCGAGGCCATCGGCGGCAAATACTACGGAGCGCGCAATGAGGTCGCTTTCCGCGATGTGGTGGTCCGCGTGTTCTGGTGGAGCGGTGCTATGGCGGTGCTTTTCACACTGGTCTATGCGCTAGGTGGTACCGCCTTTTTGCGGCTGCTCACCAACGAGACATCGGTCATCGCAGCATCGGGCACCTACTTTTTCTGGGCATTGCTGATACCTGCCGTGGGAATGACTGCGTTCGTATGGGACGGCGTGTTTATCGGCATTACAGCCACCCGTGGCATGCTCGTCTCGTCGGTCATCTCAGCGATATTGTTTTTTGTGGTCTACGAACTGTTCCGTCATTCGTGGGGCAACCATGCCTTATGGCTGGCCATGATTCTCTATCTGCTGATGCGGGGAATCGTGCAAACCATCTGGTACTTCAAGAAAGTGAGAAGGTTTGTTAAGTGAGAAGTGAGAAGTGACAAGTATGATATGCTTTGTGGTATTGTCTACACTCCCAAACTCCCCCTAACAAGTTGAGAACTGAAAGCTGAGAGTTGAGAGGTATGATTACCTTTGGCTATTGCTCTCAAGCAGGCAGGCACCCTCCCCCCTTTGGGGGAGCTGGAGGGGGCTGGGGCTGGAGCTGGAGGGGGCTTCTGATGCTAATAAGTATTTATATTCCTTGCAAAAGTACAAAATACTTTTGTATTCTGTAGATTTTTCGTACCTTTGCATGGATAATAGCATCAACGCGTATGAAAAAGTTATTTGTCTTACTATTGATAATGGTGATGACCATGATACCGAACCCTATGAATGCCGACAATTATACCGCCCTTTGGAAGCAGGCCGATGAGGCGCTCGAGAAAGATCTGCCGAAAACAGAGCAGCAATGGCTTGGGCAAATCATGGAGAAGGCTCGCTCGGAAAAGGCGTACGGTCAACTGCTGAAAGCAGAGTTGCGCATGTCGAAATCGCTGATGGCAGTTTCGCCAGACTCGCTGTTGCCGGCTGTCAACCGACTCAGAGAGGCAGAGGTGAATGCCAGAAAGGACGAGCCTGTGCTCTCGATGGTCTATGCCGCCGTGCTGGGGCATCTCTACAAGAGCTACGAAGAACTGGGCGACGACCATGAGGCTATTAGTGCCGACTATTTCGTCCGCTCACTGGCCCAGCCGGAGTTGCTGGCCAAGCACAAGGCCCTCGACTATGCCCCTTTGGTGGTGGAGGGAAAAGACAGCCGCATCTTCTACAACGACTTGCTCAGCGTCATCGGCTTCGAAGCGGGTAATATGGAACTGCTGCATAGCTACTACGAGAAGAACGGCAACCGGCCCGCCTCGCTCATCACGGCACTGGAGATACTGAAAAAGAATCACAAGCCATGGGAGCGCGACCTGAAGGCATCGGCCTACGTGGCCTCACTCGACTCGCTGGCAGAGCAGTATGGCGACCTGCCAGAATGTGGAGAGGTGGCCATCGTCCGATACAGCATGATGGAACAATGCGAGACTACCCCAGAAGAGCGCATGCGCTACATCGACAACGCACTGGCAAAATGGGGCTCATGGCAACGCATGAACCAACTGCGCAACGCCCAGATGAGTCTCACCCAGCCATCATTCTCTGCCCAGCTAGGCAACATGGTGAGTCTGCCCAACCATCAACGCAAACTGGAGTTCAACATGGTGAGAAACATCGGTGAAGTGAAGATGACCGTCAGCAGGCTGAAACTCGATGCTACGACGGAACTGAACCCCAGCAATGCCAATCATTATGCCAAACTGAAAGCCGCCATAGAGCGCGTGGTACAGACTGAAACACACAGCTACAAGAACCACCCCTCTTATAAAGAGGTGGAAGACTCGATGTTCATCAAGGGGCTGCCAGTAGGCATCTACATGATTGAGATGACTACCGACAATAAGAACATCCAACCGCAGCGCTGCCTTTACTACGTGAGCGACTTGTATGTGCTCTCACAGGAAATGCCGGAGAAGAAGATACGCTATGCCGTCGTGAGCGGAACCACCGGACAGCCAGTGGCTGGAGCCACGCTGGTGCTGAAGTTCCCGCAGCGCTACGACACGAAGAAAAAGAGTGAGGTGCTGACAGGCGGGCCTAACGGCGAGGTGGTCTACACCTATACCAACAATGCCCCTGAAGATGTACGGGCCTATACCACAACCGACAAATTTCTGCCTTCAACAGGCATCTGGAACCAATTCAGCTTCTACGAGAACACCCGCGAGACACAATATGTCACGCTCTATACCGACCGTAGCATCTACCGTCCGGGACAGACTGTGCATGTAGCCGCCCTGGCTTTTCTCAATCAGCGCGGACTGACCACAAAAGCCATGCCCAACAAGAACATGCGCCTGACACTCCGCAATGCCAACCATAAGGTGGTAGAGGAGAAAGAGGTCACTACCGACGAGTTCGGAATGGCCTCTGCCGACTTTGTGCTGCCTCAGAACGGACTGAATGGCACCTACGTCATTCAAAGCAATGTGGGCAACGGATATGCCCACCTGACGGTCGACGAATACAAACGCCCCACTTTCCAAATAGAGTTTCCCGAAGTGAAGGAGTCTTACCAGCACGGCGACACCGTCAAGGTGAAGGCCTACGCCAAATCGTATGCGGGAGTTCCGGTGCAGGGAGCAAAGGTTACTTATCGCGTTGACCGCTCGCAAGCTTTCTGGTGGTGGCGTTTCGGAGGAGATTCCGATGCCAATGCACAGCTGCTGGAGGGCGAGACGGTGACCGATGCCGACGGAGCCTTTACCATTCCCATGCCCATGATGCTGCCGGAGAGCGCATTGGCAGACCGTGACCACACGGCCAGGTTCTATCAGATTAAAGCATGGGCACAGGTGACCGACCAGGCCGGTGAGTCGCACGAGGGTGAGATGACGCTGCCATTAGGCAACAAGAATACTGCCATCAGTTGCGACGTACCCGAGAAGTCGCTCCGCGAGGATCTCAAGACCATTACCTTCTCACGGCACAACATGGCAGGAACGGTCATCGAAGGACGGATCAAGTGGCAGATAGATGGTGGAGAATGGCACGACGCAGAGGCCAATAAACCTGTTGACATCAGCCAGTTGCCGTTGAGCAGCGGCCGCCATGAGGTACAGGCGGTTTGTGAGAACGACACCGTGAAGCAGACCTTTGTGGTGTTCAGTCTCGCTGACAAGCGTCCATGCATCGAGACACACGACTGGTTCTACCAGACATCCTCTGTGTTCCCCCGCGACGGCAAGCCCGTCACCATTCAGGTGGGCTCGAGCGATACAGACACACATATCCTCTACACCATCATCTCGGGCAAACGCGTGCTGGAGAGTGGTGTCATCGACCAAAGCAATGCCATTCTGACTCGACAATTCACCTACCGCGAGGAGTACGGCAGCGGCCTGCTGCTCACCTATGCCTGGGTGAAGGAGGGACAGATGTATCAGCATCAGACACAAATCATGCGACCCCTGCCCGACAAACGGCTCATCCTGACATGGAAGACCTTCCGCGACCGACTCACACCGGGACAGAAAGAAGAGTGGACACTTCATATTGCGCGTCCTGACGGCACACCCGCCAAGGCCCAGCTGTTGGCAGCAATGTATGACAAGTCGCTCGACAATATTCTTTCTCACGGATGGGACTTCAGTCCGAACATCCATCAGAACCTGCCTTCTGCCCATTGGCGAAAAGGCTACTATGGCAGTCGTCATTTTAGTGGAACAGCCCCTCAGCGCTATATGAGAGTCTTGGACTTGAGTTTCAATCGGATCGACCCTTCGTTACTCAGCATGTATTGGTACGGAGCTGTCGACGAACTCAAGACGATGAGCTTGGGCAGCACCAATAGTAGCAAACGGCTGTTGGCCAGTCGTTCTGCTGCTCCCAAAGCCATTGGTTCTTTCGATATGCAAGCCAAAGAAATGGCGGCCGAAACTGTTGCCGCAGAAGAAATGCTGGCCGACGTCGCCTTTTCAGAGTCTGATGCTGGCAGCGCTGCCGCCGGTAATAATGGGCAGGAGCAGCAGATGCGTGAGAACCTGAACGAAACTGCCTTCTTCTATCCAGCGCTGACGACCGATGCCGATGGCAATGTGGCTGTGAAATTCACCCTGCCCGAGAGCCTCACCACCTGGAGATTCATGGGACTGGGACACGACAAGGAGATGAACTATGGAATGCTCAACGGCGAGGCTGTGGCCAAGAAAGACGTGATGATTCAGCCCAACATGCCACGCTTCGTCAGACAAGGCGACAAGGCCACCCTCTCGGCCCGTATCTTCAACACCGGAGAACAGGCAGTAAGCGGCACGGCACGCCTCCAGCTCATCGACCCAGAAACCAACAAGGTGATTGATCAGAGCACACAACCCGTGACGCTCGACGTCAATTCTACGACCACAGTGGCTTTTGTTTGTGCGCCGAAAGCCACATGGCCCGCCCTGCTCATCGCCAAATGCTCGGTGGAGGGAAAGACCTTCAGCGATGGCGAACAGCACTATCTGCCCGTATTGCCCGATGTGGAGATGGTAGTCAACACTCTGCCCTTCACACAAAACACAGCCGGACTCAAAGAAATCGACCTGACGAAATTGTTCCCGCAAAGCCGCTCGAAAGACCACACGCCGAAGCTGACCGTCGAATATACCAACCATCCCGCATGGCTGATGATTCAGGCACTACCCTCGGTAGCCGCCCGTAACGACAAGGATGTCATCAGCCAGGCGACGGCGTTCTATGCCAACAGTCTGGGAGCTTTCATCATGAAGCAGAATCCCACCATCAAGGGCACCATCGAGCAATGGCAGCAGGAGATGGGAACGGAGACATCGCTCATGAGCAGTCTGCAAAAGAACCAGGACCTGAAGTCCCTGGTCATCGACGAAACACCATGGGTGATGGATGCCGACCGTGAGGCTGACCAGAAACGCCAGCTCATCAACTACTTCGACGATAACACGCTGCAATACCGGTTGGACAAGAATCTGCAGAACCTGCGCGACTTGCAGAACGGCGACGGAAGCTGGAGCTGGTGGCCGGGCATGCCGGGTAACCTGTATATGACAACGGCTGTTGTGAAAATGCTGACCCGCCTGAATGCGATGACGGGGGCGCAACAGGGCACCACGCAGATGCTCTCATCGGCCATGCAATATCTAGGTAAGGAAATGGTGGAAGAGGTGAAGCAGATGCGCAAGCTCGAACGCGAGCATAAGGTGAAAGACCTGCGTCCCAGCGAAACGGCTGTCGACGTGCTTTACATCTGGAGCCTGGCCAACACCCAGCTCAGCGGAAAGACCGCCGATGCCCGCACCTATCTGGTGGATCATCTGGCCAAACAGACACACGAGTTCACCATCTATGGAAAGGCGGTGGCTGCTGTTATCCTGGCCAAGAACGGAAAGCAACAGAAAGCAGCCGAGTATCTGGAGAGCATCCGCCAATATTCCGTCTATCAAGAGGAAAAAGGCCGCTACTTCGACACGAGAAAAGCCTACTACAGCTGGCGCGACTATAAGATTCCCACCGAGGTGGCTGCCATCGAGGCCCTGAAAGCCATTGAGCCCAACGACCAGCAGACGGTCGAGGAGATGCAACGCTGGTTGCTACAGAGCAAGCGTACTCAGGCTTGGGACACGCCGCTCAACAGCGTCGATGCCGTCTACGCCTTCCTCAACGGACGTACGGAGATGCTTCAGACGAAAGAGCCATGTGTGATTTCCCTCAACGGTAAGCCCATGGACATGCCAAAGGCAACAGCCGGACTCGGATATGTGAAGACTTCGGCATCGGGCAACAACCTGAAGACTCTCTCCGTGAGAAAGACCTCCGACGGCACATCGTGGGGAGCCGTCTATGCTCAATTCATGCAACCCGTGACAGAGATCCAGTCGGCGACGGCAGGCATCACCGTGAAGCGCGAACTGCTGGCGGCCGACACTCAGAAGCCCATCGGCAAGGCGCTCTCCGTAGGCGACAAGATCAAGATACGCATCACCATCACGGCCGAGCGCGACTACGACTTTGTACAGCTCATCGACAAGCGTGCAGCCTGCATGGAGCCCGTTCAGCAACTGAGCGGATATCATTGGGGATATTACTGTTCACCGAAAGACTACACAACAAATTACTATTTCGACCGTTTATCTAAAGGAAAGCATGTGGTAGAGACGGAGTACTATGTAGACCGCCAGGGAACTTATGCCACAGGCACCTGCACCGTTCAATGTGCCTATGCTCCGGAGTATACAGCACGTGAGGCTGCACATACCATCGTCGTCGAATAAAAAAATGCAGATTATGAACAAAAAGACTATCATACTTACATGCCTGTCGGTGCTGGCACTGGCAGGTAATGCCCAAAAGATTACCACCGACAACGAAACCATCGATTGCGGAAAAGTAGTATACAACCAGCCCGCCACCGTGAATTTCGAGTTGAAAAACAAAGGCGGCTCCAAGCTTGTCATCAAAGACGTGCGCACCAGTTGCGGATGTACCACCGTCGATTATCCGCGCACACCCGTCGAGGGCGGTGAGTCGTTCACGGTTTCGGCCACCTACGACGCCCGTCAGCTGGGCCATTTCTTCAAGCAGGTTGCCATTTACAGCAACGCCTCCGACGAACCCATGTACCTGACCATGACGGGTGTTGTGGTCGAGAAGATTATCGATTTCTCGGGCGAGTATCCCTACAAGTTGGGCGATGTGCTGGTCGACAAGAACGAGATTGAATTCGACGACGTGAACAGCGGCGACATGCCCATGCAGAAGATTCACATCATGAACAACTCCACGAAGACGGTCACCCCTGTCATCATGCACCTGCCCGCCTACCTGAAGGCCAACATCTCTCCCACCCGCATTGCCCCGGGCCACTCGGGCGAGGCCATCATCACGTTGCTCTCGAAGAAATTGCGCAACTTCGGACTCTCGCAGACCACGGTCTACCTGGGCATGTTCCCCGGCGACAAAGTGGGACAGAACAAAGAGATAGGCGTGTCGGCCGTACTCTTGCCTGGCTTCAGCGACCTGACAGACTTCCAACGCCTCAATGCGCCCAAATTGCAGCTCTCGTCTGAGTCGCTTGACATTCATCTGGAAGGGAAGAAAAAGAAGACCGTGACACTTATCCTCCAGAATGTCGGTAAGGACATGCTCGACATTCAGGAGGTACAGATGTTCACCGTCGGCCTGCAACTACAACTCAACAAGCGCCATCTGGCTCCGGGCGAGGAAGGCCGTCTGAAGATTACCGTTAAAGACGAGATTAAATCGGCCCGCACCAAACCTCGTATCCTGATGATTACCAACGATCCCGACCACGCCAAGGTGGTAATCAACATCAACGTGGACTGAGGAAGATTGAGAATTGAAGATTGAGAATTGAGAATGATTGGAGCGGCGAGTGCTAACAAGCTTGCTTGATGGGGCGAGTTGTGACAATCATCGCTGAAAGCAAATGATAATTGATAAAAGTCTAAATAAATTCTATGGAACACCCAGAAAATAGTGAGGAATACAAGGGCCTGACCGTGAACAGCGGTGTAGAACAGCCCTCTATCATTAATCCCTACCTGAAGCGCAGCCGTTTCCGCCGCCGCGAGTTGTCGGCTGCCGAACTCGTCGAGGGTATTGTCAAAGGCGACATTACCATCCTCTCGCAAGCCGTCACGCTGGTAGAGAGTGTCAACCCCATCCATTATGCCAAGGCACAAGAGGTCATCGAGAAATGCCTGCCCTATAGTGGCAACTCCATCCGTGTGGGCATCAGCGGTGTGCCGGGCGCCGGCAAGAGTACGTCTATCGATGAGTTCGGATGCCATGTGCTCGATGTGCATGGCGGCAAATTGGCCGTGCTGGCCATCGACCCCAGCTCAGAGCGTTCGAAGGGCAGTATCCTGGGCGACAAGACCCGCATGGAGAAACTCTCGCAACGGCGCGAGGCCTTCATCCGTCCTTCACCAACGGCAGGCTCGCTGGGCGGCGTGGCCCGTAAGACCCGCGAGAGCATCATCCTCTGCGAGGCCGCCGGCTTCGACAAGATATTTGTTGAGACGGTAGGTGTAGGACAGAGCGAGACGGCCTGCCACTCGATGGTCGACTTCTTCCTGCTCATCCAGCTGGCAGGTACTGGCGACGAGTTGCAGGGCATCAAACGAGGCATCATGGAGATCAGCGACGGCATCGTCATCAACAAGTGCGACGGCAACAACGTGGACAAATGCCACATGGCCGCCACCAACTTCCGCAATGCCTTGCACTTCTTCCCCATGCCCGAGAGCGGCTGGCTGCCCAAGGTGCTTTGCTATAGCGGCTTCTACGGCACAGGCGTGAAAGAAGTGTGGGACATGATCTACGAGTATATGGATTTCGTGAAGTCGAACGGTTACTTCCAGTACCGGCGCAACGAGCAGTCGAAATACTGGATGTACGAGAGTATCAACGAGCATCTGCGCAATTCGTTCTACCACAATCCGCTCATCGAGCAGAAGCTTCAAGAGGCCGAGCGCACCGTCCTGGCTGGAGACAAGACCTCATTTGCCGCTGCTCAAGAACTGCTCGACCTTTACTACAAATCGCTCTAGCACAATAGTACCCGCATTCGTGCCGTCAAAACGATGATTTCATCATGCTGAAAATAGAGATTGACAACGGAAGTGGATTCTGCTTCGGCGTTACCACTGCCATTCAGAAAGCCGAGGAAGAGCTGGCGTCGGGCGGCCAGCTCTACTGTCTTGGCGATATCGTTCACAACGGCATGGAGTGTGAGCGGCTTCGCCAGATGGGACTCATCACCATCAACCACGAGCAGCTGCGCCAACTCCACCATGCCAAAGTGCTGCTCCGCGCTCATGGAGAGCCTCCCGAGACTTATAGAGTAGCCCTCCAGAACGATATAGAGATCATCGACGCCACCTGTCCGGTGGTGCTCCAATTGCAACGCCGCATCAAGCGCCAGTACGAACAATCGCTCCACGACAATCAGGACGCATCAGAGGGGAAAAACCGCCGCGAGGCACAGATAGTGATATTCGGGAAACCGGGCCATGCCGAGGTGCTGGGACTGGTGGGCCAGACCTCCAACCATGCCATTGTGGTGGCCCACTTCGAGGATGTCAGCAAGCTCGACTTCAGCCGCGACATCTATCTCTATTCCCAAACCACGAAGAATCTGGGCGAGTTTCATCGCATCATCGAGTACATCCAGCAACACATCTCGCCCGATGCCGTCTTCCGTAGCTTCGACACCATCTGCCGTCAGGTGGCCAATCGCATGCCCAACATCTGCAATTTTGCCGCCCGCCACGACCTGGTGCTTTTCGTGTGTGGACATAAGAGCAGCAACGGCAAGGTGCTCTACGGCGAGTGCCGCCGCGTCAACCCCAACAGCTACCAGATAGAGAGTGCATCAGAAATCGACGAGCGCTGGTTGCAAGGCGTCTCCACCATCGGCATCTGCGGTGCCACCAGTACTCCCAAATGGCTGATGGAAGAGTGTCGCGACCACATCAATCAGCTGGTGGGACAATAAGAGTTACCGCCTGCTTCGAGCCCAACAAGGCCCACGGCCACCATCAACAAAACAATGCCTCCCCCAATGCAAACGTCATTGAGGGAGGCAATTTTTATGTTGACGACAAATCCATCTGACACCGAACGAGGCGCTATGATGTTGACGGCAAATCCATCTGACATCGAGCGAGGCGCTATGATGTTGGCGACAAATCCATCTGACACCGAACGAGGCGCTATGATGTTGGCGAATCGATGGTGAATCCGCCAGCTGAGCATAGTGCTAGTCCTCGTAGTCAATCTCGTGGTCGAGCTTGTCGATGAAGTCGTTGAACACCTCATCCTCCACATCGCCCATGGCAAACTCCTTCTCCGCGTCTTTGCGAATCTCGCCAATCCAGATGCGGCGGGCCTTGATGTATTCCTCGCGGATATGGTCGGCGTCGGCCTCGGTAATCTCGGTAAGCCCATAGTAGTCGAGAATCATCTGGTAGGTCCAAGCCCATTGATACTCCCTATAGTGGCTGTTGATTTCCTCGAAGCGGTCGATGACGGCCTGAATGGTCTCGAGCGTACCGTTCTTGATATCGTGAATCAGGCGGGTCTCCTCGCTCTCGGGCAACAGAAGTCCGGAGAGGTCGATCCAGTTGCCCTTGCCTATTTCCGTGGTGGGCACTCCGAAGTATCCGTGTTTCTTGGCGCGCTTCAAGACGGCTCCCATATATAGCCGAAGGGCGATATCGTAGTATTTGATGCCCTTGCGGAGCGACGAGGCGTTGATCACGTAGTCGTAATAGTTGTATTGTGTCTGCAATTCGCCCGATGCCTCACGCAACTTCTCGAGGATTCGTTTTCCGCGCAAGATGCCGCCCACGGTGAACGGCGACAACCAGTCGAAGTTGACGATGCTCTTCTGGCTACCGGCAGAGCGTCGGTCGCGCTTGGGCCATTTCTTGATGTCGCGGTAGAGGCCCACGGTGGTAATGTTGCGGCCGGGCACGAGATACATGTCGTCGTTGTAGGAGATGAGATAGGAGAACGGCAGGTCGCGCGTGTCGGGATGGTGCATCAGCTTACCCATACACACCGAGAAGGCACCTATCTTGGCAGGCATCAGCACATACGAGCCGCTGGCGGTCTTGGTACCGCGCTCCAGCGTTCCGTAGTGGATGGGGCCCATCTTGTAGGCATGATTGGAGAAGTTGGTGGCCGAGCCGGCATTATAGAACGAGAACTGAGCGCCGATGAGCAACGAGCTCTTGTGGTGGCTGGCCGAGAAGGGACCGCAGAAGGCGGCACATGCCTCGCCGTTCGACATGTAGCTGTTGGCGAAGAAGACGCTCTGCGAGGCGGTAAAACCGTTAGCTATATGGCAGGCCTCACCCACAAAGCAGTCTTGCATCTTCACGCTATTGATGATGCTCGAGCCGTTGCATATAATCGAGTTCTCGCAAATCACTCCCGTACCGATATATACCGAGTCGTTGGGCCCGTTCAGGATAGAGCAGTCGCTCATGCGCGAGGCGCCGTTGATCTCGCAATTGTCGTGAATGACGGTATTGGTGATTTCCTTCGTTCCCACAATCTTCACGTTATTGCCGATGATGCCACGCTCGGGCATGTTGCGGCGGATATCCTCGTTGATGAGTCGGCGTATCTCATCCTTGATGTATTTGTCGGTGAAATGCTT
The DNA here is from genome assembly GCA_002350805.1 of Prevotella sp. UBA2850. Lineage (GTDB taxonomy): Bacteria > Bacteroidota > Bacteroidia > Bacteroidales > Bacteroidaceae > Prevotella. The sequence continues at coordinate 99,866 of DEFO01000062.1, forward strand.
CACCATGAATGCCGCGAACTGGCTATTCAGGTTACCGAAGATGATGGCGTTGCCGTCGCCCGCCTCGTTGAGCACCGAGATGAGGTTGCCCTCGCCGTAGGTGGCACCTTCCGTGGTCTCGATGATGCTCACATTCGAGATGAGGCAGTCGTCGCCAATGGTATAGTCGTTGATGTATCCGCCCACATTCTCGATGAGGCAGTTGTCACCGATGGTCACATTGCGCAGGGTGGCATTACGGATGCCGCAGGGCTTCACAAATCCCTTGCTGATTTCCATGCGCTTCACAAAACAGCCCATGCGTACCGTACCATAGAAGGCCACATTTCGAAGGGCCGCGGCATTGAAATCCTCGCCCACCTCAATGGCGGTCCAGTCCTCGGCGGTGCATCCATGCTCCTCCAGGATGAGGATTTCCTCGTTAGTTAATAGTCTATAATCTTCCATCATTATGTCAGTTGTTGGTTATTCCACTATTATGTTAGTTGTTGGGTATTCAATCATTATGTTAGTTGTTGGGTATTCTATCAACATGCTTGTTGCTGGTTATTCCATCAATAAGTTAGTTGTTGGGGGTATTCCATCAATACGTTAGTTGTTGGATGAGTCCAGCACCTCGTCGTAGTCGTTATTATACAAGAAGTCGTTATAGGGATACTTCTGCACATGCAGCTCGCGCACCTTCTCGTAGATGGTCTGTCTGAACTCATCGATGTTGATGCGCTCTCGTGCCGAGATGAACAGGCAGTTCTCGTTGAGTCGCGCCATCCACGTGCGCTTCAGCTCGTCGAGCGAGATATTCTCCTTGGTCATGGGCGTCAGGTCGTCGGCCTCTTTCTCCACCCATTGATAGGCGTCAATCTTGTTGAAGACGATCATCGACGGTTTGTCGGCGCATCCCAGGTCTTCCAGCGTTTTCTCCACCACCTTGATCTGCTCCTCGAAGTCGGGGTGCGAGATGTCCACCACGTGCAAAAGCAGGTCGGCCTCGCGGGTCTCGTCGAGGGTGCTCTTGAACGAGTCCACCAGGTCGGTGGGCAACTTGCGGATGAAGCCCACGGTATCGGCCAGGAGGAAGGGCAGGTTCTCGACCACCACCTTGCGCACGGTTGTGTCGAGCGTGGCAAACAACTTGTTCTCGGCAAACACTTCGCTCTTGGCCAGCAGGTTCATAATGGTCGACTTGCCCACGTTGGTATATCCCACCAGCGCCACTCGAATCAGGCGTCCGCGGTTCTTGCGCTGGGTGGTTTTCTGCTTGTCAATCTCCGCCAAGCGCTCCTTCAGCAGACTCATGCGGTTGAGAATGATACGGCGGTCCATCTCCAGCTGGGTCTCACCCGGACCGCGCAATCCCACGCTACCCTTGCCGCCGCCTGAGCCCGAGCCGCCGCCCTGGCGCTCCAAGTGAGTCCAAAGGCGTTGCAAACGGGGCAACATATAGCGATATTGCGCCAGCTCGACCTGCGTTTTCGCGTTGGCCGTCTGGGCGCGCATGGCAAAGATATCGAGAATCAGACTCGTGCGGTCGAGGATTTTCACTTTCAGCTCGGCCTCGATATTACGTATCTGCTTGGCCGAGAGTTCATCGTCGAAAATCACCATTCCCACGGGCTGGGGCTGGTCGTCGGGAGAGGCGTCCTCGTCGTGCAGCCACTCGTCATAGGCGTCTTGCTGGGCCTTGATATACTGCTTGATTTCCTCGAGTTTGCCCTTGCCCACATAGGTCGTCTGACTCGGACCGTTCACCTTCTGCGTAAAGCGCTTCACGGTAACCGCCCCGGCCGTATCGGCCAGAAACTCGAGCTCGTCGAGATATTCTTTGGTCTTGGCCTCGTTCTGTTGCTGGGTAATCAGGCCCACCAACACGGCTGTTTCGGCCTTGGCCTCGGAAATTACAAATTCCTTCATTCCTCTGCTATTAAAATAATATCGGCAAAGATACGAAAAAACATGCGCAAAACAAAAGAACTTGTTCAGTTTTTTGAAATTATCTGCATATTTCCACTTTCCACAACCCATCGGCAGGCCAGCCTATCGCCCTCAAGAACCGATGACCAACGGGGCTTGCATCACCACTTTCTAACGGAAAAGCCCTGAAAACGTTTACGTAAATTTTTGCGTAAAACATGCATGATTATTTGATTTATATCAATTTCCCCCGTAACTTTGCAACCACAAAACAACAGATTTTCAATATTTACATGCTACATGATAAAAATAAAACTGCTAAAACATTCAAGATAAGTAGGTAAGAGAATCAGCCTCGATGTGAATCGGGGCTTTTTTGTGCCCTTATCCCAAAACTTGTAGCCCTTCCCCGACGCTTTATGTGCCCTTCCCCGACGCTTTATATCCCCTTTCCAAAAACTCTCTATGCCCTTAAACTTTATCCCCTTTCCCAAAACTTTTGGTTTGAATATCAAATTATAAAGCTACGAGTCGCACCAAAATAGTATCTTTGCGGCTGAAATTGCGACAAAACTAACTTCAAACAACATGAACAACAAAAAATACTTCTTTGCGGTAGACCTGGGCGCTACCAGCGGAAGAACCATCATCGGCTCGTTGAGCGATGGCAAGTTCGACCTGGAAGAACTAACCCGCTTCGACAACAACCTCATCGAGACGGGCGGCCATTTCTACTGGGATATCTTCGCCTTGTATTTCGAGATCATCAAAGGACTGAAACTAGCCGCCAGCCGGCAGATAGAAATCACGAGCATCGGCATCGACACCTGGGGCGTCGACTTCGTGTGCATCGGCGACGACAATGCCATCCTTCGCAATCCCCTCGCCTACCGCGACCCGCACACCTTCGGCAAGATGGAGGAATACCTCCAGAAGGTGGTCGACCGGAAAGAGGTATACCACGTGACGGGCATCCAGTTCATGAACTTCAACTCGCTCTTCCAGCTCTACGCCATGAAGGAGGCCGGCAACACGGCCCTGCGCCAGGCCCGCAAGATTCTCTTCGTGCCCGATGCCCTCAGCTGGATGCTCACGGGCGAGGAGGTGTGCGAATATACCATTGCCTCGACCTCGCAGATGCTCGACCCGCGCACGAAGGACCTCGACAAGGCTCTCCTGGCCAGCGTGGGCCTGAGCCGCGACAAGTTCGGGCGCATGGTGAGCCCCGGCACTCAGATCGGCGTGCTCACCGACGAGGTGCAACGCATGACGGGCCTGGGCGCCATTCCCGTGATTGCCGTGGCCGGCCACGACACGGGAAGTGCCGTAGCCGCCGTCCCCGCCAAGGACGAGCGCTTCGCCTATCTCAGTAGCGGCACGTGGAGCCTGATGGGCATCGAGACGCAAGACGCCGTCATCAACGAGCGCAGCTACGAGCTCAACTTCACCAACGAGGGCGGCATCGAGGGCACCACGCGCTTCCTGAAGAACATCTGTGGCATGTGGCTCTACGAGCGTTGCCGCAAGGAGTGGCCCGACGAGGTGCGACGCCTCCCCCACCCCGAGTTGCAAGGCTCGGCCATGCAGGTGGAGGCCTTCCGAAGCATCATCAACCCCGACGACGCCATGTTTGCCAACCCCTCGTCGATGATCGAGGCCATCCAGACGTATTGCCGCCAGACCGGCCAGCCCGTGCCCGAGACGCCGGCAGAGATCTGCCGTTGCATCTTCGACTCGCTCGCCCTGCGCTACCGCCAGGTGTTCGGCTGGCTGAAGGAGTTTGCCTCGTTCCCGCTCAACGTGCTCCACATCATCGGAGGCGGCTCGCTCAACAAATACCTCAACCAGTTCACCGCCAACTCCCTGGGCGTCGACGTGCTGGCAGGACCGCAAGAGGGTACCGCCATCGGCAACATCATGCTCCAGGCCAAGGCCGCCGGCGAGGTGAAAGACATCTGGGAGATGCGACAGATCATAGCCAATAGCCTCGACCTGAAGCACTACGCCCCCGAGGACAAGGAGGCGTGGGACAAGGGCTACGAGAAGTATCTGGCCATTACCGCCCAGAAATAAGCGGAGGGCGCCAACGATGGCGTGAGCCCACCATATCGGAAAACCGTGAGCCCACCCATACCGGAAAAAGACAAGGAAAACAAAACAAAAAAAAATAAATAAAAACCCAACAACTATGAGCAAACCATTAGTAGAGACCAAAGCAAGAGTAGGCGTATTCTCAATTGCTTTACAGGCATACCTGCCGCAGTTCCCACAACTCGTTCCCGAATTCGAGTCGCAATACGAGGCGTTCAAGAAAACCCTCCCCGACACCATCGAGATCATCGACGGAGGCATGGTGACCACCAAGGAAATGGCGATGGCCGCTGGCGACAAGTTCCGCGCCGCCGACGTCGACCTCGTCATCCTGCAACTGCTCACCTATTGCACCTCCTACAACATGCTGCCCGCCGTGCGCGACCTCGACGTGCCCGTGGTGCTGGTGAACGTCCAGAAGAAAAAGGCTCCCGACTATGCCAATACCGACATCCCCACCTGGCTGGGCGAGCTCTATGCCTGCGGAGCCGTGGGCGAGATGGTGGCCGACCTCGAGCGTGCCGGCAAGCGCCATGCCGTCATCACCGGCGTGGTGGAAGGCGGCGACCCGCAGGTGCAGGCCGAGATTGAAGACTGGTGCCGCGCCGCCCAGGTGCGCCGCCGCTTCCGCGACACCAACATCGCCCAGATCGGTCGTCCCTATCCCGGCATGATGGACCTCTACATCGACGAGACCAACCTCTACCACCGCATGTTTGTCTACACCAAGCAGTTCGACTGGGAGAAGATGTGGGCCATTGCCGATCATATCACCGACGAGGACGCCATCCGCGCCAAGGCACAAGACATCCTCGACACCTTCGACATCGAGGGTGGCGGCACCATCGAGAAGGTGTGGGACATGGCCAAGTATGTCGTCGCCTTCGAGCAATGGGTGAAAGACGAGCAGCTGGGCATGATCGCCTCCCACTACGACGGTTTCGCCCAGGGCATCGCCGGCAAGCTCGACTCGATGCTCATCCCCGCCTTCTCGATGCTCATCAAGCAGCACACCGCATGCGCCGTAGAGGGCGACATGAAGGTGGCCATGGCCATGTCGATACTGAAGACCATCAGCGGCACGGGCACCCTCTCGGAGATGTATAGCATCGACTTCAACGAGGACATCTGCATCATCGGCCACTCGGGTTCGGGCGACTTCGACATCTCTCAGGCCAAGAAGCCCACCATGAAGATTGTGCCCGTCTTCCACGGCAAAGCCGGCGGAGGCTACCTCACCCAGTTCTATCCCCCCACGGGCCCCGTCACCTACCTGGGCATCACGCAAGACAAGAACGGCGTCTTCAAGTTCGTCGTGGCCGAGGGCGTCAACGAAGACGGTCCCATCTTCACCTTCGGCGACACCAACATGCGCACACGCTTCTCCATCGGAGCACGCGAGTTCTGCAACCGCTGGAGCGAGGCCGGTCCCACCCACCACATGGCAGCCGCCGTGGGTCACCACATCGACACCATCCTGAAGGTGGCCAAGATATTCAACATCAAAGTAGACATTGTTTGCAGATAAGCTATGGCAAAGAGTAAAGGAAGTCTGAAGAGCACGCTGGCCGTGTCTCTCAACAATTACCTCGACGCCGGCGCCATCGTGGCCGGCTCGAGCGGTGTCACCCTCTGGCAAAACTACCTCGGCCTCTCGGAGATGCATCTGGGATGGCTCAACGCCCTGAGCGCCAACGCCCTGGGCGCCGCCATCGGAGCCATCATCGGCGGTTTCCTGGCCGACAAGTTCGGGCGCAAGTTCATCTTCACCTACAATCTGCTGGTCTACATGCTCGGCGTGCTCATCGTCATGCTCTCCGTGAGCTTCCCCATGCTGCTGGTGGGATTCCTCATCACCGGCATCTCGGTAGGCATCGGCGTGCCCGCCTCGTGGACCTACATCAGCGAGTCGTCCGAGGTGAACAACCGCGGCCGCAACATCTGCATCTCGCAAATGTCGTGGGGACTGGGCCCCATGTTCATCCTCTTCTTCGGCATGCTGCTCGCTCCGGGCGGCGTGCTATGGGCTCCCGTTGAGTCGCTCGCCCATGCCTTCGTAGGCGCCGACGCCCCGCAGGCCACCGTCGAGGTGTTCTCGTCGCGCGTGGTGTTCCTCACCCTCTTCATCGTGGCCTTCATCGCCTGGAACCTCCAGCGCCAGCTGGAAGAGAGCGCCGAGTATACCGCCCAGAAAGCGAGCAACCAAAGCAGCAGCATCGTCGACAACATCAAGCTGCTCTTCACCAACCGCACGGCCGTGCGCACCGTGGCCTTCCTGGCCACCATCTACCTGTCGTGGAACCTCGTGGCATCGGTCATGGGCTTCTTCATGCCCCACATCTACGAGACCGCCGGCGGACTGAGCAACGAGTCGGCCAACATGCTGAGCTGCATCAGCTGGGTGTTTGTCGTCATCACCACCTTCATCATCTCGTTCTACGTCGACAAGGTGGCCCATCGTTTCTTCTACGTCTTCGGACTGGCGGCCGCCCTTACCGCCTGGCTACTCGTCATCGGCGGCGGCGTGACCACCATTGCCGGCATCTGGGTGTTCACCATCCTCTGGGGCATCAACAACGGCAGCTCCGTGCAAGTGTTCTACGCCCTGTGGGGCTCTGAGCTCTTCCCCGCCAAGTTCCGCGCCGGCGCCCAGGGTCTCATGTTCTTCATCGTGCGCGGTCTCTCGGCCGCCTGGGGCCTCGTCTTCACCTACATCTACGGCGACAACAGCGAGGGCTTCACGCTGGCAGCCTATTGCATGGTGGCCCTGCTCGTCATCTCGCTCGTGGTAGGCCTTCTCGGCATGCCCAACACCCGCGGCCGCTCACTCGACGACATCGTGAAAGAGCGCTACGGCGAAGAGTATTAAGATTCTTGAAGATTGAGAATGATTGGAGCAGTGAGTGTCAACAAGCTTGCTTGATTGACCGAGTCGTGACAATCATCGCCAAAGGCAATTAAAGATTGAAATATGAAGAAGAGCGTCGTCCATTATGGATGGCGCTCTTCTTGTCTAAGCATATTACACCTCTCCGCTTGTTGGGGGGCCTTGATCGCACAAAAGAGAAAGAGCAAGGCTCGTCAGGGGGCTTTGCTCTTTCTTTGTATTATCTGCTCGCAAACGGGGACTTTTTAACGGTTTTTGCCGTCTGCTTGTTGAGCGTTATCTTACCGTGGCAGGTTGAAGGCGCGTGTCATCTCGGCCATCTGCTCGTCGCTCATGCCTTCGGGCTCGAAGCCCATGGCGCGGGCGTTGATGTAGATCTTGGCGCTCTTGGAGAGGACGTCGATCTGGTCGAAGGCGTCCATCACGTCGAGGCCCTTGGCGAAGACGCCATGCTTCTCCCACATCACCACGTCGTAGTCCTCAAGCTCTTTGAGGGTGGCGTCGGCGAGCTCGTTGGAGCCGGGCAGGGTGTAGGGGACGATGCCGAGGCCGAGGGGGCAGAAGGCTTTTGTCTCGGGTATCATGCTCCAGAGGATGCGTGTGAGGACGTCCTTGGCGAGGAACTGGCGGTTGTGGCTCATGGCGACGAGCTCGATGGGATGGGTGTGTACGGTGGCTTTGTAGTTGCTGCCGCTCTCGATGAGGTGGGCGTGCACGGTGAGGTGGCTGGGGAGCTCGCTGGTGGGCATGACGGGGTTGTCGGCGATGATGACGTAGGAGGCGCAGTCGTCGAGGATGCGTATGACGGAGCCGTTGTCCATGGGCCATCGTGCGAGGTCGCGCATGCGCTTGCCGGTGCCTTTGCAATAGAAGTAGCAGCCTTTCAGGGCTGGGAGTGTGACGCCGATGGGCTTGACGTCGCTGATGGCTGGCAGCTGGCGTATCTCGTCGTCTACGAGGTGGGTGACGTTGACGGTGATGTTGCCGCCGTTGCGCTCTGCCCAGCCGTTTTGCCAGAGGTATCCGGCCACTTCTGCTATTTTCTCTACTTCCTGTTTCAGGGCGGGTCTGCCTTCGAGTATACTTTTCATTGTCTTGATAGTTTTTTTATTGTTTGTTTTGATGGTTTGTTCGTGTTTGCCGTTTGTATTTTGGCGCAAAGTTAGCTTAAAAGTTGCTGGTGGGGCATGAGTATTTGATATTCGTACTGAAAGATTTGGCTAAACTCCGTTTCTGAACTCGCTGGGCTTTCGTCCCACCTTGGCTCGGAACTTGGACGAGAAGTAGTCGGGCGACTCGAAGTTGAGCTGGTAGGCTATTTCCTTGATGCTCATGTCGGTGGTGGAGAGCAGTTCCTTGGCTCGCTGGAGCTTGAGGTCTTGCTGGTAGAGTGATGGGGAGATGCCGGTGAACTCTTTGAAGAGTTTGCGGAAGTTGCTGTAGCTCACGCCGAGCTCGTCGGCCACTTGCTGGATGGTGAGGTCGCTCTCGAGCGACTCGCGTATGCGCAGGCGTGCTTTGTTGATCATGTCGACGTGCGATCGGTTTTTGTTGAGCTGGCGGTTGCGCTCGAGTGAGTACATGAGTCCGAGCAGATGGTTGACGATGCCGGCGAGCATCTGCTGGAAGTAGGCGGCCTCGTCGAGGGCGGTCTGGTAGGCGCTTTCGTAGAGTCGGACGATGTCGCTGGAGAATCCCACGTGGTAGATGGGTTTCTCGGCGGTGAGGAAGCCGTATTTGATGCGGTCGTCGATGTTGCAGCCCTTGAATCCTATCCAGTAGCTTTTCCATCCTTTCTTGGGGTCGGGCCTGTAGGAGTGCCACTCGCCGGGGAAGAGCAGGAAGAGGTCGCCCTCCTTGATGCGTGTCTCGCGCTGGTGGGCGCTCTGGAAGGTGCCTTCGCCCTCGGTGAGGTAGAGCAGCTGATACTCGTTGAGCGTGCGCCCCTTGCTGACGTCGAAGTAGTAGCCGTCGGCATGGCCTTTGGTGGGATAAGGGTCGCCGGGAAGTATCTCCTCGTAGCCTACGGTGCTGATGTAGAGTCCCCAGAGCGCGTCGCGCTCGTTGTTGACCAAGTATTTACAAATTTGCTTCATTGGCTTTTCTGTCGTTTAGGAAAAATCAAGGCATTTGCGTTCATAGCTGTTGCAAAAATAATAAAAAGTATTGGTATTTGTGCCTTTTTTCATTTTTTTGTCGTATTTTTGTGGCAAAATAACAAAACAGACGTTTAACTTTATATTTTACTGTTATGAGAGTTATTATCGAATCCGACTATCAGAAGATGTCGCAATGGGCGGCAGAGCATGTCATCGAACGTATCAACGCCTTCCAGCCCACGGCCGAGAAGCCCTTTGTGCTGGGCCTGCCCACCGGCTCGTCGCCCGAGGGCATGTATGCCTGCCTGGTGAAGGCCAACAAGGAGGGCCGCGTGTCGTTCAAGCACGTGCTGACGTTCAACATGGACGAGTATGTGAACCTGCCCGAGGACCATCCCGAGAGCTACCATTCGTTCATGGCCCGCAACCTGTTCGACCACATCGACTGCCCCAAAGAGAACATACACATCCTGAACGGCAACGCCCCCGACCTGGAGGCTGAGTGCCGGCACTACGAGGAGATGATCGCCGAGGCCGGCGGCATCGACCTGTTTATCGGCGGCATAGGCCCCGACGGCCACATCGCCTTCAACGAGCCCTACTCGTCGCTCGCCTCGCGCACCCGCGTGAAGACGCTCACCACCGACACCATCATCGCCAACTCGCGCTTCTTCGAGGGCGACGTGAACAAGGTGCCCAAGCTGGCGCTCACCGTGGGCGTGGCCACCGTGATGGACGCCCGCGAGGTGATGATCCTGGTGAACGGACACCACAAGGCGCGCGCCATGAAGGCCGCCGTGGAGGGACCGCTCACGCAAGAGTGGACCATCAGCGCCCTGCAGACCCACCGCCACGGCATCATCGTGTGCGACGAGGCGGCCACTGACGAGCTGAAGGTGGGCACCTACAAATACTTCAAGGACATCGAGAAAGACAACCTGCTATAGAAATCAACAAACCAGCAAAGGGGCGGGTGAGAGCATCCGCCCCCCTACTTAACATCATCACCTGAAAAATATGAAAAAGCGTCTATTACTCCTTTTATTAACGATCGTACCCTCGGCTCTGATGGCTCAGCAGGCTAAGGTCTGCTCGCCCGACCAGCAGCTGCAGGTGAATGTCTATTGCGACGAAGGCCGCGCCGAGTACGAGGTGGTCTATCAGGGCGTCACCGTGCTGGAGCGCTCGCAACTGGGCTTCTGCACCAACATCGGCGACTTTGCCGGCAACCTGCGCCTCACCGACTGCCACGAGCAGCCCGTGAGCAAGCACTACCGCATGGACCGCGTGAAAGCCTCCGACATCAGCTACGAGGCCAACCGGCTGGACGTGGAGTTCGAGAATGCCGACAAGCTTTGCATGACGGTCACCTTCTGCGTGTCGGACAACAACATCGCCTTCCGCTACACCATTCCGCGACCCGAGAAAGACAACCCCAAGTGCATGAACATACTCGAGGAGGAAACCTCGTTCAAGCTGCCCTCCAAGGCCGCCTCGTTCCTCTGCCCACAAATCAACCCCATGACCGGATGGGAGCGCACCAAGCCCAGCTATGAGGAAGACTACAAGGCCGACCAGCCCCTCAACGTGAAGTCGCGCTACGGACAGGGCTACACCTTCCCATGCCTCTTCCGCCTGCCCACCGGCGCCCAGACAACCGACCGCAAAGCCGCCGACAAGACCGACCGCAAGGCCGCCGACATGTGGATACTCATCAGCGAGACCGGCGTGAGCAGCAAGTATTGCGCCTCGCACCTGAGCGACTATTCGGCCGACAAGGGCTATCAGATTGCCTTCCCCATGGAGGGCGAGAACAACGGCGTGGGCAGTGCCTTCGCCTCTATCTCCCTGCCCGGAGAGACACCCTGGCGCACCATCACCGTGGGCGAGACCCTCAAGCCCATCGTCGAGACCACCATCGCCTACGACGTGGTGGAGCCGCTCTACGAGCCCTCGCAGACCTACAAGCCCGGACGCTACACCTGGAGCTGGCTCATCTGGCAAGACAAGAGCATCAACTACGACGACCAGGTGAAGTTCATCGACCTGGCCGCCGCCATGGGCCTGGAGTTCTGCCTGGTGGACAACTTCTGGGACACGCAGATAGGCCGCGAGCGCATGGCCGAGCTGAGCCGATATGCCCAGTCGAAGGGCGTCAAGCTGATGCTCTGGTACAACTCCAACGGCTATAGCAACGACGCACCGCAAGGTCCGCGAGATTGCATGAACACGGCCATTGCCCGCGAGCGCGAGATGAAATGGCTCAAGAGCATCGGCGTGGTGGGCATCAAGGTCGACTTCTTCGGAAGCGACAAGCAAGAGACCATGCGACTCTACGAAGACATACTGAGCGACGCCAACCGCTACGGCCTGCAAGTGGTATTCCACGGATGCACCATCCCGCGAGGATGGGAGCGCATGTACCCCAACTACGTGTCGAGCGAGGCAGCCCTGGCCAGCGAGAACGTCTACTTCACCGAGCAGCACGCCAAGGCCGAGGGATTCGAGCTCACCATGCACCCCTTCTCGCGCAACGCCCTGGGAGCCTTCGACTGGGGCGGCGTCATCATGAACCGATACATGAGCAAAGACAACCGTAGCCGCCATCCGCGCTACACCACCGACGTGTTCGAGCTGGCCACGGGCATCACCAACCAGACCTTCGTGCAATGCATCGCCATGCAACCCAACAACCTCGACGAGCTACCGCCATTCGAGCTCGACTTCATCCGCGAGCTGCCCACCACCTGGGATGAGACACGCTTCATCGACGGCTATCCCACCAAGTATGTCGTCCTCGCCCGACGCCACGGCAACCAATGGTATGTGGCAGGACTCAACGGCACCGACAAGGCGATGACCCTCACGCTCAACCTGCCCATGCTGGCCGGAAAGACCGTCAGCTTCTACACGGACAATGCCAGGAAAGAGGGCGAAATCGTACCCTCATCGGTATTGAAAACCCTGAAAGTGGATAAGAAAGGCAAGGCAAAAGTAACACTACAGCCCATGGGAGGAATGGTGATGAAGTAAGGGCACGGCCACGGCCCAAGACCAAGACCACGGCAACGACCCCGGCCCCCCATACTGCCCCCGAGGGGGCTTCATTACCCTGGCTTTTGATTACCCTGGGCATTTGTATACCCTTGGAGGAGATGAATGGTGTTTCTCATTCACTCCAAAATATAGACTTCAAAGTTCAAGGCACAAAAAAAACTCCTCAAGCTTGAGTGGCTAATTTGCTCTCCAGCTTGAGGAGTAACTACCCCTCCCCTCATAGACTTCAAAGTTCAAGGCACAAAAAAAAACTCCTCAAGCTTGAGTGCGCTAATTTGCTCTCCAGCTTGAGGAGTAACTACCCCTCCCCTCATAGGGGGAGGTTGGGTAGGGTCTTTGAGGTTGGGTAGGGTCTTCTTTTTTTTAGTTCCTAAACACCAGTCCGTCGCCAAACTCATCGATGATGATGGGTTTCTCGCGGTCCACCTCATCGGCCAGAATCTTGCGCGAGAGGTCGTTCAGCACGTAGGTCTGGATGGCTCGCTTTACCGGACGGGCACCAAACTCGGGCTCGTAGCCCACGGTGGCCAGATAGCTCACGGCCTGGTCGGTCACCCGTAGCTGAATGCCTTGCGGCTCGAGCATCTTGCTCACCCGGCTCATCTGCAACCTCACCACATCGGCAATCTGTTGCTGGGTGAGAGGCTGGAAGGTGATGATCTCGTCGATACGGTTGAGGAACTCCGGCCGCATGGTGGCACGTAGCTGCTCGCGCGTGGCATTCGAGGTCATGATGATGATGGTGTTCTTGAAGT
>DEFO01000022.1 GCA_002350805.1 Prevotella sp. UBA2850
GTGAAATCAGGAAAAGTCAATTAATGCCTAATTACAACGTAATTAATGCCTAATTGCAAGGTAATTAATGCCTAATTAGAGTCTAATTGATTCTGAATTGAAAACTACCCATATCTGAACCCTCAATCTGACCTCTGATGACCATCATTCTAACGATCGTTTTGGGTTTAAAGACAGGAATCAAAAGAGCAGGTTACTTTCCGTAGCCGATGGGATGGTTGAGCATGGGGAAGTCGCCCTCTTTCAGGTCGAGTGCTTTCTTCACGGCCTCCTGGTCCATCATGGCGCGGGCAACGGTCTTCAGACCCATGGCGGCGCAGGCCAGATAGATGTCCTGCGACACGTAGCCGGCATCCATGGCTCCGTAGCGCTCGCTTTGGCGCTGCATGGCGCTCTGCTTGCTCACCAGCAGCAGGGTGACGGGAGCGTCCATCACAAACATCTGACGGGCTGTCATGCTCGGGCGCAGGTCGTCCTTGCTCACCTGGGTCAGGTTGTTGGCCTTGGCATCGTAGAGCCATACGCCCTTCTCGTTGCAGACATACACCTTGATGTCCTGCATGTTCACTGCCGTTGGTGTGGTCAGTCTGCCGCTGGCCGGGTCGTTGATGCCGACGGCAGCCCACAGGATGGTCGACAGTTGCTCGTTGCTGATGGCCTTTTCCTTGGTGTAGTTACGTCCCGAGCGGCGCAGCTGCATGGCGTCTGCAACAGTCATTTTCAGCATGTTCATGTCCGGTTGGGGCAACTGGATGGTCTCTTGTGCGAGTGCGCTTCCCCCCATCATGATGAGAGCGAAGGCTAGGGTCATGATTTTTTTCATATCTTCTGTGTGGTCAAGTTTAGGTTTTTTCGTTTGCAAAAATAATCAATTTTTTTCGGAAATCAGCGCAGGATGTGAAAAAAACAAAGGGACAACTCCGAAAAGCTGTCCCCCTGTTGCAATAGCCACAGGTAATCATACCTCTCAACTATCAGCTCTCAACTCTCAGCCCTACGTGCCTTGCCAATGTCTTACAGGCTGAACTTATATCCGATGCCCAGCTGGAAGGTAATGTTCTTGCTGTCGAGATAGCTGTCGTCGAACGCTTTGGTCAGTCCCACCGTATAGCGGGCATCGAGCACCAGGCGGCCGAAATCGTACGACAGACCGAAGGGAACTGCCAGGTTGAAGCTCTTCACATTGTCCAGGTCCACAGAGGCCTTCGTGCTGCCTGACTTACCCTCAACCTCAGCAGAGACCTTGAATCCGGGCTGCAAACCGGCTTTGATGGCCAGGCCCTTCCAAACGTAGAAATTGGCAACGAGCGGTACATTCACATAGTCCAGCTTCCATGTCACATCGTAGTTCTTCAACTCAGCACCCTGCTGGGCATAGAACAGACCGGCAGAGAGTCCTACCAGTTTGCTGACATAATACTCCATTTCCGCGCCGGCCACAACTCCCACACGTGCCTCTGTGTCGCTGGTGTTGCTAAAGTCAGAGGCGCAAATAGCGATGCGCGGTTGCAGGGTAATACTGCCGACCTCGCGCTGTGCAAAAGAGGTCAGCGATACCATCAGGACGATGGCTGTGAAAATCATTTTCTTCATAATCAGTTACTGTTTAATCAACAATAGTTTAATTAACACGGCAAAGATACAAAATAATCTGTCAACTTGTTTCTTTCCTCCTTAAGATTTTTAGTAGAGATATATCTTGAAGTCTTTCACCGAGCCGGGGGCGCCCTCTTCAGCGCGAGGCAGATATTCCAGGGCACTGACGGTCTGCTCCGAGCCTAGGTCGATGACCAGCAGATGGGGCAGGGCAGCGTTGCGCTCGGTCTGCCAGAAGGTAGACTCCTGCAGGTCGAACACCTTGTCGCCCAGATGATTGCCGTTCTCGTTCTCGCTGTCGGCATACTTCACGGTCCAAGGCTCACGCGAGAGACGCTTGCCACTGGCATCCTGCACATAGAGCTCGGCAATGCAGCTGCGGGCGGATCCGTCGTGGTTCGACAGGCACTGCAGAGCCACATAGCGGCCTTTCTGCGGAGTGTTGAAGCGGATGGTCTGCCAGCCGTTGCCTGCGGCAAACTGTCCTTGTGCGACAGGGGTGCTGCTATTCAGGTCGGGCTTGTCGCCAATGTTATTGTGCTTGGCAGTCTTCTCTATCTGCAGTTTATTGAGTTCGGGCTCGGCCTGTCCCCAGACCACTTTTTCCTTCGGGCCAACCACGTCGAGGACGATCACCTCGTTCTTGCCCTTCTTTAGCCAACAGCCAGGTACGTAGAGTGTCTGCTGCGGACCAATCGACCAGATGCGGCCCATGGCGTGTCCGTTTACGTAGACCTGACCCTTGCCCCATGTCTCGAAGTTGAGGAACGTGTCGCCCACCTTCTTCAGGTTGAAATAGCCGCGGTAATAGCCGCGCTTGCCCCATGCCTTTATTTCCTGTTGGAATCCGGGGTGATACTCGTCGGCTCTTTTGCCGGCATAGCCGTCGAGGGCATTGACGGCCACCTTGTAGTCATCGGGGATACCCCATCTTTCCCAGCCTTTCAGCGTGTAGCTGAGGTCATGACCGCCGGCGCTTGTCTCCAGTTTTACGTCACCGGGGATACCCTTGAAGTCCTTGATGGCCCGTCCGAAGTTGATGCGTCCCATGGCCTCGACGAGAATCACCAGCCTGTCGCCCTTTCTGACTGCAGGCAGCGTGATGGATTTCTCGTTCTTGACTCGGTCAATCTTGCCGATGAATTGGTCGTTGATGAACACCTGGGCATAGTCGTGAGCATCGAAGCTGAGCACACTCTGTGCGGAAATCTCGGGCAAAGCCACGGAATAGAACATCGAACCCCAGCCCATGTTGGCATATTCGAAGGTCAGGTCGTTCACGTTCTCCGTCGTCTCCAGTCCCCCGCAGCCATAGACCAGCGGTGCAAACTCGGTCAACTCAAACTTCGGCACGGTGATAATAGGCATCGGAGCCTTGGGCACGGCCGGCAAGGCCACTTTCTTCCCCTTCCCTTTTGGGGAGGGGTCAGGGGAGAGGCTGTACTTCTCCATCATCTTGCGCAGTTCCCAGAACTTCGGTGTGGCATGACCGTACTCGTTGATAGGCGCATCGTAATCGTAAGAGGTCACGTCGGGCGCAAAGCCGGGGCTGTTGGCACCAGCCCAGTGGCCGAACGAGGTGCCACCGTGGGTCATATAGAGCGAGAAGCTGATGCCCTTCGAGAGCATCTCGTCCATACCCTCAACCATATCCTTGGCCGGGCGGGTCTCATGGCGGGCACCCCACTTGTCGAACCAACCGCTCCAGAACTCGGAGCACATCTTGGGCGCATTGGGTCGCAGTTCGCCCAGGCGGCGGAACTGCTGGTCGATGTTGGCACCGGTGCCGAAGTTCATGGTCCATGTCAGGTCGTCGAGTCCGTTCTTCTCGAAGTTGCTCGACCAGTCGCACTGGAACAGAGCCAGTTCCTTACCATAGATGCCGCGCAGACAATCGCGAATCTCTGAGACGTATGGCTTATCCTCGCCATACGAGCCGTACTCGTTCTCCACCTGCACCATGATGATGGGACCGCCACGCTGGATGGTCAGCGGAGCCAGTTGCTCGCCCACCTTCTGCTCGAATATCTTCACACGCTCCATGAAGTAGGGGTCGCGCTCACGCAGACGAATGTCCTTCTTCTTCAGCAGCCACCAGGGCAGACCGCCCATCTCCCACTCGGCGCAAACGTAGGGTCCGGGGCGCACGATGACATACATGCCGTTCTTCTGTGCCAGTCGGCAGAACTCAGCCACATCGTTGTTGCCCGTGAAGTTGAACTGGCCCTCCTGCTGCTCATGGATGTTCCAGAAGATGTAGATACACACAGCGTTCATGCCCAGTGCCTTGCACATCTTGATGCGGTGCTCCCAGTAGGGGCGTGGAATGCGCGGGTAGTGCACCTCGGCGGCCTTCACCACAAACGGCTTGCCGTTGAGCAGGAAAGTCTTGTCGCCCACGGTAAACGTGCCGGTCTTTTGAGCTTTCATTGTTGTTGGAACTGCGAGCATCAGCATGCTCATGAACAATAAGGTAAATAGTTTGTTTGGTCTCATGATTTTCATATTTTGCTGCAAAGATAGCGTTTTTTTCTCTGAACAGATGCCACAAATCGTGAAAAAAAGGGAACAAAACGTTCTTTGCAGGCACTTTTGGGTATTCTTTCCCCTCTATCCTCTTTTGTTTTTTAGTTTCCCTCTGCCTTCTATTATTTCTTTAGTTTCCCCAATAAGAATTGCAGGCACTCATCGAGAATCTTGGCTCGGCAGATTTTCATCACTATGAAATAAAGCATGGCGGCCATCACGAAGCGCGCAGCCAGCAGGAGCCACAGATTGCTGATGCCCGTGGTGCAGAAATGTGTAACCACCATCACCAGCGCAGCCGCCAGCATGAACGGACAGATGTCGCGCAGGGTTTCCATCAGGGTGATACTCAGCAGCCGGTTGGCAATGTGCTGCCAAGCCAGCAGCCACACAATGAGGAAAGCCGAGTAGGCAATGATCATCGGCACCATACCCAGCCGGTGGAACAGCAGGATGATGGTCAGCTGTAGAACAATCTGGGCGATGTTGCAATAAAGATACCAGTCAGACCGGCCACTGCTGATGACGAGGTTCTGATACATCGTGTAGAAAGGCATGAAGGCACCGCTGATGCAGAGAATCTTCAGCAGCAGGGCGCTCTCGAGCCAACGCTCAGTCAGCGCCAGTACGATGAACTCGCGCGACACCAATGCCAGACCGAACATGCAGGGGAACGAGATGAAGGCCGTGAATCGCATCATCTTGCGCATGATCCGCTTCTCGCGCTCACGCTCGTCGGCCACGGCCACCAGTACCGGCTGTGCCACCTGACTCATCGTGCCCGATATGAAACTGTTGGCCTTCGTGTTCCAGTTGTTGGCCTGGGTGTAGTTACCCACGTCCTTCAGGGGGAACAGACGACCGAACACCACCGTGAGGATGTGGTTGCTCACCGTATTGATGATGTTGGTGAACAGAATCTTCACACTGAAGCTGAACATGCCCTTTATAGGACCGAAGTCGATTTTCCATGTCGGCCACCAGCCTGTGTAGTAATATCTGCCGATGTTGAGCACGCTGATGAAGAGAATCTGCTGCCATGCCAGGCTCCAATAGGTGAACCCCTTGTAAGCCAGCACCACACCCACCGTTCCGGAGATGAGCAGGGCGGCAATGGTCGAGACGGTCAGCTCGCGTATCATCAGGTTCTTGGTCATATAGGCTCCCTGGGCGATGCCGAACGAAGAGATGACAAATCCCAGGAAGATGAAGCGCGACAGACCAACCAACCGCGGTTCCTTGAAGAACCAGGCAATGAGCGGTGCGGCGGCAAACAACACGATGTAGATGGCAAAGCTCGCCAGGATATTGAACCAGAACACCGAGTTATAGTCGCGGTGGGTAGGCGCCTTCATGTTGATGAGTCCTTGCGAGAAGCCACTGCTTTGCAGGTTGCCGGCGATGACGGTGAAGATGGTCAGCACCCCCACAATGCCGAAGTCGGCAGGCGACAGCAACCGTCCGAGCAGAATGCCAATCACGACATTCAGCAACTGGATGGTCCCGCTGTTCATCATGCTCCAGAACAATCCCTTCGTGGTTTTCTCCTTCAGATTCTCCATTACTGCGTGCAAAGTTACGATTAAGCGGGAAGAAAACCAAATTTATTTAAGTTTTTTCGAGTGTTAATACTCGTAGAGTTTCACATGCAGAATCTTGTATTCGCCGACTCCGATGCGGGCATGCCGTCCCTGATGGTCTTGATCGCCATTATCACGGCGGATGAAACAGAAGGTGCCATCGGCGTTGACGCTCACTTGGTCGACAAAGGCAATGCCCAGTCGCTTACCCCAGAACGTTGTGTGGGCAGACCTTTCTTTCGCAGCAGTCGGCTGACTACCTGCCTGAAGGAACCCGTCCTCGCCCAACTTCTGTTGCTGTTCCTGCTGTTTCTCAGTCGTTGTCTTCCATTCCACGACGATGCCATTACCCGCCACGAGATATTCGTTGGGTGCCAGCCGGATGACAATACCTCCGCCCTCGGGCCATGTGGAGCCGTCGGTGGCTCGCGGGTCCCAGGGCAGCGTGAAATTGTGGCGGCAGGTGATGACAGTGGTGCCGTCGGTGATCTCGCGCTCGCGGTCGTCCTGCGAAAAGAGAAGTCCCCACGAACGCAGGGAGTGCTTGCCTCTGAGATATAGCTTGAGCTGGCGTAGCAGACGGTAAGCCTCGGTGATATGCCATGTGTCGGCCGACGGTGCTTGGTCGATGGCGAAAGGTGAGAATCCCACGGCCCGATACTCGCCCATGGTGTAGAGGGCGCGCACCCCGCTGTTGGCACAGCAACGGCTTTCGGGAATGAACAGCGGATTGCCGGGTACGGCATACTGTGCTGTCCACGACTTGAAGCCTGTGTCGTAGATGTCGGGGCAAAGCATGTCGATGGTGGGTGCTCCTTTGTGCCAGAACTCCATGAGATGGGCCAATGGTCCTGCCGACGGATACTCACCGGGGCGGCGTCCGCGGCTGTTCATGGCGGCATTGACAAAGAGGGGTATGGGATAGATGCTGCGGGCGGCCTGCGCCAGGTGCTCGACATACTGGGCATAGTGCAACGCCATGAACTTCTCGTCGGCATAGGCATCAGTACCGTAGCGCTGGGCCCAACGCTCTTTTACGTACACCTTCTGCGCCAGCGGTGAGTGGTCGCGCGCATCCTCCAGCATGCCTATTTCGTTTTCTATCTGCACCATGGCCACTGTTCCGATGCCCTTGTCCTTCGCAGCCAGATGCTCCATGAAACGGGTGAAGGCCCTTAGGTCGGCCTGCAGCACCTGGTCGGAGAAGCAACTGGCTATCTCGAGCGGTTTTCCTTGTCGTGTCATAGCACGGGGGAAGCGCTTTGTGTCTTGTTTGAACCACAAGGGGGCATAGCACGACATGGAGTTCTTCCAGACGCCAAACCACAGAAAAACCACCTGCAGACGGTATTCACGGGCACGGTCGATGACTCGGTCGACGAGCGTGAAGTCAAACTGACCCTCGACAGGCTCGATGAACTCCCAGTAGGCAGGCACCAACACGGTGCTCAGACCTATGGCAGCCATGCGTGGCATCACCTCGTCGATATCGTTGATGCTGGTGGCTGCCGAGTTGCTCAGTTCGCCGCCCAACACGTATAGTGTGTCGAGCGACGGATGGCGGTCGGCGGCAGCATTGACATGCAGTACCGCGAGTACGGAAAGCAGTGCGAACGAAAGAATGGCCTTGCGCATATATATTAAGATTTTGAGTGGGCTACTGACGGGCAAAACTGCCGAAATACTTCAGACATACATCACGCCACTCGCGGGCATTCTCCAGCTGGTGCTGCAACCGCTGGTCGACCTCGTTCCAACGCTGTTCGTCGCCCTTGTCGGCCTCCACCACATCAGGCTTCAACCGCTGCCAGGTGGCCACATAGCGCTCCACCTCGCTGACGCCACGGTTGTAGTGAGCCTGCAGCTCTTCCCACAGTGTCAGTCCGCTGCGCATGCGGTGTGTCCAGGGCACATGATGGAACCACAGCAGCAGGTTCTCGGGACATGTGGAGAGGTTGTCGTATTGCGAGGCCAGCGGCTCACGATACTGGCTGACGGCATCGGTACCGCGGCGGGTGCGGTCGAAACCCACACCGTTCTTGTCGGCCTTATGGTAGTAGACGGGGCACCACTCCAGCGGATACTCTGCCTTGAAGCCGTCGGGCTCAGGACCGTAGTGATGGTCGAACTTGAAGATGTGGTGGAGTCCCAGCGGCATCATGTAGTCGACACAGGCCTCGCGGCTGCTCATCATCACCTCGGTCATGGTGTCGATGAAGCGGCTACTCACCTGGCAGAAGGTCTGGCGGAGCCACTCACGGGCAATCTCATTGGAGGTGAGCTCTGGATTCCAAGCCAGTCGCCCGAAGGCATACCAGTTGGCCTGAGAGAAGTGATGTCCACACCAGTTGGTGTCGAGTCCTATATTGGCCACTCCGGCAATGCCTGCCAGGTTGCGGGCGGGCACCTGCAGGAAGAACTCGCGCCACATAGGCGCCAGGTAGACCAGATGGCGGCTCTGCCCGAGATACTCCTGGGTAATCTGCAGCTCCACCATGTCGGGTGTCTTGCGCACCTGGTCGAAGACAGGGCTGTAGGGCTCGCGTGGCTGGAAGTCGAGGGGACCATTTTTGGTCTGTAGGATGACATTCTTGCGGAACTTGCCATCCAACGGCTTGAACTCCGAGACGGCCTGTTTCACACGGTCTTCGCCTTTGTGTTTGGCACCATAGACAAAGCAGCGCCACATGACGATGCCGCCAAAGGGCTGCAGGGCGTCGGCCAGCATGTTGGCTCCGTCGGCATGCGAGCGATGGTAGTCGCCGGGACCGGGCTGTCCCTCGCTGTTGGCTTTCACCAGGAAGCCGCCGAAGTCGGGTATGAGCTGATAGATTTCCTTGGCCTTGGCCCGCCACCAGCGTGCCACGGTGCGGTCCAGCGGGTCGGCCGTCTTCGTCTCGCCCAAAGCCATGGGGGTGGCAAAGTTGATGCTCAGGAACGACTTGATGCCATAGGGGCGCAGTAGGTCGGCAATCTCTTTCACCTTCAGCAGATACTCGCGGGTGAGCATCCGGGGCGAGGCATTCACGTTGTTGAGCACCGTTCCGTTGATGCCTATCGAGGCATTGGCCCTTGCATACTGCTGGATGAGGCTGACGTCAATGGGGCGGTTGTCGTCGTTCCAGAAGATGCTTTTCCCGGCATAGCCGCGCTCAATGCTGCCATCGAGATTGTCCCAGTGGTTGAGCAGTCGCAGCGGGAAGGCAGGCACTTGAGTGACGGTGGTCTGCTGCTGGCTGCCGATGGCTTGCTGGCGCAGCAGCTCGTAGGCACCATAGAGCAGTCCCATGTCTGAGGCAGCCTGAACGACGGGCCCCGACGATGGCATCTGGATGGTGAAGCCCTCGTTGCCCAGCGTTTTCTTCAGCGCCAAGTCTTTCTGCAGCGTCACCTCACTGCCCTGGAAATACTTGTGCAGCTCGTCGACAGCGATGTCGATGGTGGGCGAACTGGCCGGCGCATGGACGGTGGCCCTGTCTGCCGGGGTGTAGCCCAGCCACAGCCGGTGGCCGTCTTCAGCCGACAGGGAAGTACAGAGGAG
Organism: Prevotella sp. UBA2850; assembly: GCA_002350805.1. Taxonomy (GTDB): domain Bacteria; phylum Bacteroidota; class Bacteroidia; order Bacteroidales; family Bacteroidaceae; genus Prevotella. Next base: position 9,244 of record DEFO01000022.1, read on the forward strand.
TGTTGTCAGAATGATGGTAATCAGTCGGTTATTCATTGTCTTATGGTTTTGGTTTCTATGGATTCTTCCTTGTTTTGATGTTTTGGTTTCTATGGGTTATTCCTTGTTTTGATATTTTGGTTTCTATGGGTTATTCCTTATCTTGATGCTTTGATTTTTCTGCATATTCGGTGGGAGTCATGCCATAGTGGCGTTTGAACACCGTCGAGAAGTGTGTCTGGTTGTTGAAGCCCACAGAGTAGGCCACCTGTGTGACGTTGATCTTGCCCTCGCGGATGAGGCGTGCAGCCTGTTCGAGGCGCAGGTTGCGGATGAACTCTCCCGTTGAGATGCCTGTGATTTCTTTCATCTTGCGGTGCAGTTGGGCACGGCTGATGCCCACGTCGGCGGTGAGGCGCTCGACGTTGAAGTCGGGGTCCGACAGGTTGGCGTTGATGGTTTTCATGATGCGCTCCATCAGAGCGTCGTTGTTGCCTTTCACCTCGACGTTCTCTATCTTGTCCTCCTGTCGCTGTGCACCGGTGAATTTGCCTCTCAGGCGTCGCACATTGTCGATGAGGTTGTCGATGAGGATGTGCAGTTCCTCCATGTTGAAGGGTTTGGCTAGGAAGGCGTCGGCTCCTTTCTTGAGTCCTTCCAGGCGGTCGCTTACCTCGGCCTTCGATGTGAGCAGAATGACGGGTATGTCGCTGATGTTGGGGTTGCCTTTCAGCTGCTTGAGCATGGAGATGCCATCCATCTCGGGCATCATCACGTCGCTGACGACCAAGTCGTAGCCGCTGTCGACGAGCAGCATCTTGAGTGCCTCCTTGCCGTTGGGGGCCGTGTCTATCTTGTACCAGGTGCCCAGTTCGTTTTTGATGTATTGGGCCACTTCCAGGTCATCGTCGACCACCAGCAGTCGGAAGTTCTTCAGGGCTTGCTTGCGCTCGGAGCTGCCGGCGAGGCTGTCTTCTGACAGACTGTCTTCCATTTCCTCGGGTCGCAGATGGGCATGGCCCAGTGGCAGGTGTATCTCCAGGCATGCTCCGCGCTCGCCGTCGGTGCGGTTGTAGGCTCTGATCTGTCCGCCATGCATCTGAACGATGGCCCGGCTGAGGTTCAGTCCGATGCCCGTTCCCTCGATGTGCAGGTCGTTGGCGTTTTTGCCTTGGTAGAAACGCTCGAACAACCGGTCGGTCTTCTCGTCCTTGAATCCGATGCCGCTGTCTACGACTTGTATGATGGCCTGTTTGTCATTTTGGCTCAGGACGACACTCACCTGGCCGCCGTCGAAGGTGTATTTGAAGGCATTCGACAACAGGTTGGAGATGACCTTGTCGAACTGGATGCGGTCTATCCAAGCCTTCATCGGCAGGGGGTCGCCGCTCTGGCTGTCGGTGGGCGGCACGAATGCGAAGCGGATATCGCGCTGCTGGGCATTGTACTGATAGAGCGAGCAGATGCCCGAGATGAAGGGCACCAGGTCGGTCTCGGCACAGTGCAGGTGCATTTGCTTCTTGTCTATCTTGCGCTCGTCGAGTATCTGGTTCACCAGGAGCAGCAGCCGTTGCGCATTGCGGTCGATGGTCTCAATGTCGGTCAGGCTCTCTTTGTCTGTTATGCGTGCTCTCAGCTTGTGCAGGGGTCCCATGATGAGGGTCAGCGGCGAGCGGATGTCGTGGGTGGCATTGATCAGAAAGCGCATTTTCTGCTCGTCGAGGTCGGCGCGCCGCTTGCGCTCCAGGTAGTAGACGATGAAGGCGATGGCTGCCAGTACCAGCAGCGTGTAGGCGAAGTAGGCCAGGGTGGAGGCATACCAGGGAGCCTTCACCACCACGGTGACGGTGCAGGTATCGGCCGAGTAGATGCCGTTGCTCATGGCTCTCACCTCGACGACATACTTGCCCGGTTTCATGCGGTTGAACGAAATGCTGTTCGTGCCTTCCATCAGGGCAGTCCAGTTGCTGTTGTTCAGCCGGTACTCATAGATGATGTTCTCGGTGTTGCGGAAGTTGAGCATCGAGAACTCCAGCGTGAACGAGTTCTGGTCGAAGGGTATCTCAAAGCGGTCGCCCATGCAACTCACCGCTTTGCCGTCGATGATGAGGTTGGTCAGGTGTATCTTGCCGTCGATGTCTTCTTTGTTTCCTCTCACGTCGTTGGGATAGAAGGTGACTATGCCCTCGTTGCTGCCATAGCTGATGCGGTCGTCTTCAGCGTGCACCACCACGCCCACCGTGTATTCGCGGGTCTCCAGTCCGTTACCGTTGATATGGCTGATGAACCGCTTGCTGTGGTGGTCGTACTGCCATATTCCGTTGGCCGAGCTCATCCACAGGTCGCCGTTCCTCGAGCGGGTGATGGTGTATATGGGCTTGTTCTCCACCTCTTTGGCACCGGGCAGCAGGGCTACCTTGTTCTCCTTGCGGTCGTAGTAGTAGAGTCCGCTGTTGGTTCCGATGAGCATCGTGCCGTCTTCCTGCTCGCAGAGGGCAAAGCACTTCTCGCCCTTCAGCTGCAGGTCCCAGCCGAAGATGCGGAAATTTAGGTCGGCAGGGTTCATCACGCATACGCCGCTCGTACTGCCTATCCAGAGCAGTCCGCGACTGTCCAGGCAGAGGGCTTTCACCCAGTCGTTGCAGAGTCCGCCCTTCTTGGGGTCGATGTTGTACATGCTCAGAGAGGTCGACTCGCCCGTATGGGTGTTGAACACGCAGAGTCCTTTTCCGTAGTTGCAGATGAAGAGCGTTCCCTCTCCATCGTCGGTCATGCAGTTGATGCCCCATCCGTCCACCTTCAGCCGCGGGATGCTGGCTCCCGTGTCGGGGTTGTAACTGTAGAGGGTGTTCTCGCTGCCCACCCAGTAGTTGCCCTGCTTGTCGCGGTAGATGCAGTTGGCACCTGCCGGTGACGAGATGGCGGGATGTATCTTTCCCGTGCGGTCGAAGAGATAGATGCCGCTTTTCTGTACCGTACACCAGATGCTGCCGTCCCTGCCCTCGGCGATGCTCGAGACGCTGCTGCCCAGCACATAGTTCTGTGCCGCAAACTTCCACGTCTTGAAGGCCGCCTTGCCCTGGTTCAGCTCGAACAGTCCTTTCTTGTAGCAGCTGACCCACAGGTTGTGGTCTTTGTCCTCGAAGATATGGTTGATGTTGGCCGAGGTCAGGTCGTATTGGGTGGTGTTGCTGGCTACTTGCTGCAGCGTCTTGCTGCCTTTGGGGATGACGAGCAGTCCGCGCCCCGACGTACCGAGATAGATGTTGCCGGCATGGTCGATGAGCGCTCCGCGTATCGACACCTTGCTGTCGAGCGCACTCATGTCGTAGCCGGCGTCGGTCAGTTCGCCCGTGGCATAGTGGTAGCGCAGGATGCCGTACATGCAGACGGCCAGGAATCCCCGGCTGTCGCTGCGCAGGAACCGTACTACCGGTCCGTAGGGAGACTGGTAGTCCTTATGGGCTGTCGGCTGCAGTCCGCTCACCTTGATGCGGCTGAGCATCGAGGTCTGGTAGCCTCTCCAGATGTTGTGCTGGTCGTCTTTGAAGATGGTGGTGAAGAAGTCGTTGTCCTTGCGTTGCGAGAACTGCATCTCGCGGGTGATGCGGCTCTGTCCGGCACGAATGGTGAACAGTCCGTAGCCCGCCGAGCCGATGAGCAGGTTGCCGTCGGCATCCTCCAGCAGGCACTCCACGCGTGGCTGCAGACCCTCGGGAAAGGGATAGCGCACAAAGCAGTTTTTCTGGTAGTCGAAGCGCGACAGGCCCTTTGCATTGCCTATCCACAACTCGTGGCGGCTGTCGGTCAGCATGCACGAGATATCGTTGTCCTGAAGGGTGGTGGAGTCGTTCTTGTCGAAATAGAAATGCGTGAAGCGGTAGCCGTCAAACTTGTTCAGTCCGTATTGAGTGCCCACCCAGATATAGCCGTAATGGTCTTGTATGATATAGTCTATCATACTGCTCGACAGCTTGTCGGCCGTATAGAGCCGTCCGCTGTCGGCCAGCGTCGGCAGCACTGCCAGCAGCAGCACCAGCACGAGGGTCACAGGTCGGATATGTCTCATGGCTGTGGCAAAGATAATACTTTTATTCCGTAGTTGCAACTTTCCTGGGCGATTCCTTGCCGTGCAGGTAGGAGCGCTGGTAACCGCCGCAGTCGACCACGATCTTCTCGAAGACGATGGCGGGGTCGAGGGGTTCTATCGTCAGCGTGTGGGTGCCTGCAGCCGCCTTGAGGCCGGTGTTGCTCTCTATCACGCGGCGGGCCACGGTGGGATAGTAGATGCTGTAGATGTTTTCGGGGGCCTCGTTCAGCAAAGCATTGAAATTCACGGTTTTCGGTGCCTCGTTGTCCAGCGTCACCCGGTAGCACAGTCCGCCTTTGTTCAGGAAGTCGAGTGTCGACTTCACCACGATCATAACCTCCCGGATGTCAGCGGTGGTGGTGAAGCGGTAGGTCAGTTTTCCGCCTTCTACAGGCTCGGTGTAGGGCATGAGGGCGATACCGCTCAGCGTGCGGCCCATGTCGGGGATGACCGTCCAGGCGGCTTTCGCCCCGTCGGTCTTCGTGTAGTAGTGCTCGGCCTCGATAGCCACATAGCCGTCTTTCTCGGTGAATACGTTTCCGCCCGTCTGCCGGGCCATCCGTTTCACCTCGGGCATCACGTCCGAGGGTCCGAAGTCGTCGTTCCAGGTCTTATAGCCAATGTGCTTCTGTGTCATCATGCCGTTCCACTTGCCGTTGGCCAGGTCGTGGTTGTAGGCGGCACAGAGCAGAGAGTCGCGGCGGAAAGCCTCCTCCACCTTGTCGGCCCATCGGTTGGCGTCGGGGTTGCCTTCGTCGTATAGCTGGTGGTTCATGGCCTGGGCATAGTACATCTGGTGCAGGTTGGCCATCGCCTGGATGGGGAAGAGGATGAGCTGCTGGTAGGCGTCGCGGTATTCGGGCTTCAGCGCCACATACTGCCGCAGGGCCTCAGTCTCCAGCTGCGAGTAGTCGGCGCACACCTGTGCCCACTCGCCCGTCTGTAGGTTATATGTGTTGCGGTCCATCATCTCGGCCGTGCATCGTCCGTTGTACTTGCAGCAGAGGTTCAGCAGCCGTGCGGCTTCCCGGGCCTGTTCGCTGCCGAACTGCTGGCGGCAGAACTCCTCCAGGTGCGGTCGTGCGTCGTTCAGCTGCGCTGCCCCGCGCCACGCCATGTCCATGAACAGCTGGATGGGATACTCCATGGGCTTCAGGTCGCCCACGTTCAGTATCCACATGCGGTCGATGCCGTAGTCGAAGGCCAGCGAGAGCTGTTCCACCATGTTCTGGGCAGGGGTCACGTTCAGCCACTTGGTGTTTCGCGGTGCCCCCACGTAGTCCACGTGGTAATAGAGTCCCCAGCCGCCGCGGTGCTGCCGCTCCTTGGCGGTGGGCACGCGCCTCACGTTGCCCCAGTTGTCGTCGCACAGCAGCATCAGCACGTCGTCGGGCACCCGCATGCCCTTGTCGTAGTAGTCCAGCACCTCTTTATATAGTGCCCACACCTGCGGTGTCTCGCGGGCAGGCTTGCCGGTCACCTCCTTGATGATTCTGCGCTGGTTCTTCACAATGTCGAGCAGCAGCCTGGTGTCGGCATCCTCGCTCATGGCCTCATCGCCGTCGCCGCGCATGCCGATGGTCACAATGTCCTCGGTGTCTTTCATGCGTGCGATGCCCTCGCGGAAGAAGCGGTCCAGCACGGCCTTGTTCGTCCGGTAGTTCCACGCACCGTATTCCTTTCTGTGGCGCGCCCATTCCTGGTGGTTGCGGGCCATCGGCTCGTGGTGCGACGTGCCGATGATGATGCCCATCTCGTCGGCAGTCTTCGAGTTCAGCGGGTCGTCGGCATAGAAGGCCCAGTTCCACATGGCGGGCCACAGGAAGTTGCCTTTCAGGCGCAGAATCAGCTCAAACACCTTCTCGTAGAACGCATGCCCTCCGTAGTTGGTGCCGAAGGCATGTTTCACCCAACTCGTCAGACAGGGTGCCTCGTCGTTCAGGAACAGGCCGCGGTATCTCACGGCAGGCTCGCCGTCGGTATAGCTGCCCGCCTTCACCCAGATGCGGTCGTGCCTCATCACCGGCACGTCGGCCCAGTAGTACCAGGGCGACACGCCCAGCTGGCGCGATAGCTCGTAGATGCCGTAGATGGTGCCCCGCTTGTCGCTGCCCGTGATGGTGATGTGCCCTCCGACAATGCTGATGACAAACTTCTCGCGGGCCTTCATCGCCTTGTCGGTGGCCACCACGATACGGGCCTCCTGGCGGTCGCCCGTCACGGTGCCTGCCGTGCCCGTCACCTTGCCCAGGTCCGTGCAGAGGTCGCCCACGGCGCGCATCACACCCTTGTCGGTGTCACCGCCGGCATATATCTTCACCGGTCCGTCTCCGTTCAGCAGCACGCCCTCACCGGCGAAGCTCACAAACTGCTCCGCTCCGTCCATGTTGACTGTTGCCAGGAGTGCTGTCATGCATAGCAAGAATCTTCCAATCGTTTTCATCATCTCATGTGGGTTAGTTTTGTTGCAAAATTAATATTTATCTCATAATAACGGAAATCAGAGCGCCGAAAAAATGGCGGATGATACAAATAGAAACGTATCCGTTACGAAATTCATCATTTTTCCGCCCGGAAGTCGTTACCTTTGCATCCGATGAACAACTCCGAAATCAAGTTCGGCGAGAAGGTAGGCTATTCTCTCGGTGACGTGGGTGCCAACCTGGCTTTTCAGATGATGATGATCTATCAGCTGAAGTTCTACACCGATGTCTTCGGACTCGATGGTGCCGTTGCCGGACTGGTGCTGCTCGTCGCCCCGTTCCTCACCGCCTTTGTCGACCCCCTGGTGGGCATCGTTGCCGACCGCACCCGCACCCGCTGGGGCAAGTACCGCCCGTGGCTGTTGTGGACGGCCCTGCCCTTCTGCCTGTTCTACATCCTGGCATTCACCCATCCGGGCATCAGCAATGCCGGCGCCGTGGCTCTCTATGCCACCGTCTCCTATGTGCTGCTGCTCTCCGTCTATTCGTTCAACAACACACCCTATTCGTCGCTGGGCGGCGTGCTCACGGCAGACATCCGCGAGCGCACCAGCCTCAACACCATCCGCTTCATCGCCAGCAGCGTGGCGCAGTTTGTCGTCCAGGGCCTCACCCTCCCCCTCGTCAGCCATTTCGGCGACGGCAATGCCCGCCGCGGATGGACCCTCACGGTCTGCCTCTTCGCCCTCCTCGCCGTCGCCTGCTTCCTCATCGCCTTCGGCACCACGCGCGAGCGCATCGCCCCGCCGCCCCATCAGCGCATGAGCATCCGCCGTGACATCAGCGAGACATTCACCAGCGGAGCCTGGCTCTCCATGTTCTTCCTCACCTTATTATTATTTGTCTCGCTGGCGGTCTTCGGTGCCGGCATGAACTACTATTTCCAGAGCTATGCCGACCCCCATTCGCTGGCTGCCCTGCTGCGCCACTTGGGCTTCCATACCACCGAGGGCGATGCCTACTCCACGGGGTTCTCTCTCTTCAACACCCTCAATGCGGTGGTGCAGCTGCTGGGCGTACTGCTCCTCTCCGGCCGTCTGGCGGCCCGTTTCGGCAAGAAGACCACCTTTGTGGCGTGCCTGTCGCTGACCGCCCTGTTCACCGCCCTGCTCTACCTGCCCGGTGTCAGCGATGTGGCATTGGTCTATGTGCTGGGCATCCTCAAGAGCGCCTGCTATGCGCCCACCATTCCCCTGCTGTGGGCGATGATAGCCGATGTAGCCGACGATATGGAATATCGTAATCACCGTCGTGCCACCGGTTTCTGTTTCTCGGGCATTGTCTTTGCCCTGAAGATGGGACTCGGACTGGGAGGGGCGCTGGCCGGCGTGGTCATCTCCTGCTTTGGCTATCAGTCGGGCGGCGTGGTGGTGCAGACTGCCTCGGCGGCCTACGGCATCAGACTCGTTTCCAGCCTCATCCCAGCTCTGTTGCTTGTGGCAGGCGTCGTCGTGCTGTCGCGCTATCCCATTACGAAGAAATACAATGAGAACATGCAGGCCGAGCTGGCAGCCCGCCGAAATGCCGCCCGCAGGTATTGACAGACGGAAGAATCGTGAAAAAAGCGCCATCCATAACTGACGGCGCCTCTTTGAAAAGTGAGGATTTTTTTAGGAGTGTAGAATTTTTAGGAGTGTAGGAGTGTAGAGTTTTTAGGAGTGTAGGAGTGTAGACAATACTCCGACTCTTGAACCTTGAATTTTGAACCGGGATACAAAATATGACGGAAAACGGGCAGGGAAAGCGGTCTTTTTTCAAAGAAAAACGGCCTTATTTCAAAGAAAAATGCCCTTTAGGAAGGGGCGGGCTCCTCCGCCAGAGACATGGTGAAGGAATGCAAGAAACTGTCAATACGCTTATACACAGATACTTACGTTCATCTCGGTAGAGGCGGCACAGCCTACTGAAATCAGAAAAAACAGAAAATGTCACATTGTCACATTGTTGCAGTTAGGCGTAGTAATAGGAGCCCCCTCCATCTCCAGCCCCCTCCAGCTCCCCCAAAAGGGGGAGAGCTCAAACCTGCTTGAGAACAGTTAACAGTGAAGAGTGAATAACTCAAAGCAACAGTATTATCTGCAAAATCTGCATGACTTAAACCTTAAACCTAGAATTACAGGTTTAATAATAATATAATTAATAATTATTATATATTATATTAATATATGTTAATTTCTATTTTGGTATTACCCCTGTCCGTCCTTCCGTGCGGGCGGACACAATATTACGCGCGGATGCAACAATGTGACAATGTGACAAAATTCAAAAACCGTCATTCAAGGTGTGCGGAATGATGATGAGCCGACGTAGAGTAACTCTCTGAGCGTCTGGAGTTTCCCTCCAAGCCGACGGAGTGCACGTTTACATTTATTAACATGAAATTGTCTTGAAATTAACACTTTTTCACACCGTACAGAAGCCCTAATTTTGGTAGTTTGAAGAATTTTTTGTACCTTTGTAGTATGAGAGATGCGAGCTGATGGGCCCTCAGAGCGCACTCCCGAGAGACGAAGAACACTACTACTAACTACGAGTTGAGAACTGAGAGTTGAGAACTGAGAGTTGAGAGCTGAGAGTTGAGAACGGAGAGCTGAGAATTGAGAACGGAGAGCTGAGAATTGAGAGTTGAGAGCTGAGAACAGAGAGGTATGATTACCTTTGCAATTGCTCTCAAGCCGGCCACCGTTATACAAGAATCTCACAATCTCTTTTAGCCCCCATTATTGCATTTTCAGGCTTTCGCGGGGTCAAGCCGGCCACCATTATTCGAGAATCTCACAATCTCTCTTTTAGCCCCCTATTTTGCATTTTCAGGCTTTCGCGGGGACGTCTTTGTATAATCCCTCCTTTTGTATCATCTCGGCCACTGCTGGCGGTACCAGGCGGGCGATGGAGCGCCCTTCCCTGATGCGGCGGCGGATGTCGGTGCTGCTGATGTTGATGAGGGGTGTGTGGACGAGGCGCACGCCTGCGGGCAGGGTGCTCTCGTCGATGGGTGCGTCGGCGCGCGGATAGATGACGATGGGATAGCGACGGAGCAGGTCGTCGTGGCGGTACCACTGCGGGAAGCGCTGCCAGTTGTCGCCTCCGATGAGGAGGGTGAAATGATGGTCGGGATAGTCGGCGGCGAGTGCCTGCATGGTGTCGAAGGTGTAGGAGGGCCGCGGCAGACGGAACTCGTAGTCGCACGCCACGAGGCGCCGCTCGTGCTGCAGGGCGAGGCGGGCGAGCTGCAGCCGCTTATGGTCGTCGAGCAGGTCGGCCTGGCTCTTCAGGGGGTTCTGCGGCGACACCATCAGCCATACCTCATCGAGCCCTGCCTCCTTCAGCAGGGCCTTGGCCAGACGGATGTGTGCCTTGTGGATGGGATTGAAGCTCCCGCCGTAGATGCCGATATGCTTGTTCATGGATGCCGGGGGATGGCTGCCGCCTGTGAGGGGTGGTTACAGGGACTGCGGGTCGTTCTCTTGGTTCAGATAGTCGGTGATGACGGCCAGGGCGTCGCTCTCGGCCTGTTCCAGGCGGTCGTTGACGACGATGCGGTCGAACTGCGGGGCAAAGGTGAGCTCGAACTCAGCACGGGCGATGCGCTGGTCGATGACCTCGGGGGCATCGGTGGCGCGCCCTTCGAGGCGGCGGCGCAGCTCGGCGATGGAGGGTGGCTGGATGAACAGGCTCAGGGCCTCGTCGCCATAGTGGCGCTTGATGTTGACACCACCCTTCACATCGACGTCGAAGACAACGTTCTGGCCGGCATCGAGCTGGCGCTCGACCTGTGCCTTCAGCGTGCCGTAGAAGCGGTTCTCGTAGACCTCCTCGTACTCGAGGAACTCGTCGTTGTCGATGCGGCGGCGGAACTCCTCGGGGGTGAGGAAGAAATACTCGACGCCATGCTGCTCGCTGCCGCGCGGCGGCCGGCTGGTGCATGAGATACTGAAGGCCAGCCTGAGCTCGGGATGCGCCTGCATGAGCCAGCTGATGATGGTGGACTTGCCTGTTCCGCTGGGCGCAGAAATGATGATGCACTTACCTCTTTTCATAATATATGGATGGTTGACGGGTGGTTGTCGGTGTGTTTACAGCGCGTTGAGGACTTGCTCCTTGATCTGCTCGAGCTCGTCTTTCATCTTCACCACGATGTTCTGCATCTCGGCATGGTTGCTCTTCGAGCCGGTGGTATTGATTTCGCGTCCCATCTCCTGGGCGATGAATCCGAGCTTCTTGCCCTGTCCGGCGGGCTCGTCCATGGTCTCGCGGAAATACTTCAGGTGGTTGGCCAGGCGCTGCTTCTCCTCGCTGATGTCTAGTTTCTCGATGTAGTAGATGAGCTCCTGCTCGAGGCGGTTCTTGTCGTAGTCGGCCTCGGGGATGGCCTTGAGCCCCTCGACGATGCGGCTGCGTATTTTGCCGACACGCTGTTGCTCGTAGGGCTCGATGGCGGCGAGCAGGGCAGCGATATTGTCGATTTTCTCGGTGAACTTCCGCTGCAGGGCGGCACCCTCTTGCTGGCGGAAGGCCACCAGGCGGGCGATGGCGTCGGTGATGGCGCCCCGCACCACCTCCCACTCGTCGTCGCTGAGCACCTCGGTCTCGGTCTTGGTGAGCACGTCGGGCAGGCGCACCAGGGTGTAGAACCAGTCGTGCGGCTCGGGGATGCCGGTCTTGGCGGCTATCTGCTGTATCTGATGGTAATAATTCTCAACAAGAGCTGCATTGATGGGCGTAGCGTCGGCACCAGCCTCCTTTTCAATCCACACATTGAAGTCGACCTTCCCCCTGACCACGGCCTGCGCTATCATCTGGCGCATCTCCATCTCCTTCTCGCGGTAGAGGGGGGCAATGCGCGTGGAGAGGTCGAGAGCCTTGCTATTTAATGACTTTATTTCAACATTTATTTTCTTCTCCTTGTAGGTGACGGTGGTCTTGCCGTAACCAGTCATCGATTGTATCATATCACTTTCTTGTTAATTTTTTGCAAAAGTACAAATATTCTTGGGAAAAATGCGTATTTTTGCAAATTATTTAGAAAGTCTTTTGGAATATGGCTTGTATTTTAAACATAGAGACGAGCACCGATGTGTGCTCAGTAGCGGTGAGTGAGAACGGTGCCTGCATCTTCGATGAAGAGGACCACAGCGGTCCGAATCACGCCGTGAAATTGGGTGTGTTTGTCGACGAGGCACTGTCGTTTACCGACAATCACGCCATCCCGTTCGATGCCGTTGCCGTGAGCTGCGGCCCGGGGTCGTATACGGGTCTGCGCATCGGTGTGTCGATGGCCAAGGGCATCTGCTACGCCCGCGACCTGAAGCTCATCGCCGTGCCCACGCTCGAACTGCTCTGTGTGCCGGTGCTGCTGCGCGAGCTGGTGGAGGAGGGAGCCCTGCTCTGTCCGATGATCGACGCCCGCCGCATGGAGGTGTATGCCGGTCTTTATGACCGTGCGCTGCGCCCGGTGCGCGAGGTGAGGGCCGACGTGGTGGATGCCGATACCTACAAGGAGTATCTGGACTGCCAGCCGGTCTATTTCTTCGGCAACGGTGCCGCCAAGTGCATGGAAGCCATCAACCACCCTAATGCCCGCCTGATAGAAGGCATCGAGCCCCTGGGCAAGTACATGTATCCGCTGGCCGAGCGCAAGTTCCTGCGCGGCGAGACGGAGGACGTGGCCTACTTCGTGCCGTTCTATCTGAAGGACTTCGTGGCGAAGGTGGCCCGCAACCCGCTGGAGAAGGCCGGACTGACACGATGAGGAGGGAAGGAGAGTGACGAGCGGCAACAAGAAATCAACAACAACGCGATATGAATATTGAAGGATTAGACTACAACACACAGCGCGAGAAACTGGTACTCCCGGAGTACGGACGCGAAATCAAGAAAATGGTCGACCATGCCATGTCGCTGCCCACCAAGGAGGAGCGGCAGCGGTGTGCCAACACCATCATCGACATCATGGAGCGCATGGTTCCGCAGAACCGCGACAACCAGGACTACAAGCACAAGCTGTGGGACCACCTGGCCCTGCTGAGCAACTACCAGCTGGACATCGACTGGCCCTACGACGTGAGCGGGGCACAGCAGATCACGGCCAAGCCCGAGCCCCTGGGCTATCCGATGACCCACATCCCCGTGCGCCACTACGGAAAGATGATGTTCGAGATCTTCGAGAAACTCAAGACCATGCCTGCCGGCGAGGAGCGCGACGAACTGGTGCGCGTCACCGCCAACCAGATGAAGCAGAACCTCTATCAGTGGAGCCACGGATCGGCCGACGACGAGAAGGTGATCTCGGATATGGCCCGCTTCACCGACGGAAAGATACAAATAGACATCGACACATTTAAGTTCGACAAAATACAGCCCCGTGAGCCGGAGGTCAAGAAAAAGGGCAAGAGAAGATAGTCAGCCCGGCAGCATGAGGCATCCATTCCACGGTTCATCCCACCTAACAGCATTATGGCAGCATTTATCATAGAAGGCGGACACCCGCTGAGCGGCACCATCATTCCGCAGGGAGCCAAAAACGAGGCCCTGCAGGTAATCAGTGCCACCCTGCTTACCAGCGAGGAGGTTCGCATCAGCAATATCCCCGACATTCGCGACGTGAACAATCTCATACAGTTGGTCAGGGATATTGGCGTAAAAGTGACCCGGCTCGGTGACGGCGAGTATGTGTTCAAGGCCGACGAGCCCGACCTGAACTACCTGGAGAGCGACGAGTTTGTGCGCAAGTGTGCCGCCTTGCGGGGCAGCGTGCTGCTCATCGGTCCGCTGCTGGCGCGCTTCGGCAAGGCCGTGATCACCAAGCCGGGGGGCGACAAGATAGGACGGCGCCGCCTGGACACCCACTTCCTGGGATTCAAATACCTCGGGGCACGCTTCGAGCACATCGACGAGCGGAATGTCTACCAGATAGCCGCCCGCCAGCTGAAGGGCTGCTACATGCTGCTCGACGAGGCCTCGGTCACCGGTACGGCCAACATTGTCATGGCTGCCGTGCTGGCCAAGGGCACCACCACCATCTACAACGCCGCCTGTGAGCCCTATCTGCAGCAGCTGTGCCACATGCTCAACCGCATGGGAGCACGCATCAGCGGCATCGGCTCGAACCTCCTGACCATCGAGGGCGTGACCCGGCTGCACGGCACGGAGCACCGCATGCTGCCCGACATGATTGAGATCGGCTCGTTCATCGGCATGGCGGCCATGATAGGCGACGGCATACGCATCAAGGACGTTTCGCTGCGCAACCTGGGCATCATCCCCGAGGCGTTCCGACGGCTGGGCGTGAAGGTGAAGGTGGAGGGCGACGACCTCGTCATTCCACGGCAGCCCCACTACGTCATCGACTCGTTCATCGACGGCACCATCATGACACTGGCCGATGCACCGTGGCCCGGACTGACGCCCGACTTGCTGAGCGTGCTCATCGTCGTGGCCACCCAGGCACGAGGGTCGGTGCTCTTCCACCAGAAAATGTTCGAGAGCCGCCTCTTCTTCGTCGACAAGCTCATCGACATGGGTGCGCAGATCATCCTCTGCGACCCCCACCGTGCGGTGGTCGTGGGCCACGACCGGAAAATCAAACTGCGGGCACAGCGCATGTCGAGTCCCGACATCCGTGCAGGTATTGCCCTGCTCATTGCGGCCATGAGCGCCAACGGCACCAGCCGCATCGACAACATCGAGCAGATAGACCGCGGCTACGAGCACATAGAGGCACGCCTGAATGCCCTCGGGGCATGCATCCGCCGCGAGGATTAGCATCTTTTAGTCTTTCCAGTTGATAATAACATCCATACACATAGCTTATCGTTGACCAAGGCATGATACAGCAAGAGGAAGTCTACAAAATAGGTCGTCTGGGCAAGCCCCACGGTGTGAAGGGAGAACTGTCGTTCCTCTTCGACGACGATGTGTTCGACCGCACCGACGCCGACTATCTGGTGCTGTGCATCGACGGCATCCTCGTCCCCTTCTTCATTGAGGAATACCGCTTCCGCAGCGCTGAGACGGCACTCATGAAGTTCTGCGACATCGACACGCTGGAGCAGGCCCGCGAACTGACGGGCTGCGACGTGTTCTTCCCGCGCAGCCTCTCCGACGACGACGGCGAGATGATGAGCTGGGCAGAGATCGTGGGCTATTCGCTGGTCGACGCCCATACCGGCAAGGTGGCAGGGAAGATAGCCTCCGTAGACGATTCCACCATCAACATCCTCTTCGAACTGGAAGACGGGAAGCTGATTCCTGCCAGCGAGGAACTGATTGCCGATGTGGACCGCGACGGGCGGGTGATCACCATTGAACTGCCCGACGGGATTTTGGAACTTTAATGTATAGAAGAAAGAAATGAAAAAACAAATAGCCATTCTGGGCAGTACAGGCTCTATCGGCACGCAGGCCCTGCAAGTGATTGAAGAGCATAGCGACCTGTACGAGGTGTACTGCCTGACAGCCAACAACAAAGTGGAACTGCTGGCCGAGCAGGCCCGGAAGTGGAAGCCTGCCGCCGTGGTCATCGCCAACGAGGCGCACTACGACCGTCTGAAGGAACTGCTGGCCGACCTGCCCGACATCAAGGTGTATGCAGGTGCCGATGCCCTCGACCAGATTGTAGAGGCACAGCCTATCGACATGGTGCTCACGGCCATGGTGGGGTTTGCCGGACTCTCGCCCACCATCCATGCCATCAAGGCACGTAAGACCATCTGCCTGGCCAACAAGGAGACGCTGGTGGTCGCCGGCGAGCTCATCTGCAGCCTGGCACAGCAGTATCACAATGCCATCCTGCCCGTCGACAGCGAGCACTCGGCCATTTTCCAGTGTCTCGTCGGTGAGGACCACAACGAGATAGAGAAGATTCTGCTCACCGCCAGCGGCGGACCCTTCCGTCTGATGAGCCACGAGCAGCTGGCCACCGTCACCAAGGCCGATGCCCTGCGCCATCCTACGTGGGACATGGGCGCCAAGATTACCATCGACAGCGCCACCATGATGAATAAGGGATTTGAGGTCATCGAGGCCAAGTGGCTCTTCGGCGTGGAACCCTCGCAGATACAGGTACTGGTGCATCCGCAGAGCATCGTACACAGTGCCGTCCAGTTCCGCGACGGAGCCGTCAAGGCACAGCTGGGCGTGCCCGACATGCGGCTCCCCATCCAGTATGCCTTCTCGTTCCCCGAGCGCCTCTCGCTCACCAGCGAACGCCTCGACCTTTTTCAGCATCCCCTGGAGTTCTTCGAGCCCGACCTGAAGAAATTCCGCTGCCTGGCTCTTGCCTTCGAGGCCATCAGCCAGGGCGGCAACATGCCCTGCATCGTGAATGCCGCCAACGAGGTGGTGAACAGGGCTTTCCTCGAGGACCGCTGCGGATTCCTGCAGATGAGCGACATCATCGAGAAGACCATGCAGCGGGTGGCATTCGTGAAGACGCCTTCGTACGACACCTATGTGGCTACCGACCATGAGGCACGGCGCGTGGCCATGGAATTGCTGAACCAATAAATAAAAGCATCAAAAAAACGAATCAACAAAACAGAAACAGACAATTATCACCTAGTAACAAACGATGGAAATATTTATGATCCGATTGCTGCAGTTCATTCTGGCAATCTCGCTCTTGGTCCTGCTCCATGAGGGCGGCCACTTCTTCTTCAGCAAGCTCTTCGGTGTGCGGGTAGAGAAATTCTTCATCTTCTTCGACCTCGGCATCGGCAAGTGGAGCGGCAAACTACTGAAGTTCAAACCTAAAAATAGCGACACCGAATATGGCATGGGATGGCTCCCGCTGGGCGGCTACTGCAAGATAGCAGGCATGATTGACGAGAGCTTCGACACCGAGCAGATGAAACAGCCCGTGCAGTCGTGGGAGTTCCGCTCGAAGCCCGCCTGGCAGCGCCTGCTCATCATGATTGGCGGCGTGCTCGTCAACTTCCTGCTCGCCCTCTTCATCTATTCCATGATCCTCTTCTACTGGGGCGACACCTATATCGCCGCCAAGGACATGACCTACGGAATGAAGTTCAACAGCGAGGCAAAAGCACTCGGATTCCGCGACGGCGACATCCTGCTGGGCACCGACAAGCGCCCGTTCAAGGACTTCAGTGTCGATATGTTCCGCGACCTTTCGTCGGCAACGCGCGTCGACCTCATCCGCGACGGTAAGCAGATGAGCCTGCCCCTGCCAGGGGAAATCAGCCTGCTCGACATGCTCAAGGCCAACCCCTCGTTCGCACGTCCCTTCGTGCCTGCAGTGGTCGACACCGTACTGCCCAACACCCCGGCAGCCAGCTACGGACTGGCCAAGGGCGACACCATCAAGGCCATCAACGGCGTTGCCGTAGATTCACAAAACGAGCTGACTTTCGAACTCGGACGACTGGAGGACATGATGACGGCCGCCAAGACTCATGCCGACAGCATGCGCATACGTACTGCCACCATCGTCATTGCCCGCAATACACAGTTGTCTGACTGGAAGGCCTCTCATATCGACACGGTCAAGACCGTGCTTACACCTGATCTGAAGTTCGGCTTCGCCCCCAAGGCCCTCAACCAGATGTACAAGCCCACACACGTAGACTACGGATTCCTCGAGAGCCTGCCCGCAGGTGTCAAATATGGTATTGCCGTGCTCAAAGGCTACGTCGACGACATGAAGTATGTCTTCACGGCCGACGGTGCCAAGTCGCTCGGCGGTTTCGGAGCCATCGGAAGCCTCTTCCCCGCCACGTGGGACTGGTATCTCTTCTGGAAGATGACGGCCTTCCTCAGCATCATCCTGGCCTTCATGAACATTCTTCCCATTCCAGCCCTCGACGGTGGTCATGTGCTCTTCCTGCTCTACGAGATCATCACCCGCCGCAAGCCCAGCGAGAATTTCATGATCAAAGCCGAATATGTAGGCTTTGGCATCCTCATCCTCCTCATGCTCGTGGCCAACCTCAACGACATCCTGCGCTGGCTCGGCTATCTGTAGGCTGTTTGCAGGAGTGGGCTAATGAGCAGGCTGGGCGAAGAGAATGCGCCTGCCGCTCATAGCGCGAACGGACAATAGCTTTCAAATAAGAAGGCTATTGTCCGTTCACCTTTTATATTTACGCCCATCCATTCCCGTTTACTCCCATCCATTCCCGTTTACTCCCATCCATTCCCGTTTAACCTCCATCCATTCCTCTTACCGTCCAACCGTTCCCTTTACCGTCCGTCCATTCCCTTTAACGTCCATCACGGAATACTCCCCCTTCTGGTTTCCCCGCAAAACATTAGGGAAAATCCTCTTCCACTTTAGGCATAATCCCTTTCACAGATGCGAAAAAATCGCTTACTTTGCCAACGAGAACAAGAAACAGAAGTAGAACCATTTAAAAAGTACGACTATGAAGAAGATGATCACCATGGCAGTTCTGATGACGATAGCCATCACTGCTTCAGCAATGACTTACAACGAGGCTCGCCACGAGGCTCTCTTCCTCTCCGACAAGATGGCCTACGAGCTCAACCTCAGCAGCGCACAGTACGAGGATGTCTATGAGATCAATCTCGACTACCTGCTCTGCGTGAACCACAGTGCCGACCTCTTCGGCATCTACTGGGAGCGTCGTAATGCCGACCTGCGCTTCGTGCTCACCAGCTGGCAGTACGACCGCTATATGGCCACATCCTACTTCTTCCGCCCGCTTTCGTGGGTAAAGAGCAGTTGGGTGTTCTCTGTCTACAGTCACTATGCCGCAGGGCGTCTGTTCAACGCGCACCCCAAGGTGTATGTCAGCTACCGTGGCGGTCACAACCGTCTCAGCAGCAGCCACTATGCCCACCGTGCCGTTAACAAGCCCGCCGTGAATGTCGTCAACCACACTGTTCATATTGGCAAGCCCATGGCCGCTGTCGGTAAGACAACGACCGCCGGAGCCCGCCGCACTGGCACCATCAACAGCGCTCCGGTCAACACCAGAAACACTCGTGGTTCGGCAAACATCGGCAGCGTCTCGCACAGCAACAGCCGCTCAGTGTCTGCAGCCACTGGCACCCGCACCGGAACTTCCGCTCACGGAAACTTCGGAGGACGGAGATAATCTGCAACCAACACTCCAACATAACAATCCATCAAACGAGAGCCTGCGCACCATTCGCGCAGGCTCTCGTCTTTCATTCGTCCCGTAAGGTTGTCAACCAGCTGGTGCAAATACGAACAGGAGGTGAACAACTCTCTGACGAGCGTTCACCTCCTGTTCGATGAAGATATCTTTTCAAATGTTTACTCCCATTCCTCCCAGAGATTGTTCTTTTTCGAGAATACCTCAATATCATCACCCTCAGCTTCGCCGATGGGCTGGTGGGTGCCGTCAACTCCCCAACTGGTCTCAAGCATCTGTTGCATCAGCTCAGGAGTCTCAACCATTTCAATTTCCGGTTTGATATATTTTTTCTGTTTCATGACAGGTTCCTCCTTTATTTTACAATCCATTTTTTGCCATTCACCATGTAGATACCCTTCGGAAGTTGGTTCATCTCCTCGGTAGTGCCTACTTTTCTGCCGCTTATGTCATAGATGACGTTATGGTCTGCTCTCTCCATCACAGGCATACCATCGATGCTTGTCGTATCATCGTATATGCCATTAATCGAAATCTTCTTCGATGCAGCTGTAGAGTTCACGTCAGTAATCCATCCACGGAAGCCCTTGATGTTGGTTCCTGATTTCAGGAAATACATCATCATCAGCTGCGTTGCAATTAGGCATTAATTACGTTGTAATTAGGCATTAATTAGCATGTAATTAGGCATTAATTAGCATGTAATTAGGCATTAATTAGAGTGTAATTAGTCGACTAATTGCAACCCTTCCAGGCATGAATTGGAAACGAGTGCGCATGGAGGCACATTTTGGGTCTTATGAACAATGTGGTTGAAGTAGTTTTTGCCTCTCCTTCAATAAAACTGCAAAAAAATTGGAGGAATTGGAATTATTGTGTACTTTTGCATGATGAGCTATGAAACGATTATTCTACATGCAATTTTACGGATGGGTGGCCGTCGGCATAGCGTTGCTGGCCTCGTGCGGTCGGCATTCTGCTGAGCCAAGCAGGATGACGGCTGCCGACTCGGCGTATGTCAGTCAGTCGCTCGCCCGGGAGGCGGTACGAACGGACTGTTTTGTCACTACCGATACGCTCTACGACTTTGGCACGCTGACCGATACGGCGGCAGTGAGCCATCGTTTTGTGTTCGTCAACAAAGGAAAGCAGCCCGTGGTCATCGATACCGTCATCAGCCATTGCAACTGTACGTCGGTTGCCTACGACGGTCGGCCGGTGCCAGTGGGCGGACAGGGCAGCGTGACGGTGACCTACACACCATTGGTCGGCCGCGGCTCGTTTTACAAGACGCTGCGTGTGATGCTCAATGGTGGTGCGCAATATGCACTGGTGGCGGTGAAGGGAAAAGTTGAAAGAAACGACAAATGATGATGACAGCTCAGGAGTAGGTGAAAACGCCTGTACAGTTGTTATTATTTATGGTCAAAGGAAAAACAATACAGATCATGAAAAAACAGATATTGATAGGTTGCTTGCTGTTTGGGGCATCGCTGTGCTTTGCGGCCCAACAAGTGCCATATAAGGACAAGACGCTGCCGGTGGAGGTGCGTGTGAACGACCTGCTGCAGCGGATGACGCTCGAGGAAAAGGTCGGACAGACTCTTTGCCTGCTGGGCTGGGACTCGTATGTCATTCATCAGAGGGTGCAAGAGGCAAAGCTCAAGGTTCAAGGTTCAAAGCTCAAGGCTCAAGGATCAAAGTTCAAAGGCAAGTCGGCAGTGACGGTCTCCGAGAAGTTCATGCGCGAGGTGGACAGCCTGCATGTGGGCGCTTATTGGGGTGTTTACCGTGCCGACCCATGGACGAGGAAGACGCTGGCCAACGGACTGACACCTGCACTCGCGGCCGAGGCCGGCAATGCCATGCAGCGCTATGCCCTGGAGAAGACCCGTCTGGGCATTCCCATCTTCCTGGCTGAGGAGGCACCCCACGGACACATGGCCATTGGAACCACCGTCTTTCCCACGGGTTTGGGCATGGCAGCCACCTTCGACCGTGCGTTGATGCGCGAGGTGGGCCGTGCCATCGGCAAGGAGATACGCCTGCAGGGCGGCCATATCAGCTACGGACCGGTGCTCGACCTGGTGCGCGACCCGCGCTGGAGTCGTGTGGAAGAGACTTTCGGCGAAGACCCCGTGCTCGCCGGCGAGATGGGAGCAGCCCTCATCGAGGGTCTGGGCGGTGGCCAGTTGTCGCAACCCTACAGCACCCTGCCTACGCTGAAGCACTTCCTGGCCTACGGTGCCACGGAGGGCGGACAGAACGGCAACCCCACCAATATGGGTATGCGCGACCTGCACGAGAGTTTCCTGCCGCCGTTCCGGCGTGCAATAGAGGCCGGCGCACTGTCGGTGATGACCTCCTACAACTCGATGGACGGCATTCCCTGTACGGCCAACAGCTATCTGCTGCGCGACGTGCTGCACCGTGACTGGGGCTTCCGCGGGTTTGTGGTGAGCGACCTCTATAGCATCGACGGCATGTGGGAGACCCATCATGTGGCCGAGACACTGGAGGAAGCTGCTGTGCTGGCCGCCAATGCCGGAGTGGAGATGGACCTGGGCGGCAAGGCTTACGCCCTGCTCATCGGTGCTGTCAGGGAAGGCCGGCTGAAAGAGTCGGTGCTCGACGAGGCCGTGCGCCGCATCCTGACCATGAAGTTTGAGATGGGCCTGTTTGACCATCCCTACGTTCATCCGCAAGAGGCAGCCCAGCAGGTGCATACTGCCGACCATGTGGCCTTGGCCCGCAAGGTGGCGCAAGAGAGCATCACGCTGTTGCAGAACCGCCACCACACCCTGCCGCTGAAGAAAGACGTGCGTGTGGCCGTGGTGGGTCCGAATGCCGACAACCGGTATAACATGCTGGGCGACTATACCGCTCCACAGCCCGACGAGAAGGTGAAGACCGTGCTCGACGGTGTGAGGGCTAAACTGCCGGAGGGACAAGTGGAATATGTGAAGGGTTGCGCCATTCGCGACACCAGCAGCAACGACATCAGCGAGGCTGTAGAGGCAGCTCGTCGTGCCGACGTGGTGGTGGCTGTGGTCGGTGGTTCCAGTGCGCGCGACTTCAAGACCGAATACAAAGAGACCGGCGCTGCTGTGACCGACAGCAAGACCGTGAGCGACATGGAGTGCGGCGAGGGCTTCGACCGGGCCACACTCGACCTGTTGGGTATGCAGAGCCGCCTGCTCGACGCCCTGCGCCAGACGGGCAAGCCGTTGGTGGTGGTATATATCGAGGGCCGTCCCATGTTGAAGAACTGGGCCACCGAGCATGCCGATGCGTTGCTGACGGCCTATTACCCCGGCGAGCAGGGCGGCATGGCTGTGGCCGATGTGTTGTTCGGCGACTACAATCCTGCCGGCCGTCTGTCGGTGTCGGTACCGCGCAGTGTGGGACAGCTGCCCGTCTATTATAACCGGAAGAACCCCGTGGGACACGACTATGTGGAGATGCCCGTCACGCCGCTCTATGCCTTTGGCTACGGGCTGAGCTACAGTGATTTTGCCTATAGCAACCTGCAAATCGGCGAGCAGGCCGGCGGTCGGTATGCGGTGAGTTTCGACATCCGTAACACCAGTCGTGTAGACGGCGACGAGGTAGCCCAGCTCTATGTGCGCGATGAGGTGGCATCGGTGGTGCAGCCCAACCGCCAGCTGAAGCATTTCGAGCGAGTGCATCTGAAAGCCGGCGAGACACGCCGCGTGACATTTGTGCTGACAAGGAATGACCTCGAGGTGGTGACAGCCAGTCTGCAGCGCGTCGTTGAGCCTGGCGAGTTCACGGTGATGGTGGGCAGTGCGTCGGACGACATCAGGCTGGAAGGAAAGATGAGCGTAAAACAATAAAAACAAGAAACTTGTAATAAGAGAGATATGAGGCGAATAATGACAGGGTGCCTGGCACTGATGATGGCGCTGGCGGCTGCGGCAGCCGACGACCTGGCCCGCTATGTAGACCCGTTCATCGGGACGACCAATTTCAGCGTGTGCAATCCCGGGGCAGTGGTACCTCACGGCATGATGTCGGTGGTGCCGTTCAACGTGATGGGCAGCGACCTGAACCAATACGACAAAGACGCTCGCTGGTGGTCGGCGCCCTATGAATATAACAACAAGTATATCACCGGTTTCGCCCACGGAACGCTCAGCGGTGTGGGTTGCCCGGAGATGGGGTCGCTGCTGACCATGCCCACCAGCGGGGCACTGGATGTGGATTACCGGCATTATGGCTCTGAATACACCGACGAGCAGGCCTCGCCCGGCTATTACTCAGTGCTGCTGAAGAAATATGGCATCCGTTGCGAGATGACTGCCACGGAGCGCACGGCCGCCGAGCGATATACGTTCCGGGGAGGCGAGAGCCACATTCTGGTGAATATCGGTGACGGACTGACCAACGAGGTGGGTGGTATGGTGCGCCGGGTGAGTGCCACCGAGATAGAAGGTTTCCGCCTGTTGGGCACCTTCTGCTACAATGCGCAGGCCGTCTTTCCGGTCTATTTCGTGATGCGCGTCAACCGAGTGCCCAAGACCTCGGGCTACTGGAAGAAGCAGCCAGCCATGACCGGTGTGGAGGCCCAGTGGGACACCGATAACGGGCACTATAAGCTCTACACCCGCTATGGGCGCGAGATGGCCGGCAATGAGATTGGCTATTTCTTCAGTTACGACCTCGAGGAGGGCGAACAGGTGGAGATTCAGACAGGCATCTCGTTCGTCTCCATCGCCAATGCGCGACAGAACCTGCAGAAAGAGCAGCCCCGTTTCGACTTCGACAACATGAAGGCCGCTGCCCGCCAGCAGTGGAACCGCCAGTTGGGCGTCGTCACCGTGGAGGGCGGTACCGAGCAGCAGCGCCGCATGTTCTATACCGCCTTGTATCATACGCAGATACATCCCAACATCGTGCAGGATGTGAACGGCGAGTATCCGATGATGGAAAGCAGTGAGACAGGCCGACTGCAAGGCAAGGCCAAGAACCGCTATACGGTGTTCTCGCTGTGGGATACCTACCGCAATGTGCATCAGTTGCTTACGCTGCTCTATCCCGACAGTCAGTTGGATATGGTGCGCTCGATGATTGATATGTACCGCGAGTGGGGATGGATGCCCAAATGGGAACTCTATGGCCGCGAGACATGGACCATGGAGGGCGACCCCTCGATACCCGTCATCACCGACACGTGGCTCAAGGGACTGCGCGACTTCGACATCGAGAGTTCCTATGAGGCCTTCCGCCATTCGGCCACCGCCCCCGGAAAAGACAATAAGATGCGCCCTGACATCGACGATTATCTGCTGAAGGGATATGTGCCCATGGGTGCTTATGCCGCCGACCTCTCGGGCGACAACTCTGTGTCGCATGCCCTGGAGTATTACATTGCCGACCATGCACTGAGCCAGTTGGCAGCCAGTCTGGGCAAGAAAGAGGATGCCCGCCGGTTCTATCAGCAGAGTCTGGGTTATAGGAATTACTACTCAAAGGAATACGGAACGCTGCGTCCGCGCAATGCCGACGGCTCGTTCCTCACCCCCTTCGACCCGAAAGCCGGTGCCGACTTCTCGAATGCTCCCGGTTTTCATGAGGGCAGTGCATGGAACTATACGTTCTACGTGCCCCACGACGTGAGCGGACTGGCCCGGCTGATGGGCGGCAACAAGGCATTTGTGAATAAGTTGCAGCGGGTGTTCGACGAGGGACTCTACGACCCCGCCAACGAGCCCGACATAGCCTATCCCTATCTCTTCTGCTATTTCAAGGGTGAGGAGTGGCGCACGCAGCGGCTAGTCAGCCGGCTGATCGGCCAGCACTACAGCGACCGTCCCGACGGAATACCCGGCAACGATGATTGCGGCACCATGTCGACATGGCTCATCTTCTCGATGATGGGGCTCTATCCCGACTGTCCCGGCTCACCGTATTATTGCATCACCACACCGGTGTTCAACAGGGTGACGTTGCATCTCGACCCTGTCTACTATCCCGATGGCGACATCGTGATAGAGCGCCGCTCGGCCGACCCCTCCGAGGTGCTGATCGACCGGATGACGCTCGGTGGGAAGCCGCTGAAGACCTATCGCATCTCGCATCAACAACTGAAGAAGAACAAGACATTAACGATTAATACGAAGAAACAATGAGAACAGAAAAACGTTGCGGGTGGCTGCTTCTGCTGTCGCTCATGCTGATGCCCCTGACGGGCATGGCCGGGAATCTGACCCAGCTGGTGAATCCCAGAATAGGAACCGGTGGCCACGGACATGTGTTTGTGGGTGCCAATGTGCCGTTTGGCATGATTCAGCTGGGACCTAACGAGCATACCCGCGGATGGGACTGGTGCTCGGGCTATCATGAGTCCGACAGTGTGATCATCGGTTTTGGCCACATGCACCTCAGCGGAACGGGTATTGGCGAACTGGGCGATGTGGCTTTCCTGCCCGTATTGGATGAGGAACAGCGCGAGGTGTTGTTCTCTCATCGTGCCGAGCGGGTGCGCCCCGGCTACTACAGTGTGATGCTCGACAACCATATTCATGTGGAGCTGACAGCCACCGAGCGGGCCGGTATGCACCGTTACACACTACCTGCCGACGCCAAGAATGGCTTCATGGTGCTCAATCTGAACCAGGGCATAGGCTGGGACAAGATGAGCCAATGCGGAATGAAGGTCGAAAGTGCGACCCTGGTAACGGGTTTCCGCTATTCCACGGGCTGGGCGAAAGACCAGAAAGTGTTTTTTGCCGCCGAGTTCTCCCGTCCTGTGAAGCAGGTGCAACAGGAAGGTGACTCGCTCAGCGTGTTCTCGTTTGACAACAACGGTTCGCCGCTTCTGCTGCGTGTGGGCTTGTCGGCTGTCAGCGTGGAGGGCGCCAAAGCCAACCTGCGGGCTGAGATGAACCACTGGAACTTTGCGTCGCTCGTGGCTGATGCCGACCGTAAATGGGAAGAGCAGTTGCAGAAGATGCACATCAGCGGGGGCACTCCTGCCGAGCAGAGTGTTTTCTATACAGCCATGTATCACACCATGATAGCCCCGTCGGTGTTCTGCGATGTTGACGGCCGCTACCGTGGAGCCGACGGACAGGTGTACCAGGGTGACTTCACCAATTATACCACCTTCTCGTTGTGGGATACCTACCGTGCCGCTCATCCGCTGATGACGCTCATTCACCCCGAACGGCAGAAAGACATTGCCCAGACCATGCTTCATATCTGTGACCAGCAGGGCAAACTGCCCGTGTGGCACCTGATGGGCAACGAGACCGACTGTATGGTGGGCAATCCGGGCAGCATCGCACTGGCCGACCTGGTGATGAAAGGTTATCTCACCGACTATAAAGCCGCTTTGGAGGCTCTCAAGAAGAGCGACATGCGCGAGGAGCGCGGCCTGGGGCTGCTGGCCAAATACGGCTATATCCCCTGCGACCTCGATCCTACCTACGAGACGGTGGCCAAAGGCTTGGAGTATGCCATTGCCGACGGTGCCGCCGCTGTGGTGGCCAAGCGCTATGGCACTAAGAGCGACTATAAGTATTTCTACGACCGCAGTCAGAGCTATCGCCGGTATTTCGACCGCAAGACGGGCTTTATGCGCGGTGTGACCAGCAAGGGACAGTTCCGCGAACCGTTCAATCCGTTCCATGCCGTCCATCAGCACGACGACTATACCGAGGGTAATGCCTGGCAATACACTTGGCTCGTATCGCACGACGTGCATGGACTGATAGGCTTGTTCGGTGGCGAGAAACCGTTCCTGCAGAAACTCGACTCGCTGTTTGTTGCTGAGGGCGACCTTGGCGAGGGTGCATCGCCCGATATCAGCGGTCTCATCGGCCAGTATGCGCACGGCAATGAGCCCAGCCACCATATTATATATATGTACAACTATGCCGGACAGCCCTGGAAGGCCGCCCCATTGTTGCGCAAGGTGTTCAGCGAGATGTATCGCGATGGCCTCGACGGACTGAGCGGCAACGAGGATGTAGGACAGATGTCGGCCTGGTATGTGCTCTCATCGATGGGACTCTATCAGGTGGAACCGGCCGGCGGGCGCTACATCATCGGTTCACCGCTTTTCGACAGTGTGGAGATGAATGTGGGCAATGGCCGTACTTTCAAGGTGACTGCCCGCAACAATAGTGCTGAGAATATATATGTGCAGAGCGCCAAGTTGAACGGCAAGAAGTATACGAAGTCGTATGTCGACTTCAAGGATATCGTCTGCGGCGGAGAACTGGAGCTCGTGATGGGCAGTCAGCCCTCGGCGTTCGGCACCGCTAAGAAAGACAGACCCTAGCTTCTCCGTATGACAACGTTGAGATAAGAAAAGAAACCCTACCAATAAACAATATGGAAGAACTAAAGATACAGGGCCGCCCGCTTCCTCAAATGCCCTGGGAGGAGCGTCCCGAGAATTGCAAGAGTGTGATGTGGCGTTGTTCGGCTAATCCGATTATCCCCCGCGATTTGCTGCCCGACTCCAATAGTATTTTCAATAGTGCTGTAGTGCCTTTCGGTGATGGCTTTGCCGGCGTTTTCCGCTGCGATGACCAAAACCGGCGGATGACCCTGCATGCAGGCTTTAGCACCGATGGTGTGCATTGGAACATCGACGAACACACCATTCGTTTTGACTGCGACAATGCTGAAGTGGGACAGTGGGTCTATGGTTACGACCCGCGTGTGGCCTTCATCGACGACCGCTATTATGTGACATGGTGTAACGGCTATCACGGTCCTACCATCGGCGTGGCCTGGACGAAGGATTTCAAGACTTTCCACCAGTTGGAGAATGCCTTCTTGCCCTACAACCGCAACGGAGTGCTCTTCCCCCGGAAGATCAATGGCAACTACGCCATGCTGAGCCGCCCCAGTGATACCGGTCATACCGCCTTTGGCGATATCTTCTACAGCGAGTCACCCGACATGGAGTTCTGGGGCCGTCATCGCCATGTGATGTCGCCTGCGGCCTTCGAGGTGAGCGCCTGGCAGTGCATGAAGATTGGTGCCGGTCCCGTGCCCATCGAGACCAGCGAGGGTTGGCTGCTGTTCCATCATGGTGTGCTTCACTCATGCAATGGCTATGTGTATAGCTTCGGGTCGGCGCTGCTCGACCTCGACCAACCCTGGCGTGTGTTGGCCCGTAGCGGTCCTTACCTCATCTCGCCACAAATGCCCTACGAATGCATGGGCGATGTGCCCAACGTATGTTTCCCATGCGCCGCGCTCCACGATCCCGAAACAGGGCGCATCGCCGTCTACTACGGCTGTGCAGATACCGTCACAGGGCTGGCTTTCGGCTATATCCCTGAAATCATTGAGTTTACAAAACGAACGAATATTGAGAAATAGACTCCCGACACTTACCATAAAAAACAAGAATATGTTAGATCTTGACCTATCTTCAAAAATGGACTTTACCCACATCGTAGACCGACAGTTGCGTCGCGATGTGATTAACCTTTGTATGAAAACGGGCAAGCCGTTGCTCAAACTGCTGGCCTCCGACTATACCAACAACGGACTGGAACATCTGTTGCAGCAATATGGTTCGGCCGGATTTATCAACATCCGGGTGTTCAACGACTTGCAGCACACCATCACCGGATGGCCTGGAGGCAAGCCCAATGCCGACGATACCTACCGGCCCGAACGCGCCAAACCCTATCCCAAGCGGGTCATCGTGTTTTCACCCCATCCCGACGACGACGTCATCTCGATGGGTGGCACCATCCGCAGATTGGTACAGCAGGGGCACGGTGTACACATTGCCTACGAGACATCGGGCAACATTGCCGTCGACGATGAGGAGGTAACCCGCTACATGCACTTTGTGAACGGTTTCAATCAGCTGCTTGGCGAGAATGCCGACGAGAACATCAAACGCAAATACCGCGAGATAAAAGACTTTCTCAAGCAGAAAAAACAGGGCGATGTCGACTCTTTGGATGTCCGCACCGTGAAACAGCTCATCCGTCGCGGAGAGGCACGCACTGCATGCACCTACAACCAGATTCCCCATTCGCAGATTCATTTTCTCGACCTTCCCTTCTATGAAAGCGGGAAGATAGAGAAGCTGCCCATGACCGAGCGCGACGTAGAGATTGTCCGCCAGCTGCTGCGCGAAGTAAAGCCCCACCAAATTTATGCTGCAGGCGACCTGGCCGACCCGCACGGCACGCATAAGAAGTGTACCGATGCCGTGCTGGCTGCTTTCCAGCAAGAGCTGAAGGCCGACGAGGCATGGACGCACGACTGTCGCATCTGGCTCTATCGTGGCGCATGGGCTGAGTGGGATCTGTGGGACATCGAGATGTGCGTGCCCATGAGTCCCGAGGAACTGCTTCAAAAACGTAAGTCAATCCTCAAGCACCAAAGTCAGATGGAGAGCGCTCCTTTCCTGGGCGACGACGAGCGTTTGTTCTGGCAGCGCGCCGAGGACCGCAACCGCACCACCGCCCGTCTCTACGACGATTTGGGATTGGCCTGTTATGAGGCCATGGAAGCCTTTGTGGAATACAGGTTCGATGCCATAACAGAGTAACCAGCAACATGAACAAAAGGCTGCGCGAAAAGTGTGTGGCTGCCCTTTTGTTATTACTACCGGCAGCAGCAGGTGCCCAGACAGTCGATGAAAGGGCACTCTTGCTGATGCGCGGTAGTGACGGTCTGTCGCTCAGCCGGCTCCTTATCGAGCATAAAGACTCGCTCAGCGAGGGCGTTCTGGCTGCCGGCAATGCTTTTGTGCGTGGTTGTCAGGGTGACGCTAAGCAGGCTGCGAAGTTGATGCGACGGGCCTTGAAGAAGTACTCCGACTCTTTCGATGGCCCGTTGGAGGCTCAACTGACCTTCGGAGTGGCCCTGCAGCAACATCGGTGCGGGCGCGACCGGCAGGCGGTGAAGACCCTACGGCGCTTTCTGCAGACCCACGACTCGTTTGCCATGAAAACGCTCTTTCAGCAGTATGAAAGGCTCTTCGGTGCCTCCAGAGCATATCGGCAGAAGTGGAAAGGTGCCCTTGACGCGTCGATACCATTCCGTTTAGACTCAGTAGGACCGCCAGAGGCACGGTCGGTGGCAGTCATGTTGCGCCCTGTGGTCAACGGCCAGGCCGTCGACATGATGCTCGACACGGGTGCCACGATGCATGTGGTGAGCCGGAGTGTCGCAGAACAGCTAGGCTTGCAAATGACCGATATCTCTATTTTTCTCGATGGAATGGGCGAAAATTGCGGGTGGCTGGCCATTGCAAAAACACTGAGAATTGGAAACGTGGAAGCTCGAAATGTACCATTTTGTGTGCTTGACGACACTGCTTTAGCGGATGATTTGGCAGAGACAGCTCACCAAAAAAACATCATCGGCTTGCCTTTGTTGCAGCAATGGGGTTGTGTCCAGTTCGATTTCAAGTCTCAAACCATGCATGCTTCAGCCGATGAGACCATCGATGAGCGGAATCTCAGTTGTGGCTTTTCTGACAATGGCTTGTTGCTGGAGGTGCGCCATCATGGCAATCGTCTGCAGCTGATTCCCGATATGGGTGCTACGCACAGTGCGGTAAATGCCCGTCAGCTGACCGGACAACAGCATTATCTGACCGATTATCTGCCTCACCGTGAGGTAGAGTTTGTGGGTTGGGGTGGGCGAACAGCCGGTCGCGAGTATGTTTACCCCCAGTTCGATATGGCTGTTGGGCGAACAGTGGTCACACTTCCGCAGATGTCGGTGCTTGAAGGGGGCGACTACGAAAGCCGGCTGGGCATGGATTTCTTCTCCCGTTGCGAGCGTGTCACCATCCGTCTGACCTATCCTGCCGGTCTGAGCGTAATGCCCCGGCACTGATAGAAGAATGTCGTCAGTTGTAAATGTCGTCAGATCTGTAAGTATTTCTAGTCACAACTGCTTCCGTCCTTATGTCAACATCGACCATATGTCGTAGCCTGCTAAATTGATGAAAGCCAGGATGATGATAATCAATGTGGCTTCTGTCGCTTTTCGGTTATAGAAATATACCATGGTTAGTAACACACTTATAATTGCTAATACGCATGGATACATTGGAATGAAGCTTCGCCAGACGGTGAAAACCATAATAATGGCTATCACCATGAGTGTCAGACAGATTGCTGCTGCGATGCGCAATCCTTCAGTAGTAGTAGAGGCATAGTGGCTTGTCATCAGCCATGTGAAAATAGCAAAGCAGATGGTGGCGACCCATCCAACCACAAAAAGCGATATACTAGATGATAGGTTGGCTAGCAGGAACAACAAGGCCGACGAAATCGAAATGATGATGTATTTGGTTAGATAAGACATGATGATAAGGTTTTAAGGTTTCATTAGATCTATCCATGCATGTACGCCATAGGTGTTGAGAAGGATGAGGAGAATAACAGATAATACCAGAACAGAGATGCGCTGTGTCTTAAAGCAGACGGCTGCTAGAATCATCGTCACGATGACAATGAAAAGGTCTGCCTGTGCGAAGTATTCGTGAGTAAAATCTAGGTAAAGAGGTGACATGATAACTAGAGAACCAACTATCATAGTTGCCGTCATACGAATGATCTGCTGCCGTTCTTGCGTAAATTGTCGCAGCAAGAGCCATGTAAGCATAAACATGCAGATGCTATCGGTGTAGGTGCGAGCACTTACGTCGTGGCCGCATGTGCCCAAGGCAGCACTGAACAGCATCATCAGCCAGGGTGCAAAGAATGCGATGAGATAGTTTTTCTTCTTCATAATCTTGATTTTGAAAAGTTTGATGCTGCAAACATATTACAATTTCTGGTTATTTCAAAACTTTTCAAGAAGAATTTTTCGGCGGTGTCGCACCTGAAAATTAGCGGTAATTAGCTTACAATCAATGCGTTATTATCCTTTGAAAATGCAAACGGGGAATGCAAGTGCGACGCTTCTCACTCCCATTTGTTTTTGTTCATGCGCAGCCGGTAGTTGCGAATGGTGCTGCTTTTCACCATCAAGATACGCATAATATCTTTGTCGTTATAGCCCATTTCGCTCAGGATGAGGTAGGTAGTGTGGCGGAGTGACAATTGTCGATAGGGCGATGTGATGCGTTTGTATTCCTCAGGGTGGGAAAAAGCGTAGTAATCAATAAAGTATTGCTCCTCTTCAATAGAAATATTCTTCATGGTTTTTCCCTGCTCCAGTAGGTCCATCCATTGTTTTCCACGCCCTAATTGCTCGGTGGTTGTGTTGTGAATCTGTTGCAGTTGGCTGCTTAAAATCCCGATTTCATCAGCCTTTTTCTGCACAGAAGAGTGCAAACTGGATATCTGTCTGAGTCTGCGGTCGTACAGAATTGTTCCCAATAAAGCGAGGGCCAACACGCTGACAGAACCTAGATAGGCAGGGGCGATGAATGTATTGATGGGTGTTCTCACCTGTCTCTCCTTCCTGGCCGCCAGTTCTTTCTCCATGTTTTTCCGCTTGATGTTCATCGCCTTGTCCATCCATTCAATAGCCTCGCTGTGCTTACGCTCCTTCATCAATCGGTTGGCACGAAAGAAATAGATGTCTATCCGCACATCATCATCCAGTTGTTGACTGCTCAACAGGCTGTCAGGCATCTGACAAATCAGTGTCATGGCACTATCAGGATGGCTATACATGAGGCGTTTTACATGACCGATCTGTCTCAATACGTCATTGTTGCCTTTTGAACATGCCGTCAGGAATACAGCCAGACATAAAACAACAAGGGCATACCCGTAAAGATATGCCCTTGTTTGGTATTTGTTTTTATGCGTCGATATTGGCATAAGTTGCATTTTGCTCGATGAATTCGCGGCGTGGCTCCACGTCGTCGCCCATGAGCATCGAGAAAATCTCGTCGGCCTCGGCGGCATTCTCGATGGTTACCTGCTTCAGCAGTCGGTTGGCTGGATCCATGGTGGTCTCCCAAAGCTGCTCGGGGTTCATCTCACCCAAACCTTTGTAGCGCTGTGTGTGCAGGGCGCTGCTGTTCTCGTCGCCAGCCACATACTTGTCGATGAATGCCTGGCGCTGCTGCTCGGTGTAGCAATACTCGCTCACTTTCTTATAGGTGCACTTGTAGAGCGGTGGAGTGGCGATGTAAAGGTGACCTTCCTGGATGACGCGTGGCATGAAGCGATAGAAGAGTGTCATGATGAGGGTGTCGATGTGCGAGCCATCGACGTCGGCATCGGTCATGATGATGATCTTATCGTAGCGCAGTTTGTCGATGTTGGCCTCCTTGTCGCCTTCGCCGTCAACGCCGAAGCGTACGCCGATAGACTGGATGATGTTCATCACCGACTCGGCCTCGAAGACACGGTGCCACTGCACTTTCTCGACATTCAGAATCTTACCGCGCAGGGGCAGGATGGCCTGGAAGTGGCGGTCGCGGCCTTGCTTGGCACTACCACCGGCCGAGTCTCCCTCAACGAGGAAGATCTCACAGTCTTTCGGGTCTTTGTTTGAGCAGTCGGCCAGTTTGCCGGGCAGTCCGCCGCCGCTCATCGGGTTCTTGCGCTGTACGCTCTCACGGGCCTTGCGGGCTGCGATACGGGCTGTAGCGGCCAGCACCACTTTGTCGCAAATCATCTTGGCCTCCTTCGGATGTTCCTCCAGGTAGTTGGCCAGAGCCTCGCCTACGGCCTGCTGCACGGCACCTGTCACCTCCGAGTTGCCCAGCTTGGTCTTGGTCTGTCCCTCAAACTGAGGCTCAGCCACCTTGATGGAGATGACGGCAGTCAGACCCTCGCGGAAGTCCTCACCAGCAATCTCAATCTTGGCTTTCTCAATCTGCTTGGAGATAGCCGGATCCTGGTCGGCATAGTTCTTCAGGGTGCGTGTGAGCGCCATGCGGAAACCGGTCAGGTGGGTACCACCCTCGATGGTGTTGATATTGTTCACGTAAGAGTGGATATTCTCCGAGTAGTCGGTGTTGTACATCACGGCAACCTCGATGGGGATGCCCTGTTTCTCGGTCTTCAGGTAGATGACATCGTCGAAGAGATGGGTGCGGTGACGGTCTACGTAGCGCACAAACTCTTTCAGTCCCTCTCTGGCATGGAACACCTCCTGACGGGTGTTTCCCTCCTCGTCGGGGCGTAGGTCGGTCAGTGTGATGGTGATGCCGGCGTTGAGGAAGGCCAGCTCGCGCATGCGGCGGGCAATGATGTCCCACTGGAAGGTGGTGGTGGTAAATATCGTTGCATCGGGCCAGAACTGCTGGCGGGTGCCTCGCAGCTCGGTCTCACCGACCACCTTTACCGGGTAGAGCGGTTTTCCCTGAGCGTATTCCTGCTGATAGATTTTCCCGTCGCGGAACACCTGTGAGAGCATGTGCGACGACAGGGCGTTCACACAGCTTACACCCACACCGTGCAGTCCGCCGCTTACCTTATAAGAGCCTTTGTCGAACTTACCACCGGCATGGAGCACGGTCATGACCACCTCGAGGGCTGATTTATGAAGTTTCTTATGTTCGTCGACGGGGATACCGCGGCCGTTGTCCTGCACGGTGATAGAGTTGTCCTCGTTGATAGTCACCTCAATATGTGTGCAGAAGCCTGCCATGGCCTCGTCGATAGAGTTGTCTACTGTTTCGTTAACCAAATGGTGCAAACCCTTTTCGCTGATGTCGCCAATGTACATTGCTGGGCGTTTGCGCACCGCTTCCAGTCCTTCCAGCACCTGAATATTGCTGGCTGAGTAGTTGCTTTGGTTGGTTTGATTTTCTGCCATTTTCTTTTTGTGAATTATTAGTGTGCAAAGATACTAAAAATACATGAAAAACAGGCCGAATATTTGCTAAAAAAAGGTGTGTGATTTGCTAAAAAATGACAAAAAAGGCTATAACCGAAGTTATAGCCCTTTGTATGTTTGCTAGTGATGGTTGATTAACCCAGCTTGTTGATGTGCTTCGACAGACTCGACTTGAGGTTAGAGGCCTTGTTCTTGTGGATGATGTTGTTTTTGGCCAGCTTGTCGAGCATTTTCTGAACGGCGGGATAGAGCTTTGCGGCCTCGTCCTTGTCGGTCATAGCGCGCAATTTGCGAACGGCGTTGCGCATGGTTTTAGCATAATACTTGTTATGCAACTGCTTTTTCTTGTCCTGACGGATTCTCTTCAGGGATGATTTGTGGTTTGCCATTTTGTTTTGAGTTTTTTTTAAATTGTTTTGTGTTACATGTGAAGCTTGTGGGTCTTATGCGTTGCGGCTGCCCTGGCGAACTTTCCTAAAAAAGTTCTCCGTCACCTTTTCCCAGTTGTTCACTGGTAGCGCATCGCTGCGCGGATGGCGGATTCATTATTGGTAGTCCCTAGGAGAGTCGAACTCCTCTTTAGAGAATGAAAATCTCTCGTCCTAGCCGATAGACGAAGGGACCAAGGTGCTTTTTTGCGGGTGCAAAGTTACTGCAATTATTTCATCCTGCCAAATTTTTCTTGAATATTTTTCGCTAAATGGCGAAAAATTAGTACTTTTGCGCACTATGTTGGTCAAGACAAAGGCTATTGTGTTGCATTCTTTTAAGTTCGGTGAGTCGAAAATGATTGTCGACATGCTCACCGAAGCGGAGGGGCGTTTGTCGTTTGTGGTCAACATGCCGCGCTCGTCGAAGTCGAAGATGAAGAAGCAGTTTTTCCAGCCGCTCACCTTGCTGGAGGTGGAGTGCGACGTGCGCCCCAACGTGCAGCTGCAGAAGCTCAGGGAGGTGCGCATCAGCGATCCGTTCGCGGGCATTCCCTTCGACGCCCGCAAGCTGAGCATAGCGCTCTTCCTGGCCGAGTTCTTGTATTATAGTACGCGGGGAGAACAGCACAACGAGGCGTTGTTTGCCTATATCGAGAACAGCATTCTGTGGCTGGACGGTTGTCAGTCGTCGTATGCCAATTTCCATCTGGTGTTCATGATGAGGCTGACGCGCTTCATCGGTTTCTATCCCAACATCGACGACTATCAGGAGGGCAGTGTCTTCGACATGCGTGCTGCCGCCTTCTCGTCGTCTGTTCCGCTGCACACCGACTATGTGCAGGCACCCGATGCAGCCCGCATTCAGACCCTGATGCGCATGAACTACGAGACGATGCACCTCTTCCGCATGAACCACGACGAGCGCAACCGCATCGTCGACGTGCTGATGACCTATTACCGGCTGCATGTGCCTAACTTCCCCGAGCTGCGCTCGCTCGACGTCGTGCGCGACCTGTGGCGGTAGTCAGCCACTAGTAGTTCTCCAATGTCTTCTTCACTTTCGCGCCGCGTTTCTTCCTGCGCTTCTCGGCAAAATTGAAAAAGCCTAGAATATCCATGCCCGTAGGTGCGGCCGGCTGCAGCAGCGGGTCGGTTTCGCGGTAGGGATGGCTGAACTGCTTGAGTTTTGTCTCCTTGTCTTTCCTTGTGCCGTAGATCACCACCTCGTGCAGGCTGTTCATGGTGGGCAGCAGGAAGAGTGTGTCTTCGTGGGCCTCCTCGGGCGTGACGATGCGCGTCAGGTATTTGGGATGCTTCAGGGTGATCTGTTCGAAGCTGTCGGTTTGCAGAATGAAACAGCCCTCGAGGTTGGTGCGGATGTGCTCGCCCGACTTCAGGTAGACCAGCACTCGCGGAATGGGTGCATGCGACTCGACGTCGGCCACCACTATCGAGCGCTCTTGAGCACGGGCAGCAGCCACGCACACAAGTGCCGCAGAACAGAGAGAGAACACTCTGGCCAGCCGTGGGGGAAACGTTGTTTGGGTCTTCATGCAGATGGTTCAGGGTTTCATTCGGCTGCAAATATGCGAATAAAAAACGAGAAGCGGAAAAAAGTTTCAGTTCTTTTATGAACATTATCACTGCGTAACCATTGTTACTAAACGTCAACAATTGTTGCGTTTATTCAATGATATGCTACTCAATGGGACTTATCACCTGTCAAATGAATGCTTTTCGGAGAAAGCTGGTTCAGTTAGTTTTTCTGGTCATGACAGGTCTGACTAGTCATGAAAAGTCTGGCTAGTTTCCATGTTCTGACAAGTTCCCCTGGTCATACTAGTTTCCCTGACAGAAATGCTATGTTTTTTATGCCTTCAAACGTGCCCATTTCTAATTGATGCCTGGAAGGGTTGCAATTATGACTTATACTG
>DEFO01000043.1 GCA_002350805.1 Prevotella sp. UBA2850
GGGTCTGCTGCAATGTGGGTTAGTACATTCATATACATACTGCCTGTCAATTGCTATATCCTTATTCTTTTCTTCCATATCCCCTAATCATTTCCGTGTCTAAGATTTATTCTTATCCAATTGACCTCTATTCTTGGGGGCATCGGGAAATTCAAGTCTTAGGTTATCAAACAGTATCTTTTCTTCATCCGTAATCTTCACAAGTCCATGAGCAACTTCCCTATGCCACTTTCTAAGTGCAATCTCATCGTAGTCGCCATCCATGAAAGGGAACCGTTTGTTCTGGATTACAAATAGTCGGAAGCGAGAAAGAATCTCGAAGAAAGAGCCAGATGGTAATTCAACTGCTCGCCCGTCCTTGTCGTAATCGAATCTCTGACCTACTGTCACCACGCCAGCCTCTGTGTCAACATTCATACCATAACCAGTTTTTAAAAGATGGCAGAGCGTATTGATAATCCGCTCTCGTTGTTTTGCATCCTGAGCCACATAATCACTCAAGTGAATAACAAGAGTACCCTGATAGTTCCAATACGCCTTCTCCGTAATGTCCTTCAACACCTTTCGCCATTCAATTGCAGTCCAGATATCCTGGTCAACGTTATATGCGATTCCGTGTATGGTTATCTGATTCTTAGGCTTTTTCTTCTTTTCTTTAGACGTTGATGGAGAATCAATTGTGACAGCCACATTAGCGAAAGGAAGTTCCTCTTCAGGCGTAAACTCCTTAATCACTGCAATAAACCGCTCTCCATATGTATTGCGTTTATACTCACCTATCCCAAAGATATTGCCGAATGATGCAAGTGTCGTGGGCATGTCTGTAGCCAAAGCATGGAGCGTCTTGTCAGACATCACAACGAATGCCGGAGTATTCATCTCGTTAGCAATCTCTTTCCTCAGTGCCTTCAATCGTTCAAACAATTCCTTGTTCTCACTTCTGTCACTATTGGTTGCCGCTGAGATTCTTTCTTCCATCATCCGACTTCGACGTCCCTTTACACTATAGTCTTCACGGCTGATAACAACCAATTGTACTTTCGTCTTTCCATGAACAACATCCTGGCCTAGTGGGGTCACATGCAGATGATTATC
This sequence comes from Prevotella sp. UBA2850, assembly GCA_002350805.1. Taxonomy (GTDB): domain Bacteria; phylum Bacteroidota; class Bacteroidia; order Bacteroidales; family Bacteroidaceae; genus Prevotella. The sequence goes on from DEFO01000043.1 coordinate 1,096, forward strand.
TTCGTTGTAGGCAATTTCAATGAATCCCATCTGTAGCATCTGAAGCAGATAGTCATGCCAATCTCTTAAAGGGATGTCCCTACCAGCAGCAAAAGTCTTGATTTGATGATAACCACGCGATACGACTTCTTGTGAGAAGTTACCACGCAGTATATCTACAGTCAGTGTAAATCCTACTTGTTCGCCCGTTCTGAGTATGGCTGACAGTGCCTTTTGAACAAGTTCTGTTCCGTCAAATGTCTGTGGAGGAGTATGACACACATCACAGTTGCCACAGCCCTTGTCACTCGTCTCGCCAAAATAGTTCAGCAGGATGCGCCGTCTGCAAACTTGTGCCTCTGCATATTCCCGCATACGCTGAAGTTTCTCTATATTGATTTCCCGCTGTCCACTTTCCTCAGCAAACTTACGTAACGTAATAATATCTCCAATGTTGTAGAACAAGATAGTCTCGCAAGGCAGTCCGTCACGCCCTCCACGCCCTATTTCCTGATAGTAGTTCTCAATGCTTTTGGGCAGATTATAGTGCACCACAAAGCGCACATTGCTCTTGTCAATACCCATTCCGAAGGCAATCGTTGCACAGACCACCTGAATGCGGTCATTGATAAAATCTTCCTGTACACGATTGCGTTCATCCGTCGGCAGTCCGGCATGGTAAACACCCACCGAAACACCTTCTTTCTTCAACTTCTCAGCCAAGCTCTCTGTGGTTTTCTTGGCCAGACAATAGATAATGCCGCTCTCTCCAGGATGGCGGTGAATCAAACTCAATATGGTACGAACCTTCTCTTTGGCAGAATATCCTCTTCTAACATCCAAACTCAGATTCGGACGATCAAAGGAACTGATAAACACTTCTGGCTCCTGTAGGTGCAGCTGCTCGATAATGTCTGCCTTGGTAATCTTATCGGCAGTGGCCGTGAGAGCCATAATGGGAACTGTGGGAAACAAATCGTGAAGACTGCCCAACTGTGTGTATTCGGGTCTAAAGTCATGCCCCCATTGCGAGATACAATGTGCCTCATCAATGGCAAAGAGCGAAACCCTCAGCATCGTCTGCATCCAACTCAACTCCGTCATCAGTCGTTCCGGAGATATATACAGCAATTTAATATCGCCTCTCAAACACTTTTCTGCAATCAGACGATTAACTGTCTCATCGTTGGCACTATTAAGCGCCTCTGCAGCTATTCCGTTGGCACGCAACGCCTCCACCTGATCCTTCATCAGCGAGATAAGCGGTGAAACCACAATAGCCGTCCCCTCCAACATCAAAGCGGGAATCTGGAAGCATATCGACTTACCGCCACCCGTAGGCATCAGCACTAATGAATCTTTTCGCAGAAGAACATGATTGATAATCTCCTCCTGCAAAGGGCGAAAGGAGTCGTAACCATAGTATGATTTAAGAATTTGCTTTGCTTCGCTTGTTTTCATACACATTATTTTGCGGATTGTCGTTCTATATTATCCATCCACTTTTTAACCTGCTTAATACACCAAGGCAACTGGTCTCGCACTTGCTGAACCCAAAAACGAATTATATCCCAGCCCTCACGCATCAAGGCTTGATTACGTAGTTGGTCATTATAGCAGAGTTCGCCCGTCCATGTTTGATGATACATAGCTCCGTCAACCTCAATGTCGAGTTTCCTCCCTTTATAGAAGAGCGCGAGGTCCAGATAGTATTTATCTACATGATATTGAGCGGTTACTGGTATTCCGGCATCTGAAAGTGCTTTTTGCAGCAAGTGTTCCCATTCTGACGACTCGACAGGAGCATTTTCTCCACAGCTATATTCAGCAAAATGTTCTAAGTAACTAACGCCACAGTGTTTGCAATACTGTTTATCACCAACAGTTACAAGCAAAGCACACGCGCGAGTTATGGCTACATTAAACAGATTGCCTGTCGATTTAAGGAACATAAGACTTTGCGGTTTTGTCCCATCAGATACAACCGGAGAGAAAATAATAACATCACGTTCATCCCCTTGGAACTTATGCACCGTATCAATCAGTATCTTGTTATGTAGTTCCAAATGATTTCTCAACTGCGAATCTTTCTCCAATGCCTTGGTAATCATTTCTGCCTGAAGGTGGAAAGGTGTTGTAACTCCAATACTTCCTTCAAATTCTAATTCAATAGCCAGGCGTCGAAGAATGCGGATGACTCCTTCTGCTTCTTGAAGATTATATGCGCCACCATTCTCTGGACGAATTGTCCTGCCCTTGACATTCATCCATTGCATTCCGAGAATAGGTTTCCCATTGTTTGGCGATAGCAGACGACTATAATCCGTTGCTATACGAAGTGTATTGTCATAGAATTCTTGATTAGAGAACTGGATAATGTCAAGAAAACTACGATGATGGTCTCGTAGCTGAATGATGTTTTCTGATTCAGTCATACTCTCAGCAAGGTCGTAAATGGAACTTCCACGGTACGACCATCTGGCTTCAATATCATTAGCGAGAATTAACGACAAGTCCGTTTGCTTGCTGAGAAGGCAAATGTGATTGAGTTGTTGCTTGTCACCTATTACCGCAACGCGTTTTGCTCTCATCAGCAAGGGAACCATTGAAGCGATGTCACATTGACTGGCCTCGTCTATTATGAGTAAGTCATAAACTGCTTCTTTGAAAGGTATGCGTCTACGAGCACTTAAGGATGTAATGGCGCTAACAGGCAGCAAAGCCTTCAATGCGGAGGTATAGTTGTCAACATGGTCATGTTCCAGGAAACTGATGTAATTATGTAACTCGCCTCTGTTCTTTGGATTGAATGCGCCTATATGCTGATTCAACCATGAGTTCCAAGCCGTTTTTGCTTTAGCCTGCAATTCAACATGCTCAGCCATCATCGCAGCATCAAGCTGTTCCAATGAGGCAGAATCGCATAACTCCAAAAGCTTACCATTATAAGAGGCGATGAGTTCCATATCGCCCATAACGGATTTGAATTTTGTATCGAAATCCATCCATTCACGCTCTGACATTTGGACATCGACTTCGAAACCCGGATAATATGTTGACATAAAACCATTTATCATAGATACATTATCCGTATTCTCAGCAATAATCCTACATTTCCAACGCTTCTTAAAAAGTTTATCAAGCAATCGTTGTGGACCTTGCAGCAAAGCCTCACGACGTTCTATATAAGAGTTATATGCATTTCTTACCTGATTAACCTCGTTTGCAGTCAGCACACCTATCCACTGCTGACATCTCTCTCGTATAGCACATACGGCCTGTTCCAATTCATCAAGCTGATTTCTGCGTTCAACAATTTGTTGCTTTTGCGTTCTTTTCTTGTCATAACTTGAATAGACGCGACGATATGCATCAAAAGAGTCTGTTATAGTTTCAACATTAGGCCTAGCTTTTTCCCATAATTGTGCATAGTCAGCAATACATTGCTTGGCACTCTTCTCATATCTAAGAACCAACGGCAGCTCCTTATTGAGAGCGTTTACACGCTTTACAACAACATCAACGGCATTGTTATTCTTGCTAGTAAATAATACATTTTGACCGGCAATTGCTGCATTGATAATAAGATTAGCTACGACCTGAGTTTTTCCTGTTCCCGGAGGGCCTGCTATTAAGGTCACATCTGCACTCAAGGCAGAACGGACAGCTCTCTCTTGCTCATCATTGAGAGGAAGGACCTCAAGTATTTCTTTTTCAAACGGAGCGTTTTTATCAAACTGCTTATGAATAAACTTCCATAATATAGAGTGCCGGATGTCTAAATCACCATATTGTTCCAGATTAGCCAATTCATTGCTTAATCCAACCGTATATGGTGTTGGGTCTTTTGCGAAGATGATTGCACGGTTCAAGATTCCATCATGATCGGATATTTGAAGTGGGGTTTTCTTCAGATTATCCAAATCCAAATCTTCAAACCAATCCCAGTCAGGACGTATCGTTCTAAGCAGGCTCACCTTTTCTGCAAAACCATCAAAAGCAGCATGGCCATCTGTAAAACCGAGTTCAGCTTCTAATTCTCGAAGCTCATATATATTTTCTGTTCTGTCATTGGTAGAATACTTATCAATGATATCTTTGTTTATCAGCAGTTCTTCGTCTATAGAGAATCCTTCTGATTTTCCACGTGACCCATCGCTATAAGTGACATGAATAATAAATAGCGGTGACAGAAAATGTTTGACTTTCAGTATTGGATAACCTATCAGCAGTTCTTTCTCTTTATCAATATTACCTCGAAGGAATGCTCCTATTGCCGGCAACTTCAATGCGCCATTATTTAGCCAAGGTAAGCTTATGAAAGACTGCTCGTCCCTCATTGATGCACGAAGCGTTGTGTTGTTCTCTAACGCTATGCAACTGATATAGTATTTACAAAGGCTTTTAAGTGTCATATGTATGATTACATGATTGTTATTGTATTGTCCATAACCTGCAATTCACCCCAGGCAGCAATTTCATCATTCAGCAGGTCACGAGCTTTCATAGCGTCATTCACCGGATTGTTTAGCTCGTCCACCTGTAGTTTGTCGTCTTTCACCAAATGGTGATAAGGCCGTTTGGGAAAGAGCAACGGAGAAAGCATCAACGTATCAACAACAGTGGGATTGCCCCTCAAAGCCGTATATTTCAGGTCGTGACGGATGATGTTATGTCCACACACCACATCACACATTGACACAAAAGCATCGAAGTCTGCCCTGGAGTGGGTGTGCAACACCGCACCGTCCTCTCTCACCACTCCGTAATCCGCCACCTTTTTAGTTTGCGGATTAACCTCTGTGTCAATGAATACTAACATATCAATTCCGTTTTCAAATGCTCATACAATTATAGTCATTAAACACCCATAAACACCTTGTCTCAGTGGCATGAAAAAAGTACTGTTTACGCCCTAATAGGCATCGTTATATGTTTGCCACTGATGCAGTCAAAGTGACGATCGTAGTACTCCTGGGTCTCCCGTGTCCATAATCGTCTCTCTGCCATTTATACTCTGCAAAAATACAAATTATATTTGTAACTCTGTACCCTAACGAGAAAAAAGTGCAGTTTTTCTTGGCAGACAACGGAATTACCCCGAGTTCTCCATTGAAAGCCGTCAAAGCAGAGTGACATTATCCTGATTATTCTTATTTCTTTCCATCCTCTATTATATGTTTGCAACCAAGTTGCACGGAGACTGATGTAACTTTGCAGCAGGAAAAGGGACAAGGAAGCCCCCACCAACTCCCCCGAGGGGGAGAGAAGGGCAGACGCCAATGTGAGGTGCAAAGTTGCCCACAGATTCGCACAGATTTTAAAGATTTCTGTTTTGCTCAAACCGACAGGCAATTCTCAATTTTCAATCTTCAATTGCATACAGATTTACAAAAATATAAAATAATTAAAATATGACACATCATTGTAAAAACGAAGAGATAGAACACAAACATGAGTGTGATTGCCACGAGCATGAGTGTGATTGCCACGAGCATGAGTGTGATTGCCACGAGCATGAGGAGCATCATCATGGCGGCGGCGACTGCTGTTGTCATGACCATCATCATCACCATGAGGATGAGGGACATGGCTGTGGATGCGGTTGCGGATGCCACCACGAGGAGGGCAGTCTGAAGAGCAAGCTATGGCTGATAGGCATCACGGCGGTACTGCTGGCTGGGGCCGTGCTCATCGAAAAACGGTGCCAGCTGGCTACATGGCAGTTGCTGCTGGTCTATCTGGTGCCTTACCTGCTCATCGGCTGGGACACGCTGAAGGAGGCTGCCGAGGGACTGGCGCACGGCGAGGCGTTCAACGAGCACTTCCTGATGGCGGTGGCGACCATCGGTGCCCTGTGCATCGGTTTCCTGCCGGGGGCTGAGACGCAGTTCCCCGAGGCGGTGTTTGTGATGCTGTTCTTCCAGGTGGGCGAGCTGTTTGAGGGCTATGCCGAGGGGAAGAGCCGTTCGAGCATTGCCCATCTGATGGATATCAGGCCCGACGTGGCGAACGTGGAGCGGCCGGACGACGACGGGTGCGGCGAGACGGTGGTGCAGCAGGTGGCTCCCGAGACTGTGGCCGTGGGCGAGGTGATTGTGATACGACCGGGCGAGCGGGTGCCGCTCGACGGTGTGATTGTGGAGGGTAGCAGTGCGCTCAACACGGTGGCGCTGACGGGCGAGAGCCTGCCGCGCGAGGTATTCTGCGGCGAAGAGGTGGTGTCGGGATGTGTCAACCTGAGTGGTGTCATCCGGGTGCGCACCACGAAGACCTTCGGCGAGAGCACGGCCTCGAAAATCATCCGACTGGTGGAGGATGCCGGTGAGAAAAAGTCGAAGAGCGAGACGTTTATCAGAAAGTTCGCACGGGTGTATACGCCGGTGGTGGTGTTTGCCGCCATGGCCCTGGCCGTGATTCCGCCCCTGTTGTCGGGTCACTTCGGGGCATCGTTCCCCACATGGCTCTACCGGGCACTGATGTTCCTGGTGGTGTCGTGCCCCTGCGCACTGGTCATCAGTGTGCCGCTGACCTTCTTCGGGGGTATCGGCGGGGCCTCGCGCAAAGGTATACTCATCAAGGGCTCTAACTATATGGACATCCTGGCGAAGCTCGGCACGGTGGTGTTCGACAAGACGGGCACGCTGACTCACGGACAGTTTGCGGTGACGGCAGTGCATCCGAACACCTTCGACGAGCGGCAGCTGCTTCATCTGGCGGCGCACGTCGAGCATTTCAGCACCCACCCCATCGGCACTGCCCTGCGCGAGGCCTTCCCCGAGGAGGCCACCGACGGCTGCCGTGTGAGTGAGGTGGAGGAGATTGCCGGCCAGGGTGTCAAGGCGCGTGTGGGCAATGACGTGGTGTGCGTGGGCAACACACGCATGATGGATGCCGTGGGTGCCCGCTGGACCGACTGCAAGCACGTGGGTACGATCATCCATGTGGCGGTGAACGGCGAGTATGCAGGTCATATCGTCATTAACGACCGCATCAAGGACGACAGCGAACGGGCGATAGCCAGTCTGAAACGGCAGGGTGTAGAACGTGTGGTGATGCTGACGGGCGACCGGCAGGAAGTGGCTGCTGATGTGGCCGGCAAACTGTCCATCGACGAGTATCATGCCGAGCTGCTGCCTGCCGACAAGCTGAGCTGGATGGAGAGTTATCTGAAGAAGGCCCAAGAGACAGCTGGCGGAAAGGACCGTGGAGAGAGGAGCCTCACTGCATTCGTGGGCGACGGCATCAACGACGCACCGGTGCTGGCACGGGCCGACGTAGGTATTGCCATGGGTGCCTTGGGCAGCGACGCCGCCATCGAGGCTGCCGACGTGGTGCTGATGGACGACTGTCCGTCGAAGATAGCACAGGCCATTGGCATTGCGCGCCGCACATTGGGCATCGCGCGTCAGAACGTGGCACTGGCCATCGGCATCAAGGTTGCCGTACTGTTGCTGGCCACCGTGGGACTGGCCACCATGTGGATGGCCGTCTTTGCTGACGTGGGCGTCACCGTGCTCGCCGTGCTCAATGCCATGAGAGCACTGAGATAAATGACTAGGAAAGACTAGGGAAGCCTAGGAATACCTAGGAACACCTAGGATAGCCTAGGAAAACCTAGGAGAGCCTAGGAAAATCTTGGAAGCTCAGGCAAATTTTCTGGTTTATCTTAAAACAGGCGGTGGGATTCTTGCCGCCTGAATTTCAGGCAGATTTGAGGAAATTTTCAATTAGGCATTAATTAGGTTCTAATTAGGCATTAATTAGGTTGCAATTAGGCATTAATTGCATGGTAATTAGGCATTAATTAGAACCTAATTAGTCGACTAATTGCAACCTAATCAGGCATTAATTGGAAATGAGCTGGCTTGGAGGCACTTTTTAATGACTCATTTTGATTTGTATCAGTCCACTAACTGGAGCCCTCAAGCTGGCAGATCAGGGTTGAGCCGGAGGGGGGAACTTTACAGAATTTTGTTACGGAGAACGGAGGTGCTCTCGCCCAGCATGCGGACGAACTCGCGAGTGGAGTTCTTCACGTAGGCACCTTTCAGGAGATGGATGCAGCCTTGCATGACGTTCTCGGGTGTGTCGGTGTCGCTGATGGGGATGGCATGGAGGCCGTCCTCGCCCACCACCGTGCTCTCGCTGAGCACCGTGACATAGTTGGACTCGCGCGCCAAGCGGAACAGCAGATAGACGGTGTTCATCTCGACCTTGATGCGATAGTGGTAGTCAGTGCCGGCAATGTTACGCTCGAAGGCATTGCGGGCCTGGGTGCCTTTGCGCGGCAGGGCCAGGTCGTAGCGCTGCAACTCGTCGAGGGTGAGCGACTCGCGGCCCACCAGTGAGTGGCGGTCGTTGACAATAGCTGCCAGGCGGTGATAGAACAAGATGTGGCTCTCGATGCGCGGATTGCTCTGGGTGGGTTTGAAGGCCAGCACAAAGTCGAACTCATGGTGCGACAGGCGCTCCATCAGGTCGGCCATGGTCGATTGGGTGACATTGACTTTCACATGGGGATATTGCCGCAGGAAGGCGGTGAGCGTCTCGGCCATGATGCTGGTGAACGAGAACGTCACACCGATGTTCAGTTCGCCGCCCATCAGGTTTTTCAGCTCGTCGAGTCGCAGCTGACAGTTCTCGGCAGCCTGCAGGGTCTCGCGGGCCAGCGGAACGAGGGTCTGTCCGGCCTCGGTGAGCGTCACCTCATGGCTGTTGCGCATGAACAAAGGCTGGTCGAGGTCGCGCTCCAACTGCAGGATTTGCTGCGAGAGCGTGCTCTGGGTGATAAACAGTTCTTTGGCTGCCGTAGAAAAGTTCAGGGTATCGGCAACACGCAAAAAATATTTCAGTTGTCGTAGTTCCATGGGTGCAAAATTACAAAATTTCTCGTTAATAATCAGTTGATTATCAGAAATAATTTGCATTCTTGCGTTTTATTATCGGTTTTACCGATAGCCATTATTCGTATTTTGCCGTGTGCCATGTTCGTGAAATATCATAACCAATGGTTGGTGGAATGGTGATTTCGGCGTAACTTTGCACCGGAAAAAGAAATAAAAGGGTAACAATTTAAAAAAAGTAAAGATTATGGAAATGAATGTAATGTACAACACAATTTGCCTGGCCATGATGCTGCTGGCTGGCACAGTTTTCACAGTTTGGTATACACGTCACGAGCATATCGAGCCGTAAAGAAAGAATCCTATCACTTAAGAATATGCGCCCCAAGAGCTATTAGGCTTTTGGGGCGCAGTTGTTTTTGAGTTGCCCACAGAAGGCGGCAAGCCGCTGGTTCCAGGTTCAAAGTTCCAGGTTCAAAGTTCAAGGTTCAAGGTTCAATAACGGTCATCAGACCGTTGTATGTTGTTCTTGTTGTTTAAGTGGTTTTCATCTCAACATATATTTATATTAACGACAACAGGAACAACTATAACAACTCATCGGTCAAAGACCGATTTAGATCTGTGTCATCTGTGCAATCTGTGTGAACTTTTATACACGAATGGTCTGGAATTGACCATAAAAAATTATAAATTTATTATTGATAATTTGTGGAAATTTACGGGAATTAGTGTTAAGTATAAAACACAAATTGGCACAAATGACCACAAATTATCAAAAATTCTTTTACTCAAGCCGGCAGGCAATTATCAATTCTCAATTTTCAATTCTCAATTCAATGAAAGCCGGCAGGCTAATTGTCCATTATCAATTGTCCATTATCAATTGCCAAAAAGCCGCTACCTCACGCCGCCGCCGAAGCCGCCGCCGGAGAAGCCGCCGCCACCGCCCCATGAGGCATGGCCGCCGCCACCGGAGGAACGGATGGTACTGCTGCCACTGCCACGCGACCAGCCGCTGACATGGAGAGAGCCGTTGTAGGCTGCATTGTTGATTGGTGCGAGAACGACACCCTGGTCCATGACCTGTGCTATCTGGTCCATCTGCAGATACTCGGGATTGATCTTCTTCATGTCCTTGAGCACCTGCTCGGCATTACCGAAGAGCGTGGCATAGATGAGGTAGTCTTTCCATAGTCCCACCTCCTCGACATGACGCTCATTGGCCAAGGTGAAGTCCTTGAGATACTTACGCAGTCCGAAGAGCTGGCTCACGCGGTCGTTAGGTCCTATCTTGCGTTCATTCTCCGCTTCGGAGAACGATACCGAGCGGTGGAGAAGCTGAGAGAACCCTTGCAGCGACGATGCCTTGCGCTGCATATACTTCTCGAGTTCTTTGGGCTGGAGCACGCCGTCGTCGCCAGCCGCCGCCTTGAAGATCTTGTAGATATGCTTGCGCAGGCGCACATCGCGCTCTTCGCCCTCCTCTGTCAGTTCACCGATGGTGATGGCTTGGGCGGTTTTTCCCTTGCTGTCGGTCACATTCTGAATCTTGAGGGCACCCTGATAGATGAGGCGCAGGATTTCGGCACTGAGCAGATTGCTGTAGCTGGCATGCACATACTTATAGGCATTGATGATGCCATTGGCATGGAGCAGGTCGCCCTGATAGGGTATGTCGCGATACCATAGGAGGTTGCGGTTGATCTGCCGGCGGGCCCGCCATATCTGCCATAGCTTATAAACGGTAATGACAACGGGCAAGAGGCCGATAAAGATCCAGACACACGCGAAGAATATGATCATCAGCTTGTCCATCAGACTTGTCTCCTTCTCCACATAGTCGCTACCCTCGAAGGCATGCTCTTTCACTGCCTCGAAGTTACCTTGCCGCACATCGTCGGGCTGGAACATGCCCTTGTCGAAGGCGGCCATCACGATCATGGCACTCTCACGGCCGAAGGGCTCGCTGCTCTCGGCCACGATACAGCTGTCCTGGAAGTTCACATCGCCACGATAGCGGAAGGCCCAGATGCGGCTGTTGGTGTTGGTGAAACCTATTGTGTCGGCCGGGGTGATGGTGACGCGCACATGGTCGGGATAGGGACTGATGCCCTGTGCCACAAACATATAGTTGAAGCCGTCGGCATCGTCGTAGCCCTTCACCAGCCGGGTGACGGTATACGAGGTGATGTAGGTACGGTCGCCGCTGTCGCCGAGGCCCCAGCAGAGCTCATAGCCGTCGTGCTTGCTGACGATGCCGCAGCGGTTTTGCTTCTGCCGTCGGCTGCGGTCGATGTCCCACTTGCCTATGTTCTGATACTCCGTGCCGGTCTCGTCGGTCACGGTGAGGTCGCGCACCTCACTGCCCGAGAGGTTGCCGATGACGATGTAGCACTCGGTGCCCTCGCTGTCGATGCGCATCTGGCGCGTCTCGGTGATGCGGGCGTCGCCATTGGGCGAGAGCACCACACGAATGTCGAGGTTGCTCAGGTGCGGACGGGCGCCTGCCGGGAAGATGGCAAAAAAGCATAAGGGGATGATGAGCATCACCAGCCTCATCAGCCTACGGGGTGAGCAGCTATTGACTACCGTTTTTCTCATGGGATGATTGGTTTTTAGGGATATTGGGGAAGGCCGGGGTTCCAGGGGGCCGTTAACTGAGGCACTGCCTCAGTATACAGGACAATCCCAGCCTCAGACTACAGGACGACCAAGCCTCGGTATACAGGACAATTCCAGCCTCAGACTGCAGGACGACCAAGCCTCGGTATACAGGACAATCCTTGCCTCGGTCTGCAGGGCTGCCGAGGGGGCGGCTATTCTTCCTTAATCGACTTTGAAAGCCTCGTCGAGGTCGGGATAGTAGGTTTTCTTCTCCTCGTCGACCTTCAGATACTCCTTCTCGCGGAAGTTGAGCAGCGAAGCCACGAACGATGACGGCCACTGGCGCACCATGCGGTTCATCTTGGTGGCAGAATCGTTGTAGACCATACGGCTCAAGCGCACATTCTCCTCGTATTTTTCAATGCCTGCCATTGTCTCGCGGTACAGGTCGGCAGCCTTCAGGTCGGGATAAGCCTCACCTACGGCAATCAGTCGGCCGAGGACCTCCTGCAATGCTCCCTGCTGCTGGTTCACCTGTTCGGGCGTGCTAGGACTGGAGACACGGCGCTCGCGGATGACCTTGATGAGCGTCTCAGACTCGTGCTTGGAATAACGGGCGGCCATCTTGGCCAGGTTCAACACTGCGTCCCAACGCGAATTCAACTGAACGGAAATCTGCGAGAGTGCATTCTTGCAAAGCTCATCGAGATTGACCAGCTCGCGCTGAGTCTTGAAAATGTACACTGCCACGATGACAATCAGGGCAATGATGATGATAAGAATTACCGTTAATGCTGCCATAATAATACTGATAAAAATTTACAATTGTTGATGATATCTTCTGCAAAGATAATAAATAATATTGAATAGTGTTTGCATGATCGCGAAAAAAGAGTTATTTTTGCACAAGATTGAAACAACTATCACCATGAGAAGATTCATTTTGTTACTGATGACGGCGGTTTGCACACTGTCGGCAGGTGCGCAGAAACAGCTGCCGATGAAGCTGTGGTACAACCGTCCGGCTCAGTATTTCGAGGAATCACTGCCCATCGGCAACGGAAAGATGGGAGCACTGGTCTATGGCGGTACCGACCGCGACCAGCTGTTCCTGAACGACATCACGCTGTGGACGGGCCAGCCCGTTGACCGCAACGAGGATGCCGGTGCGAGCCAGTGGATTCCGGAGATTCGCAAGGCTTTGTTCAACGAGGACTACCAGCTGGCCGACTCGCTGCAGCTGCATGTGCAGGGCCATAACTCGCAGCACTACCAGCCGCTGGCCACCCTGTTTATCGACGACTATAACCAGGCGCCCGCCACCGGCTATTACCGTGAGCTGAGCCTCGACAGTGCCATCTGCAAGACCATATTCGAGCGCGACGGTATCAGATATGAGCGCGAATACTGGGCCTCGAACCCCGACAAGGTGATGGCCGTGCGACTCACCGCCAGCCGCAAGGAGGCCCTGAACGTAGGACTGGTGCTCACCTCGCAGGTGCCCCACCGGGTGAAAGCCAGCCAGAACCAGCTCACCATGCTGGGTCATGCCACCGGCGACGAAGCCAACAGCATTCATTTCTGCACCATCATGAAGGTGGTGTGCCGCGACGGCAGTGTGCAGGTGGTCGACTCTACGCTGCAGCTCAGCGGGGTGAGCGAGGCTATTGTCTATATTGTCAACGAGACCAGCTTCAACGGTTTCGACAAGCATCCCGTGCGCGAGGGAGCCGACTACATCAACATGGCGACCGACGATGCCTGGCACCTGGTGAACTACAGCTACGAGCAACTGCGCGAGCGCCATGTGGCCGACTACCGGCAGTTCTTCACGAGGGTGGAACTGGAATTAGGAAATAGTACCGTACAGCAGGTGGCAGGCCGCACTTTCAGCATCTCCGACGACTACGAGTCGGAAGCCATGACCACCGACGAACTGCTCCGCGCCTATAGCGACGGGCGCCCGAGCACCTATCTCGAGACCTTGTATTTCCAGTATGGGCGTTATCTGCTCATCAGCAGCTCGCGCACACCGGGCGTGCCAACCAACCTGCAGGGGCTGTGGACACCCCACCTCTGGTCGCCATGGCGCGGCAACTACACCGTGAACATCAACCTGGAGGAGAACTACTGGCCGGCCTTCAACACCAACCTGGCCGAGATGGCCATGCCGCTCGACGGCTTTGTGAAGGCGCTCTCGGAAAACGGGCGTTACACAGCCAAGAACTACTACGGCATTGGGCGCGGATGGTGCAGCAGCCACAACAGCGATATATGGGCCATGACCAACCCCGTGGGCGAGAAAAACGAGAAACCCGAGTGGGCCAACTGGAACCTGGGCGGCGCCTGGCTGGTGAACACCTTGTGGGACCGCTACCTGTTCACGCAGGACAAGACCTACCTGCAAACCACGGCACTGCCGCTCATGCGGGGCGCCGCTGAGTTCTGCCTCGACTGGCTCATCGACAACCCACGCCAGAAGGGCGAACTGATCACCGCCCCCAGCACGTCGCCCGAGAACGAATACGTGACCGACAAAGGCTACCACGGCATGACCTGTTACGGTGGCACTGCCGACCTGGCCATCATCCGCGAACTGTTCACCAACACGCTCACGGCCACCCGTCAGCTGGCAGGCTCCAGCGACGGGGTGACCACTGCTATCGGTGAGGCCCTCCCCCGCCTGCATCCCTACACCATCGGCCACATGGGCGACCTGAACGAATGGTACTACGACTGGGACGACTTCGACTTCCAGCACCGCCACCAGTCGCACCTCATCGGCCTTTATCCCGGTGCCCACCTGACCATCAGCGGCACACCCGACCTGGCAAAGGCCTGCCGCCGCTCACTCGAGATCAAGGGCGACAAGACAACGGGCTGGTCGACCGGCTGGCGCATCAACCTATGGGCACGACTGCACGACAGCCAGCAGGCCTACCATATCTACCAGAAGCTGCTCACCTACGTGAGTCCCGACAAATACAAGGGCCCGGACAGAAGGCGCAGCGGAGGCACCTACCCCAACCTGTTGGACGCCCACCCGCCCTTCCAGATCGACGGTAACTTCGGCGGTACGGCAGGCGTCTGCGAGATGCTGTTGCAAAGCAGCCTCAACACACAGGGCCAGCAGCCGGCATACGACCTGGAACTGCTGCCCGCCCTGCCCGAGGCTTGGCCGGCAGGTAGCGTGAGAGGACTCTGTGCAAGGGGTGGCTTTGAGGTGGACTTCAGCTGGAAGAACGGAAAGGTGGTCACTGCCACCATCCGCAGCAAGACGGGCGGTACGGCCAACATCATCTATAACGGAAAGAACAAACGCCTGAAACTGAAGAAGGGGCAACAAAAAACCATCAAATGAAAACGTTGCTGACCATCTTCGCACTGCTCTTGGCCATGACCGGCCATGCCAACGACTGGAACCGACTGTGGATAGGCTGCCAGCAGACCGACCCTACTCATCAGGTATGGTTCCAGCGCACCTACACCTTGCGACAGCGGCCCACCGAGGCGTATGTCGAGATGGCCAGCAGCGGACGGTTCATCCTCTATATCAACGGCTATAATGTGACCACCAGTCTGTTGGAGCCCCTTGACGAGCGGAGAGGCGACACCATTGGTGTGGTGCGCTACGAGGTCACTCCCTTCCTGCGGCGGGGCGACAACGAGCTGAAGGTATGGTTCTCGCCCGTGCGCGATGACCCGCGCCAGCTGTCGCTACAGATGTACGGCATGATGGGCGGCATGCCCTTTGCCCGTAGCGCCGATGCCTCGTGGATCTGCCGCGACGCCTTCTGCGCCACCCTGCCCGACGGCAGCGAATGGGTGGACGGCCGCCAGCACATACTGCGCGAACAGCCTTTGTTCGGGTGGAATCCGGCTGCACTGGCCGACTGCCGTCAGTCGGTGCTCGAGCTCGTTCTGCCCACTGAGACGACCGCCCTGAAAAGCATGATTACCACCTACGACATCATCGACTGCGACAGTCTGGACAGCACACGGGTGGTTTTCCGTGGTTCAGCCGCCGGACGTGGCATCCTGCGTGTCACCCTGCGTGAGACACACCGAGGAGACACCATCCACGTGAACGGACTGCACTATATCTGCAGGGGTAACGGCGACGAGCAGGCCTTCCGGCGATTCACCACAGAGGACATCGGCGAGGCTGTCATTCAAGGACCCGTATGGTTCAGCCGAAAGAACGTGACGAGTGTCGAGGCAATTAGAATTTCTTCTGTTTTTTATCCGTAATTCAACGGAAAACCGTATATTTGCAACATCATTCGAAAATCATGGAAAAAGTAAATATACAAGATGTGAATGTCAACCGCGCCAAGATACTAGGTGCGAGTGGCTATATCGAGGACGACATCCTGCTGCTGGACAAGCTCAACGAGGCCCCCATACCGCGTGAGCCGCGCAGGATGAATATGATTGTGGTGGCCTTGTGCCTGAAGGGGAAGGCACAATACACCATCGACACTCAGGAACAGTTGGTACGCAAGAACGACGTGCTGATTATCTCTGAGCGGCACGTCATGGACAACTTCATGGCCAGTCCCGACCTAGAAGGACTCGCTATCATCCTCTCGGCACGGTTCTTCCGCGATGTCATACAGAACGTCAGCGACATCTCGTCGTTGTTCCTTTTTTCCAAAAACCACCCCGTCATCAACTTCACACAGAAAGAAGCCGATGTGTTCATCAGCTACTTCAACCTCATCAAACAGAAGATGACCGACACCGACAACCTCTTCCGCCGCGATGTGGTGAGGTCGCTGATGCTGGCCATGTTCTACGACCTGAGCAACGTCATCTATCGCACCCGCCAGAGCAGCGACAACCGCCAGACACGTGCCGACATCATCTTCACCAAGTTCATCCATCTGGTGGAAGGGAACTACAAAAGAGAAAGGCGCGTGGGCTGGTATGCCGAACAGCTGTGCATCACCCCGAAGTATCTGTCGGAAACGGTGAAGCAGGTGAGCCGCCTGACTCCCAACGAATGGATTGACAATTACGTGATTCTGGAGATACGGGTGCTGCTGAAAAACAGTACTCGCAGCATCAAGGAAATAGCCATGGAGATGAATTTCCCCAACCAGAGCTTCTTGGGCAAATTCTTTAAGGAACGCGTGGGCATGAGCCCTTCGGAGTATAGAAAGGGCTAAACACGAAGAAAGAGGCTTTCTTCCAAGTGACAAGGTTGTCTAAGTGAAAAGTGATAAGTGATAAGTTTTTTAGGAGTGTAGGAGCTTTTCCAAGTGAGAAGTGACAAGTGACAAGTGATAAGTGTGATTACCTTTGAACCTTGAATTTTTGGAGCAGCGAGCGCCAACAAGCTTGCTTGATTGGCCGAGATTCCCGCTAACGCGCCTACCCGTAGCCTTTCGTGACAAAAATCATGGACTGTAAGGACATAACCTTGAACCAGCGGCTCGCCGCCTTCTGTGGGCAACTTTGAACCTTGAACTTTGAACTGTTTTGGGAGTTTGGCGCAATTACAAAGGTAATCATACCTCTCAACTCTCAGTTCTCACTTCTCAACTAACAACAAAGGTAATCATACCTCTCAACTCTCAGTTCTCAGCTCTCCACTCGTTGGGGGGTGATCTGAACCTTTTCGCCTTTAGAGTCCTAACTGGCTGGCCACTTGGCACAGTTCCTCGTACCATTCTTCACCGAAACGGCGGATGAGGGGCTCTTTCAGGAACCGATAAACAGGCAGATTGAGTTCCTCGCCTTTCTCCACCGCGTCTTTGCAAACAGCCCATCGGTGGTAGTTCAGACCTATCAAACCGCCCTTAAAGGTCTTCACACGGATGGGATAGAGCGCACAGCTGACAGGTTTACACCAATGACTGCGGCCCTCGCGGAAGGCCTTCTCCAACGCACAGAGACAGCAACCCGGCGGCAGACCGTCGGCACTGTCGCCCTCTTGCTGCGGCGTGTAACATGTGAACACACAGTCTTTGCCGTTCACAATGCTCGTCACTAGGTCACCTTCCTCATCGGTATAAGCCACACCACGCCGGTCGATGACCGACTGGGCCGACGCCGACAAGTCGCGCCAAACATCATCGAGCACATTTTCTATCTCACCCACCTCATCGAGTGTGACGGGCGCTCCCGCGTCACCCTCCACACAACAAATGCCCTTGCATTTAGTGAGGTCGCAGCAAAACTTTTCTGTCAGTATGTCACTGGAAATCAGTACATCGCCGATTTGTAATATAGGAGGAATAGGTATCATTCTTTTAGGAGTTTTATTTAAGTGAGAAGTGACAAGCGATTTTTTAGGAGTGTAGGAGTGTGGGAGTGTAGGAGTGTAGACAATACTCCGCCTCTTGAACTTTGAACCTTGAACCTTGAACTTGGAACTATTTTGGGAGTGTAGGAGCTTTCCCAAGTGAGAAGTGACAAGTGATTTTTTAGGAGTGTAGGAGTGTGGGAGTGTAGGAGTGTAGACAATACTCCGCCTCTTGAACTTTGAACCTTGAACTTTGAACTTGGAATTTTTGGAGCAGCGAGCGCCAACAAGCTTGCTTGATTGGCCGAGTCGTGACAAAAATCATGGACTGAAAGGACATAACCTGGAACCAGCGGTTTGCCGCCTTCTGTGGGCAACTTTGAACCTGGAACCTTGCACGGCATCAGCCCAGCCCTCCCCCTCGGGGGAGATGGAGAGGGGTCTGGGGCTGAAGGTTGTTTGGTTTCAATCACGGCATTACCACTCGATGGGTTCCAGTCCGTTGGCCTGTAGATAGGCATTGCAACGCGAGAACTGGTGCTGTCCGAACCATCCGCCACGGTTGGCCGACAGTGGAGAGGGGTGCACCGACTCCAGCACGAGGTTCTTCTGTTTGTCTATCATATAGCTCTTGCCCCGTGCATATCCACCCCAGAGCATATACACCAGATGCTCACGATGGGCTGCCAACGCCCGAATGGCTGCATCGGTGAATGTCTGCCATCCCAGTCGTGAGTGTGAGTTAGCCTGATGGGCACGTACCGTCAGGGTGGCGTTCAACAGCAGCACGCCCTGCTCGGCCCATCGCGTCAGGTTGCCCGACATCGGCACGGGTGTGCCCAGGTCGTTTTGAATCTCCTTGAAGATGTTCTGCAGCGAAGGAGGAAAGGCCACGCCATCGCACACCGAAAAACTCAGGCCATGCGCCTGTCCCGGTTCATGATACGGGTCTTGTCCGATGATGACCACCTTCACCTTGTCGAACGGACACAGGTTGAAAGCATTGAAAATGAGGCGCCCCGGCGGATAACATGTCGTCGACTGATATTCCTGCCGCACCCATTCCGTCAGTTGGGCGAAATAGGGTTGCTCAAACTCACCCTGCAGATACTTTTTCCACGACTCTTCTATCTGTACGTTCATCTTTTCACGTTTTGTTTGCAAAGTTACGGAAAAACGAGTGAAATGCAAAGGGAAAGCTTGCTTTTCTTTCCATTTCCGAGTGCCAAGTAAGTTCGGCGAAGCCAAAGTTACGGAAAATCGAGTGCAGAACAAAACGAACTTGTTTATTTTTTATGCCGAGATGGAGTAACTTATTTAAAGTTACGGAAAAACGAGGGAAATGAGAAAGGAAAACTCGTTTTTCTTTTCATTTCCGAGTGCCAAGTAAGTTCGGCGAAGCCAAAGTTACGGAAAATCGAGTGCAGAACAAAATAAACTCGTTTATTTTTTATGCCGAGATGGAGTAACTTATTCAAAGTTACGGAAAAACGAGTGAAATGAGAAAGGAAAACTCGTTTTTCTTTTCATTTCCGAGTGCCGAGTAAGTTCGGCGAAGTCAGAGTTACGGAAAATCGAGTGCAGAACAAAAAACTTGTTTGCTCTCAACAATGAGTTGTCTTTGTTGTTCAGGTTGTTGTTGATTAAACTTCAAGTCTTATTTATAAAACAACATCAACAACAATAACAACATATCCGGCCTCGGTCTCGACCGACAAATCAGCGGCCGCCCCTTTCATAGAGACGGCCACCTGGAAAAAATGCTACAATATAAAAATGAATGAGAGAGAGAACTATTTCTTTGGTGTCGACATCACCACGGCGATGCGGTCGCCGGCCTTGATGCGCTTGGCCATGTCCTGAATGTCCTTGGCAGTGATGCCGTTGATGAGCTGCTCGAAGCCCTTCGACTTGTCGTAGCCGTGGTTCCAGCGGTAGCCAAGGATGTCGAGCCAGTACTCATTGACGGTACGGTTGCTCTTGTCTATCTTCAGCAGATACTCTTTCGCCTTGTTGATATCCTCCATGTTCGGACCGTTCTTGATCAGTTCGTCGATGCCCTCATCCACCAGACGGATGGCCAGGTCGCGCGACTCAGGACTGGTTGGGAAGCGAACAGAGAGGCGGAACTTTTCCTTCGGATAGTAGCTGACAGAGCAGCCGGCGCCGACTGAATAGGCGGCTCCTGCCTCCTCGCGGATGGTCTTGGTATAGATGATGGTCAGCACTTGTCCGAGCAATGAGGCAATCTGCTGGTTGCGGAACGAGAACTCACCCGGTGCAATATACTGGATGTTGATATTGCAGGTCGGTGTCTCCTGCTCTTTCTCGAACATACAGGTGCGTGAGCCGGGCAGCACCTCTGACTTCGGCGTAAGCTTCACCTCCTGATGGGTAGCGGGCAGCGATGCGATGTATTTCTCGAGCAGCGGACGCAGCTCGTCCATCTCCACATTGCCCACGAAGTGCATGGTGAACTGGCTGGCATCGCTGAAGCAGCGCTTGTAGATTTCCATCATCTTACCGAAGTCGATGGCCTCGTAATCCTTCACGGTCATCTGCTTGGCATAGGGATTATTGCCATACAAAGTGACGGTCGTAGAGTCGCCCAGTACCGAGTTGGGCTTTCCCTCGCTGTCGCGTGTCGTTCTAATGATGCGCTCGCGCAAGGCTCCGAAGGCATTATCGTCGCGGTTGGGATAGAGGAAGCCGGCATGTGTCATCTCCAACATCACAGCCAGGTCTTTCGGTGCGCAAGAGCCTTGCAGGACGGTCTGATTGGCATGGAATCCGGGCTGCACGCGGGCGTTCACACCAGTGAACTTCTTGTTCATATCCATCAGATTGTAGTTACCCATGCCATTGACACCCATCATCATGTTCAGCATGCTCTGGGCCTGGCGGTACTCGTCGACGGTGATGTCGTCGATGCCGTCAAGTCCCATGTGCGAGGCTGCCGACATGAGAATCTGGTCTTTCTTCAGGTCGGTCTTCTTCACGACGACCTTCATACCGTTCGACAGTACCATATTGATGTAGCCTTCGGCATCGGTCGACTCGCTGACAATCTTGCCGGGAGTAGGCTCCTTCGGCAGGAAGGGCAGATTGTTCACCTTGTCTACGTAAGCCTCCAGGCGCTCGTTGGCCACCTTATTATATAGGGCCATCATCTGCTCCTTGGTGGGATAGTTGATATCGTCTTTGTCGGGACCCGTGACAGTAATGGCCATGTTCTTGCCATCCTTGTCGAAGAGTGAGAAGAAATACTGGTTCAGGTCGTTCACCGTGAGTTTCGGCAGTTCAGTCTTCCAGAAAGCAATCTCATCCTCCAGTTCGGGAATGGGGTCGTTGTCGAGGAAGTGGCGCACATACTCGTTGACGAAGTTCTTGCTGAAACGCTTGTCTTTCTCCTTGAGCTGACGGTCCAGACTCACGAGCATATCCTTGCGGTAGCGGTCGAACTCTGTCTGGGCGAAACCATGCTGGCGCACACGGAACAGCTCGCGCAGGAAGGCCTCCGTGCCACGCATGATGTCGTCTTTGCCACTATGGCACGACACGATGCCGTTCAGCGAACGGACTGTCTGGGCAAGGAAGAAAGCACCGTCGCGGATATAACCCATAGAGAACGGTGAGCCGGGAGCCTGCACCAGGTCGAGGGTATGGTCGTGGAAGGTGTTGTAGATGAAGCCATTGTAGAATCCCTGGAGCATGTACTCGCGAGAGTTCTTCTGGTCGCGCGGCGTGGCGGGGTGCTTGAAGTAGAACTGCACCATGGGCGAGCTCAGCTCCTTGTCCTTACCCACGAAATAAATCACGTCGTTGTTGTCGGGCACGGGGTAGTACTCGCGCTTGGCGGCATTCTTCTTCGGCTTGGGGATGTCGGCGAAGGTCTTCTTGATCTTCTGCTCCATCTGGTCGACATCGATATCGCCCACTACGACAACTCCTTGCAGGTCGGGACGATACCACTTCACGTAGTAGTCGCGCAAAGCCTGATGGGGGAAGTTCATCACGATGTCCATCGAGCCGATAGGCATAGCGTCGCTGTATTTCGAGCCGGCATGCAGCACGGGCATGATTTTCTCGTTCATGCGCTGGGAGGCCGAGTTGCGTGTGCGCCACTCCTCCTGAATGACGCCGCGCTCGCTGTCTATCTCATCGCCCTCGAGCAGCAGGTCGTGGCTCCAGTCGTGCAGAATGAGCAGGCATGAGTCGAGGATGCTCTCGCGGATGGTGGGCACATTGTCGATGTTATACACCGTCTCGTCGACCGCCGTATAGGCATTGAGGTCGGCACCGAACTTCACGCCGATGGTCTCGAGCCAGGTGCGCAGCGAGGCACCGGGGAAGTGGGTGGTGCCGTTGAAGCACATGTGCTCAAGGAAGTGGGCCAGTCCGCGCTGGTGAGGCTCCTCCTGGATGGCGCCCACCTTCTGTGCAATATAGAAGTAGGCACGGTCCTTCGGGTCCTCGTTATGACGGATATAATACGTCAGACCGTTCTTCAACTGTCCGATGCGCACGTTCGGGTCGTTCTTGAACAGTCCGTCTTGTTGTTTCTTGGCTGCCGACACAGTCATGGCCAGCATCAGCAGGAAAATGATTGATAGTTGTTTTTTCATTCTATTTTTGATTAGTGTTATTTGTTCTTCAAGGCAAAGCCCGGCATAAGCTACCTACTTAAAACAGGCATCAAGCATTCGACGTCGCAATTCATACGACCATGGTGTTGGTTTTTACTTATATCTACGTCGACTGACAGCCAAAGGTTATGGAGCGGGCATCTTTTTTTGAAATATTAACACAAATCACCACATAGATTTGGGTGTATTTTCCTATTCAGGCATCAATTGAAAAAAAGTGCGCTTCAGGCACAACGGACACAAAACAAAAAGCGCCCTGCAAAGACAGATGTCGATGCAGGGCGCTTGAGATAAAGATGATCACCGGCGCATGATTTTCTTGACTGCCATCTTTCCGTCGGCATGTTTGATGCTAATCACGTAGGTGTCTGCCTTTTGCACCTGCACGGCATCATGCGCACCAAGACCTTGTTTGCCAGCCAGTTCGCGACCCACCATGTCGTAGATTTTGCAATCGGCTCCTTCAGCACCGTCAATCACGATATAGCCGTTCGCATAGGCGGCAGTAAAGCGATGGCCTTCTGTTGTCGGCTTGTTAATGCCGGTTGATGCATTCACCTGGTAGACGAATGTAGCCACGTCGCTATCGTAGAGATACTCGGCCTCAGCCATCACCTTCACGGTGACCACGCCCTCAGGCAACTCAAACGGACCGGTGTAGAGAATGCGGGTGTCCTCGTTGCAGGGACAACTGCCGTCGAGTGTGTAGTAGATGGTTGCCCCCTCTGTGGCGCAACTCAGCGAGAGCTGTGTGCCCTTTCCTACTTGTTCGCCATTGCGGATGGAAGCTGTCGGCGTGTTCACCACCTCATACTCCACATCCACTCTCACCATCGACTCGGCGGTAATGTCCACCTTGTCCATGGTCAGCGTCAGCTGTGCTGCACCCGGCAGGTCGCCATTCAGCGTCAGTGTGGCCAGTCCGTTCTCATCGACGACTATTCTCTCATTGTCAAGCGAGGTGATCAGACTAGACGAGAGACGGGCGTTCAGCACCTTTCCTGCCGACACCTCTTGCGGCATCACTAGCACCTGCACCGTCTTCGTTCCCTGATAAGGAACCGTCAGCACGCTGTCGATGATGATGGCCGTGATTTCCGGCTCTATCCTCACTTTCTCCGTGTGATCAGAGCCCATCTGAACGCTGCAATAGCTCTCCACACTGCCCTTCACCGTCACGTCGACCTCATCGCCGGCAACGAAGGGATCCTCGGGCACAAACTTCACCTTCGACACGTATGTCTTCTCTCCTGCGGGCGACTCCTCTGTGTTCAGCATCTCCAGATGGCCATTACGTGTGGCGCCGTCCATCTTCACGACGACACTCTTCTCGTTCAGGCTTTCGGGCAGCATGTATTTGCTCATCTCAATGGTAATGCCACTCTCTGCTCCGCGCATCAGCTTCACGGCAGGTGGCGTAGTCTGCTTCATGCCCACGTTCACGTCGAGCTGTGGCGGTGGAACAGGCAGCCACTCAGAGTAACAAGTCTCATAGCCGTCCTTCTCATATTTCACCTGCCATTCGCCCTGCGGCACATCCCAGCGATAGAAGCCAGCCTCATCGGTCACCAGCGGGTTCTGCTGTGAGTAGTCCTCGGCATTCCATTTCACGGCACTGCCATTCTTCTTCTGATAAACCGTGGTGGTCACACCCGGCAGGCGGTTGCTCAGCACTGCCTCATAGACGTAGCCCGAAGGGTCGAGAATGGGCTGGACAGAAGGCGTAGTGAAGAGAATGGTATTGTTGTCTTTCTTTTCATTGAAGATCTCCTGCTTGCCATCAGTCGAGGTGATGGTCTCTGGGTCTTTCTCCTTCTTGCAAGAATTGTAAGCATTTTTAATCCGCTGGTTTAAGTCAGTATACTTCCTGATAATTCCGGCATTCTTCTTTGAAGACCAAGATAGGCACTTTTCACGAACGCCCTCGAAGTCCTTATAGGCAAATATTTTGTCTATTCCATCAATAACCTTGCCAGAAACTTGTCCTATCAAACCTCCCAGCGTTTCAGCAGAAGTTTCTAATGATGTATTCTTGACGAGCGTGGTCTGGAAAGCCTTGTTCAGTTTTGAATTGACAAACTTGGCAGATTTCAGATACTTCCCAAGGCCCAAGGTCCCAACAAATGTAGCCACACTCGCTCCTAACTTCTTCTTGTATTCAGTCAGATACTTGTTATATTTCTCTATCAGTTTGTCTTCTTCTGTCCATATTTGTGTCTGCATCTCATTCCAGAAATCGCCAATGAGTTTCTTTGAGAGGCGCGATGATCCGTCAGGACATTTCGCTAATATATTTCTTGTTGTGGCATCGCGTTTCTTATCATATTTCTTTTGATATTTATCCAACTTTTTTCTCATTAAATCAAAGTCCTTATTAGCATGGACAAATTCTGACAAGCCAAGAATATCTTCAAGACCATCGACAAATTCGCTACCCAGTTCAGAAAGGAATTCTTTGATGCGAGTCTTGCCTTTGCTGTTCTTCTTAGCAGAATTATATGGATCAGAAAGAGTTATTCGATAAGCCTCATTTCCGCCCAAGTCAATGAAAACAACAGAGATAGAGTTGTCTGTGATTTCTGTATAGGTACCTATACCGCCTTCCTCGGTTTTTATATAAGCAAACTGATAGGTACGCATCATGGTCTCTGCTTCTGCGAATGGGATGGTTTCTACGCGATACTCACATCTAAAAACATTATTATTGTCCTTTCTCAACACGAAATCAAGCAGAGCCGATGTCTCGTTCTCTTCAACGACGCGCATCTCTCCATAATCCTCTATAAAATTATAGATATGATTTGCAATCATTGCCATCTGGGCTGCCTGTTCACGGAAAACTTCCTCGCGTTCCTCGTCCGACTCCTCTCGAATACATACATAATCTACCGTCACATTCTGCGGAAGTTTATAACTATCATACTTAGAAGTAGCCACCCAAGCCTGCTGTTTGGAATCAAACAGGGCAGGCAACACTCGGATGGTACCATCTGACGCCTTCACCATAAAGTTGACATCTTTGATGACCGTTGTGTCGTTGCGGGTGAAGTTGGCAAGGAAAGTAAAGTCCGTCTCGTTGTAGAAATCATAGTGTATCGCAGAGGTTGTGCCATTGATTAAATCAAAGTCGACTGTGATATTGTCTTTGTGCCAGCCATTATAGAAAGTCATGGAAACAGAAGTGGGTGTAATATATGACTTGTCGTATAACACTTCTTTTACATCACTTGTCAGTATCATTCCTTCCTGTGTTTTTGATTTCACAAGGATATCATGGAAAGATAGGTTATAAGCATCATAGAGTTCACACTTTTTCATCCACGTACCATCACTCTTTGACGTTGTCATACCGATGAGCACATCCCCATCAAATACCTTTACCTCACTATCAGGATTCGTTAAACCACTTATAGTTATATTTTTGTCTGCTGTTGTAGAAGAAACAGCGAATGCTAGGGATTCTCCTTCAAATTGTGCGACACCAATTGGCCGTGGGACTGTAACCTCATTATCAAAAGAAACATAGGCAGTAAAATGATATGCGTTTGCTTCAGTAGGAACAACACAACATTTAACTTCTTTTTTTGCTTGTTCCTTGGTCAGATGCATGCTAATTGTTTTCCCGTTCAGAGTATAAGATTGTGCCTTCTTATCTACCTGCACTGAGTTTTCAACCAACTTACATCCTTCTGGTATGTCTATAGATAAATTCACATTGTTTACCTTATCATAGAGGTCTTTATCGACATTTACTCTTGCAGAGAGTGTCACATAGCTGCCAATGACTACCGCTGACTTGTCGGCTATCAGACTACCTCTATACAGGAATAACGACTCGTTCAGTTTAGGTATTATGCCAGCTGACACAGTAGTGATCTCACCATCTTTAACCTCCACTTGAGTGGTAACATAATCCTTTCCTTCCACTAAATTCAGTTGAGATAATCTTGATAATTCATATAAGCCAGAAAGCAATGAAGACTGCCCAATAGACACAAGGGTGTAAGTGCCTTGTGGGAGATGTCTCAATGTCAACGTCTCCCCATTATAAACACCTCTCGCCACCAAGAAACCATTGCTGCCGTAAATATATCCAGCATTTTGACTGTTGTTGCTTCCTGTGAAAGATGCAGAAACACCTCCCAACTCTATAAAGTTCAAATCAACGCCAACGGAGCCTCTTTCATCGATATAAAAAGTCGTAGACGCATCAGCTAGGTTTTTCTTCTTACTCTTAGCAGTAATGATGATGTCATCCCACTCATTTGCCCCGGAATTAATGACCAATGTACCATTATATTGCACTGAAAAATCAGTAATCTCGTTACCTGTAGACTCGTTCATCAAAGTAAGCTGCAAATCATAAAGTCCCCCTGGCAGAAGATCTGCTGTCATCTCTCCTTCCTCAGAGACAACTGGGGTGTAATCAATGTTTACAGGGATAACATGGCCTGTTATTGGTTTGAGGGTAATGACTCCAAGATCACCGTTACCATTCAAACTACTACGATGTATGACTGCATCCATATATCCATCGCAGCTGACAATAATCTCAGTATCATCGTCATAGACTTCTAAAGAGAACTCGCCTTGATTATTCGTTTGTATGTTGTAAGTCTCTTCGAATTTTCCGTTTAGTTTTTGCTTTATGTGAATAGTTGCTATTTTCTCACTGATGTCCTCAGCAGAAACTCGCCCACTAAGATTAACTCTGCTCATTTTCTGTAGGTGGCAAACAACTGTAGTATCGTTCCTCCCCACCATCACACTGTCCAAGGGAATCTCGCGGTAAAGATGCCCCATCTCTTCGTTCAATTCTATTAAATAGTATAACTTTGTTTCTAAAGGCACCTTTGCAATAGCACTGCCCTTTTCAATAGCAAATTTATTAAAATCAACATTTAACAATTTTTCATATAACTCTTTTGATGATTCATTTTCAAGTAATTCAGGATTTTTTTCATAATACTGTATAAGCTCTTTTATAGCCAAAATTTCCTGGTAAATCTCTTTTCTGTTAAACCATTTTATCTCGACTGATTGTGTAATATCGTTCCCTTCATCGCTCAAGCATACTAAATTAACTGCCACTCCTTCATAGTCATAATCAAATTCTTTTAGATTAATTCTATTATCAAGTGTCTCTATACCTGTATTTACTCCGATAAGTAACGGCCATCCATAATCAGATTCATCGATCATGAAATAATACATGGTTCCTCTAGGAACATAACCTGCATATTTCATACCCT
>DEFO01000010.1:0-181 GCA_002350805.1 Prevotella sp. UBA2850
ATGCAATCTGCTTGGTCTTGCTGCTGAGCGACACACCGTCGACGTCAGAATGATAGCGGGCGTTATCCTCGCCGCCCTCACCAGTGTTCGAACGCGTGCCGAGTTTGTTCATTGCTAAAGCCAAAGCCTCATGAGCCTCGATGCTCAGCGCACCAAACGACATCGCACCTGTGACGAAGTG
>DEFO01000010.1:410-569 GCA_002350805.1 Prevotella sp. UBA2850
AAACTGACCTTGATTCTGCAGCATCGTTTGCTCTTGGGCTGCCGCATGCAGACGGATGGCATCACGGGCAATCTCTTTCAGCCCGATACCACCAATAGTGCTCGTCTCTGTGCCGAAGTACCGCCTCAGCAAATCCTCGCTCAGACCGATGCTCTCGAA
>DEFO01000010.1:805-9724 GCA_002350805.1 Prevotella sp. UBA2850
ATCAGCGCCGTCTGCACGCGCTTACCCACGCTGATCAGATAGTGATGCACAGCTGAGACAGCCAGCAGACTTGGAATCGCAGCGTGCGTCGCGTCGATATCGCGATCGGTGAGGATGATGTAATTCACGCCCTCATCTACACTTGACTCAGCCTGATGGCAGAGGTCGTCGAGTGACTGACGCAAACCTTCCTCGCCCTTTTCAATCTCAAAGAGCATGGGGAGCTTCTTGGTGTTGAAGCCCTTGTAGCGGATGTTACATAATATATCAAGTTGTGTGTTGGTCAATACGGGTTGCGGCAGGCGAACCATCTTACAGTTCGAAGCATCGGGCGTCAGGATATTCGTTCCCACAGCACCGATATACTCTGTCAACGACATCACCAATTCCTCACGAATCGGGTCGATAGCGGGATTCGTGACCTGCGCGAACTGCTGACGGAAATAGTTGAAGAACACCTGCGGACGGTCGCTGATCACGGCCAGTGGTGTGTCATTACCCATCGCGGCCACTGGTTCTTGTCCTGCTGTCGCCATCGGCACAATTGTCTTGTCGATATCTTCCTGGCCGAAGCCGAAGTTCACGAGTTTCTTGTCGAAATCGCTGACGGAGTTGTCAACGTGGCGACCGCTCTTCAGTTTCTCCAACTGCACGCGGTTCTCACTCAACCATGCACGATAAGGATGAGCCTTTGCCAACTGCTCCTTGATCTCGCCGTCGTAGTAGATCTTGCCTTCCTGCGTATCAATCAGCAGAATCTTTCCTGGCTGCAAACGACCTTTCGAAACCACATCGCCTGGTTCGAAGTCCATCACGCCAACCTCGGATGCGACAACCATCATACCCTGTTTCGTAATCGTATAACGGCTGGGGCGCAGACCGTTTCTGTCGAGCATTCCGCCTGCATAGCGACCATCGCTGAACAAGAGCGCGGCAGGACCGTCCCACGGCTCCATCAGGATAGAATGGTACTCGTAGAAGGCTTTCAGATCCTCGCTGATGGGGTTCTTGTCGTTGAAGCTCTCCGGCACCAAGATGGCCATTGCCTGCGGCAGTGAGAGGCCGCTCATCATCAGGAACTCGAACACGTTGTCCAGTGAGGCAGAATCGCTCATACCTTCCTGCACAATTGGACGCAAATCCTTGATATCACCTAAAGCCTCGCTTGAAAGCACACTCTCACGCGCCTTCATCCATCCGCGATTGCCGCGAATCGTGTTAATCTCACCATTGTGTGCCAACAAGCGGAAGGGCTGGGCCAACGACCAAGTAGGGAATGTGTTTGTGCTGAAACGGGAGTGCACCAGCGCCAGTCCGCTTGTAAAATAGGGATTCGACAGGTCAGGGAAATACCTGCGCAACTGTCCGCTAGTAAGCATGCCTTTATAAATGATGTTCTTGCTCGACAGCGAACAGATGTAGAAGTCCTTATCGTCGACACGATTTTCGATACGTTTGCGTACCTTATATAAAATACGGTCGAGCACCTCGGCTTTTGCCTCGCTCACGCCCGTCACGAAAATCTGTACAATGTCTGGCTCTACTTCTCTTGCGCCTACGCCCAGCACTTCCGGGCATGTTGGAACCGTACGCACATGCATCAACTGCAAATCCTCGCGCTCGATCTCTTCGATCATTACGCTCAGAATCTGCTCATGCGCCTTTTTGTCCTTGGGCAGGAACACCAGACCCGTGCCGTATTTTCCCTTCTCCGGCACGGGGATGCCTTGTAACAGAATAAACTCATGGGGAATTTGGACCATGATACCGGCGCCGTCGCCCGTCTTGTCGCGTGTCTCAGCGCCGCGGTGCTCCATATTCTCCAGCACCTTCAGGGCGTTGTCCACCAACTCGTGACTCTTGCCGCCGTGGATGTTCACCACCATACCAACTCCACAAGCATCATGCTCGTATTCGCTTCGGTATAGTCCTTTCTCTTGCGTTTGAAGTTTGCAATGTGTCATATTATCCTTACTATTTGTGTCAATCTGTATGATTTCGGCTGCAAAGGTATGACATTTTGTAATCGTAGCCAAACTTTTACTTACTTTTCTTACTTTAAAATTTAACTCATCTGACACTTTGCTCGATTTTTGCTCACTTTCCTTACATTTTGAAATATTTCAGTCTCTCTTCCTCCCCTATTCCTTACACATTGTCATTTTGCAAAAAAATGAAGGCCACTGTGTTCGAACACAACGACCTTCATCCTATATATAATGATAATCAATTCAGAGCAGGCTGCATAAAGATACGGCAATTCTGCGAGACCACAAAAGTTTTTCCTCGAAAAGTGCAGACGAGTCCTCCTTTTGATATATGTCAAGGGTTTTGTGTTCGCACACACAAGTAGCACAAATGACGATTTGTAACGAAATAGGGGCGTTTCGATGCAAAGTGTAACAAAATGGAAGCAAAGAGGTGTCTAAAACTTACAAAGTGTCAGTTTCTTAAAGTTTTAACAATCAAAATGAAAGAAAAATGAATGAATATTTATCAAAACGTCTTACCTTTGCACTCGATAATTATCAAAGTGTAACCCAACGAGAGGGTTGAGAGTAATAATAATTAATAAGGTAAAAAGGTATGAAAAAGATTGAAGCAATTATCAGGAAAACGAAGTTTGAGGAGGTCAAGGAGGCCTTGCTCAGTTCGGACATCGACTGGTTTGAGTACCATAACGTACACGGCATCGGACAGAGCCGTCAGGAAAGGATCTATCGTGGCGTGCAGTATTCTACGGACGTGATTGAGCGTGTGGCACTGACCATCGTTTGTCGCGATCCGCTGGTGGAGCCGACGGTGAAGGTAATTCTGAAAGTGGCCCATACGGGGGATGTCGGCGACGGTCGTATCTTCGTGAGCGACGTGATCGACACCTGGAGCATCCGCACAGGCGAACACGGCGACACTGTTCTTAAGGATAAGAAGTGAACAGTGCGCTCGAGCTCTGCTCGCTTGCTACCGAAGGGACGCAAGAATAGTGAATAGTTAATTAGGATAACAAACACAAAAACTTTTAGGATATGAACGAAATTGGATTATCACTCGATACTGTATGGATGCTATTGGCAGCCATGTTGGTTTTCTGGATGCAGCCGGGCTTTGCGCTGTGTGAGGCTGGTTTTACGCGTAGTAAGAACACGGCGAACATCCTGATGAAGAACTTTGTCGACTTTATGTTCGGCTCGTTATTGTTCTTTTTCCTCGGCTTCGGCTTTATGTTCGGAGGCGATGTGCTCGGTGGTTTCATCGGTATGCCCAACTGGGGCGACCTCTCTTTCTATAAAGGCGACCTGCCCGTAGAGGGCTTCCTGATTTTCGAAACCGTGTTCTGTGCCACCTCGGCCACCATCGTGAGCGGTGCCATGGCCGAGCGCACCAAGTTCTCGATGTATCTCGTCTATTCGGCTTGCATCTCACTGTTCATCTACCCTGTCGAGGGCCACTGGACGTGGGGCGGCGGCTGGCTGTGCAACGACGCTGCCGACGGGTTTATGATGACCACTTTCGGCTCGGTGTTCCACGACTTTGCCGGCTCGGCCATCGTACACAGCGTGGGTGGAGTGCTGGCCCTGATTGGTGCCATGGCACTGGGTCCGCGCATTGGCAAGTACAGCAGCGACGGCAAGAGCCGCGCCATTCCCGGCCACAACCTGACGCTGGCCTCGCTGGGCGTCTTCATCCTCTGGCTCGGCTGGTTCGGCTTCAACCCGGGTTCGCAGCTGGCTGCCTCGGGCGAAGTGAACCGCACAGCCATCAGCCATGTGTTCCTCACCACCAACCTTGCCGCCGTGGCAGGCGGCACGGCCACGATGTTCATCACGTGGATGAAGTATGGCAAGCCGTCGCTCTCGCTGACGCTCAACGGCGTGCTGGCCGGACTGGTGGGCATCACCGCCGGCTGCGACCTCGTGTCGCCCGTGGGGGCCATCATCATCGGACTTGTGTGTGGTGTGGTGCTGGTCTATGCCATCGAGTTCATCGACCACCGCTTGTACATCGACGACCCCGTGGGCGCTTCGTCGGTACACGGTGTGTGCGGCATTCTGGGCACGCTCCTGACGGGTCTGCTCTCTACCTCTGGCGGTGCTTTCTACGGTAACGGCTGGGGATTCTTCGGCGCCGAGTGCTTCGGCATTCTCTGCATCGACCTTTGGGCAGCCGCCTGCGGCCTGGTGCTGTTCTACGGCATCAAGCGTCTGCACGGCCTGCGCGTCGACAGTCGCATCGAAGAGGAAGGGCTCGACATCTACGAACATGGTGAGAGTTGCTATAACTAATCATAAGAAAAAGGTATGAAAAAGATTGTTTTATTTGCAATGGGTCTGGTGCTGAGCAG
Organism: Prevotella sp. UBA2850; assembly: GCA_002350805.1. Classification (GTDB taxonomy): domain Bacteria; phylum Bacteroidota; class Bacteroidia; order Bacteroidales; family Bacteroidaceae; genus Prevotella. Next base: position 5,148 of record DEFO01000010.1, read on the forward strand.
CACCACCCTTGCACAGGATAAGGTGGAGACGACCATCAAGGCCGACTTCGTGAACGAGTATATCTGGCGCGGCCTGAAGTTGGGCGACGTGGCCGTGCAACCGACCTTCGGCGTAGGCTACCAAGGACTGTCGCTCTCGGCGTGGGGCAGCTTTGGACTGACCAACCCTGCCGACGCCAAGGAGTTCGACCTGACACTGAGCTACACCATCGGCGGACTGAACATCGGTGTGACCGACTACTGGTTCAGTGAAGGTCTGGAGCCCGAAGACAACTACTTCAGCTACAAAAGTGGGACCACCAACCACGTCTTTGAAGCCAACATCGGCTATGACTTCGGAGTGGCCTCGCTGCAATGGTACACCAATTTTGCAGGCAACGACGGCCTGAACAAGAGCGGCAAGCGGGCCTACAGCAGCTACGTGGAAGCCAGCGTGCCCTTCAAACAGGGCGGAGCCGAATGGACAGCGGCGGCGGGCATAGTGCCCTACGCCACCGGCTTCTACGACGTCAACAGTTTCGCGCTGACCAACCTGTCGGTCAGGGCCTCGAAAACCATCCAGATCACCAACAGCTTCGCCCTGCCACTCTTTGCACAGATTTCGGCCAATCCCGCTGCCAAGAAAGCCTACCTGGTTCTCGGTTTCACGCTGCAACCTTAATCTTCGCCAGGTATCGCCTCTCTTCCACCGCCGATGGTGGGAGAGAGGTCTTTTTTTCCTGCCCTGCCGTTTTTCATGGAATGCCGTTTCTCGGGCCTCGAAACGGTCGATCTCGGCGAATGATACTTTAGCGAGTTGTATTTTTTAACGAAACGACAGTTTTTTCACCAAACTGACTTTTCTTTTATCATAACAGGAACAACGTTTGGCCGTTTGCAGTTTTTTCGTTTCCTTTGCAACCAGTTATTCTTAACCCGACACAAAAAAGAGCAATGAGTACAGCGATATTGACCATTACGGGCAGCGACGGCACTGGCTTCTCTGGCGTACAGGCCGACATCAGGTATATCCACGAACTGGGCGGACATGCGGTTTCGGCCGTCACCTCTATCACGGTGCAGACCACGCTGGGCATCCAGCAGTTCTACGACCTGCCGGCCACGATTGTGCGCCAGCAGGTGGAGGCCATCGTTAACGACCTGCAGCCACAGGTGGTTAAGATTGGACTCTTGCGCCGCGCCGACGTGGTAGAGGCCGTGGCCGACGTACTGCGGCGCTACAGGCCGCGTCACGTGGTCTACGCACCGGTGCTGCACTCGGCTAAGGGCGAACTGTTGGTCAGCCCCGAGGTATTCAAGACCATTGAGCAGCTGCTGATACCCCTCTGCAGCATTGTCCTGGCAGCTTCCGATGTGCCACTCGACCCTCGGCGCCATGGCTATGCCAACCAGCTGGGTTCGGCCGTGGCCTACTTCCTGAGCATCGGCGAGACAGAGACCGATGCCATGCAGCACGCCAAAGCCTATCTGAGCCTGCAGCCCGTCAGCTACGTCAACGGCAACAGCCGCAGCGAGGAGCTCTACAACCAGTTTCTTTCTGCGGTGGAACAACACTTCCGCCACTATGCCGACGTGGCCTTCTATGCCGAGCAGCTCAACGTCAGTGCGCGCTATCTCGGCCAGGTGACCAGACGCGTCGGCGGCCGTTCGCCCAAGGCCATCATCGACGAGCGCATCGTCGGCGAGATAGCCGCCATGCTCACAGCCTCGCACACGCCGCTGAAAGAGATGGCCCAGCGGTTGGGCTTCTCGTCGCAGGCTCACCTGTCGCGCTTCTTCAAGAAGCACAAAGGCGTATCGCCCACGATTTTCCAACACAAAAAAACAATGATATGGCAAACGAAAGACAACAGTTGAACCGCCAGTTGGCTCAAATGCTGAAGGGCGGGGTGATTATGGATGTGACCACGCCCGAGCAGGCCCGCATTGCCGAGGAGGCCGGAGCCTGCGCCGTGATGGCCTTGGAACGTATCCCTGCCGACATCCGTGCGGCGGGCGGCGTGAGCCGCATGAGCGACCCGAAGATGATTCGCGGCATCCAGGAAGCGGTCTCCATCCCCGTGATGGCCAAGTGCCGCATAGGCCACACGGCCGAGGCACAGATTCTGCAAGCCATCGAGATTGACTACATCGACGAGAGCGAGGTGCTCTCGCCAGCCGACAACATCTACCACATCGACAAGACGCGCTTCGACGTGCCCTTCGTCTGCGGAGCCAAGAATCTGGGCGAGGCCCTGCGCCGCATTGCCGAGGGGGCCACGATGATTCGCACCAAAGGCGAACCGGGCACGGGCGATGTGGTGCAGGCCGTGAGCCACATGCGACTGATGCAGAGCGAGATACGCCGACTGGTCAGCATGAGCGGCGACGAGCTCTACGAGGCTGCCAAGCAGTTGCAGGCGCCCTACGAGCTGGTGTGCTACGTGCACGACAACGGCAAACTGCCCGTGGTGAACTTCGCCGCTGGCGGTGTGGCCACACCGGCCGACGCTGCACTGATGATGCAGCTCGGTGCCGAGGGCGTGTTTGTGGGCAGCGGCATCTTCAAGAGCGGCAACCCACGGAAGCGTGCTGCCGCCATCGTGCAGGCCGTGACCAACTATCAGGACGCCCGCATGCTGGCACAGTTGAGCGAGGATCTGGGCGAGCCCATGGTGGGCATCAACGAACAGGAGATAGAACTTCTCATGGCAGAGCGCGGAAAATGAAGATTGCCGTACTGGCCCTGCAAGGGGCATTCATTGAGCACGAACAGATGCTCCAAAGGCTGGGCGCCGACACGTTTGAAGTGCGACAGCTGGCCGACTGGCAGCTGCCCAAGGACGGCCTCATCCTGCCGGGCGGCGAGAGCACGGTGCAGATGCGACTGCTGCGCCTGCTCGGGCTGCTGGAGCCCATCCGCCAGGCCATTCTCGACGGGCTGCCCGTCTTAGCCACCTGCGCCGGCATGATTCTGCTGGCCGAAGGCCGACTGGGCACGATGGACATTCGCGTGCGGCGCAACGCCTACGGTCGGCAGTTGGGCAGTTTCCACGCCACGGGCACCGTCGAGGGCGTTGGCAGCCACGTGCCCATGACCTTCATTCGCGCCCCTTATATAGAAGATGTGGTCTCTGACCGCTGCCTGCCCATCGCCACCGTCGACGGCCATATCGTGGCCGCCCGCCAAGGCCGTCAAATAGCCACCGCCTTCCATCCAGAGCTCGACGGCGACACGCGTCTACATTGCCTCTTCTTAGAGCAATGCCATCTTTGTGACAGCATTTCTGGGGAAAATGACAATTTGTAAGGTTCCGCAGCTTTTTCGCGACTGAAAAGGGCGCTATTCGAGCGGTTACGGCATCGGAAACTTTACAAATTGTCAGACTGGCGCGGTTTTAACAATTAAAAGTAGTCACGGCCAATTGGCGAAAAAAGCCGAAATGCTTAACTTTGCAGTCCATAGAATTGATTTGTTTTATGGATACAAAGTACATTTTCGTCACAGGTGGCGTCGTTTCCTCGTTGGGGAAAGGCATCATCTCCGCCAGCATCGGCAAACTGCTGCAAGCACGCGGCTACAAAATCACTATCCAGAAGTTCGACCCGTACATCAACATCGACCCGGGTACACTCAATCCCTACGAGCATGGCGAATGTTATGTGACGGAGGACGGCATGGAGACAGATCTTGACCTCGGGCACTACGAGCGGTTCACCGGCATACGCACTACCCGCCATAACAGCATCACGACGGGACGCATCTACAAGACCGTCATTGACCGCGAACGCCGTGGCGACTACCTGGGTAAGACCATTCAGGTGGTGCCGCACATCACGGATGAGATAAAGCGGCGAATGCTTCGCGAAGATGTAGAGGAAGAGGAGTTGGACTTCGTCATCACAGAGGTCGGCGGCACCATCGGCGACATAGAGAGCGCACCGTTCATGGAAGCCATCCGTCAGCTTCGGTGGCAGTTGGGGCGCGACGCTGTCTGCGTACACCTCACATACGTTCCTTATCTGAAAGCTGCCGACGAACTGAAGACGAAGCCCACCCAACATTCCGTCAAGGAACTGCAAGGCATGGGCATCCAGCCCGACATCCTTGTGCTGCGAACCGAACGCCACCTCGACGACGCATTGCGTCTGAAGGTGGCTTCGTTCTGCAATGTCAGCCTGGAATGCGTAGTGCAGAGTGAAGACATGGCAAGCATCTACGAAGTACCTGTGAGTATGCAGAGGCAAGGACTCGATGCTGCCATCCTGCGTAAGATAGGCATACCCGTCGGCGAGACTCCTGCCATGAAACCTTGGCGCAACTTTCTCAACAACTGGCGTCGTGCTACACGTGAAATCAACATCGGCTTGGTCGGCAAGTACGACCTGCAAGATGCCTACAAGAGTATCCGCGAGAGTCTGAACCTGGCAGGCATCTACGATGGCGTGAAGACAAAGATTCACTTCATTAACAGCGAAGGTGTCACCGATGAGAACGTAGCGGAGAAGCTGGAAGGCCTGGCAGGCATCATCATCTGCCCAGGCTTCGGGCAACGTAGCATCGAAGGAAAGATTGTCGCCGCCAAATACACCCGAAC
>DEFO01000010.1:9845-19568 GCA_002350805.1 Prevotella sp. UBA2850
ACAACGTCATCGACATGATGGAAGAACAGAAGTCTGTCACGCAGATGGGCGGCACCATGCGACTTGGCGCTTATGATTGCGAACTCACCGAAGGCAGCCGTGCCTGTGAAGCATACGGAGGCACGACAAAGATTAGCGAAAGGCATCGGCATCGCTATGAGTTCAATAATACATATAAAGAGAAATATGAGGTCAGGGGCATGAAGTGCGTAGGCATCAATCCCGGCACAAACCTTGTTGAGATTGTGGAAATACCGCCCCCACGTTGGTACATCGGAACGCAGTTCCACCCTGAATACTCCTCAACGGTGCTACATCCGCATCCCTTGTTCATTTCGTTTATAAAAGCTTGCATCTGATATGGAACAGTTAAAACATGAATGCGGTGTGGCATTGATAAGGCTGTTGAAGCCGCAAGACTATTATAAAGAAAAGTATGGCACAGCGTCCTATGGCCTTGGCAAGCTCTATCTGATGATGGAGAAGCAGCATAACCGTGGACAGGAAGGGGCTGGCATTGCCTGTGTGAACATGGACGCGCCTGTTGGCTCGGAGTACATGTTTCGTGAGAAGGCGATGGGCAAAGATGCCATCACAGAAGTGTTCGAAAGCCTCCCCAAAGGGGGAGGTTGGGAGGGGGCTTCTCTTTATATGGGACACCTGCGCTACAGCACGACAGGCAAGAGCGGCTTGCAGTACGTTCATCCTTTCCTGCGCCGCAACAACTGGCGGGCAAAGAACCTCTGTCTTTGCGGCAACTTCAACATGACGAACATCGACGAGATATTCACGAAGATGGTCAGGCAGGGACAGTCGCCGCGCATCTACAGCGACTCCTACATCACACTCGAACTGATGGGGCATCGCCTGGACCGAGAAGTGGAACGCCTCTTTGTCGAAGCTAAAACAAAAGGACTGGAAGGCACAGACATCACCCATTACATCGAAGCAGGCGTGCAGATGGCAAATGTATTGCGCACCACGATGGCAGACTACGACGGAGGCTACGTGATGTGCGGCATGACAGGCAGCGGCGAGATGTTTGCTATGCGCGACCCTTGGGGCATACGGCCTGCCTTCTTCTATAGGGACGATGAAGTTGTGGCCGTTGCCAGTGAGCGTGCCGTATTGCAGACGACCTTCGGCCTCACCTGCGATGACGTTCAGGAGTTGCCGGCAGGCCAGGCGCTCATCGTGCATAAGAACGGCGCCTCTGCTTTGGAAACAATCCTGGAGTCCAAGAAGCAGACGAGATGTTCGTTCGAGCGCATCTACTTCAGTCGTGGTTCCGACCGCGACATCTACCGTGAGCGCAAACAACTTGGGCAGCAGCTCACAGCACCCATTCTCAAGGCCATCGACGGTGACACCGAGCATACTGTCTTTTCCTTCATTCCTAACACAGCCGAGGTTGCATTTTATGGAATGATGCAGGGTCTGCGAAGCCAGGGACTAAACGTACGGAGCGAAAAGGTGGCATGGAAGGACATCAAACTGCGAACCTTCATCACGGAAGCAGGCTCGCGCAACGACCTTGCCTCGCATGTCTATGACATCACCTACGGCTCCCTGCGGCCATACGAAGACAACCTTGTCATCATTGACGACAGCATTGTTCGGGGCACTACTTTGAAGGAAAGCATCTTCAAGATACTCGACCGCTTGCATCCTCGGAAGATAGTAATGGTGAGCAGTTCGCCACAGATTCGCTACCCCGACTACTATGGCATCGACATGGCGCACCTGGAGGAGTTCTGTGCTTTTCGTGCCGCCATCGCCCTCATCGAAGAGCGCGGTATGTGGCAACTAATCACAGACACTTACGAGTCATGTCTTTCTGAGCTCCGTAAGCCAGCAGCAGAGCAACGCAACTGCGTCAGTGCCATCTACGAACCGTTCAGCATTGAAGACATCAACGGGAAGGTGGCCGAAATGCTTCGTCCCGCAGGAATGCAAGCACCGGTGGAGTTCGTCTTTCAGACAATCGAAGGCTTGCACGCCGCTTGCCCTGAGCACCAAGGCGACTGGTACTTCACAGGAAATTATCCCACTCCAGGCGGCAACCGTCTCGTCAACCAAGCATTTGTGAAATATAGCCCCCTCTAACTCCCCCTTTTGGGGGAGAAGACCCCCTAATCCCCCTTAGGGGGAATAAATAATGAAATGACTTAATCATACATAAATTTAAATTGTCAAATAGTAAATAATGTTATGTGTGGAATTGTAGGATACATCGGAACGAAGAAAGCCTATCCGATACTGATTAAGGGCCTGAAACGCCTGGAGTATCGTGGCTACGACAGTGCCGGAGTGGCAATGATCAGCGACTGCGGCGAGCTCAACGTGTACAAGACCAAAGGAAAGGTTGACAACCTGACCGACTATTGCAGCGACAAGGACGTGACGGGCTGCGTGGGTATCGCCCATACGCGTTGGGCGACGCATGGCGAGCCGTCGGCCCGCAACGCTCACCCTCACTATTCCCGGAGCCAGAACCTTGCCATCATCCATAATGGCATCATCGAGAACTACGCCGACATCAAGATGCAGCTGCAGACGAAAGGCGTGGAGTTCAAGAGCGACACAGACACAGAGGTGCTGGTGCAGTTCGTGGAGTACATCATGGTGAAGAAGAACCTCCCGTTGCTCGAAGCCGTGCAGGTGGCACTCCATCAGGTGATAGGAGCCTACGCCATCGCCATCGTCGACAAGCGCGAGCCCCGGCAGATTATAGCAGCACGCAAGCAGAGCCCACTCGTGGTGGGTATCGGCCAGGACGAGTTCTTCCTGGGCTCCGACGCCAGTCCCATCATCGACTACACCGACAAGGTGGTCTATCTGGACGACGGCAACATCGCGGTCATCCGCTTGGGCGAGGAACTGAAGGTGCTGAGCATCCTCGGCAAAGAACAGCAACTGAAGGTGAGCACCGTGGACCTCAACCTCGGACAGATAGAGAAGGGCGGCTACGAACACTTCATGCTGAAGGAAATCTTCGAGCAGCCCGAGTGCCTGAAGAACTGTATGCGAGGGCGCATCAACGTCGAGGGTAATCATGTGACGCTGTCGGCCATGATCGACCATCGCAGGCAGTTGCTTGGCGCGAAGCGTATCGTCATCGTGGCATGCGGCACGTCTTGGCACGCCGGACTCATTGCCGGACAGCTCTTCGAAAGCTTGTGTCACATCCCATGCGAAGTGGAGTATGCCTCGGAATTCCGCTATCGTAACCCCGTCGTGACGAAGGACGATGTGGTGATAGCCATTTCGCAGAGCGGCGAGACCGCCGACACGCTGGCCGCCATCCAGCTTGCCAAACAGAAAGGAGCCTTCATCTACGGCATATGCAACGCCATTGGTTCCAGCATCCCAAGGGCCACAGACACGGGGACGTACATCCATGTCGGCCCGGAAATCGGAGTTGCATCCACCAAGGCCTTCACCGGACAGCTGACCGTGCTCACCATGCTGGCACTATGCCTGGCTTCTGAGCGGAAGACCATCTCCGAGGAGCTGTATCGGCAGATGGTCAGGGAGCTCACCCTGATTCCTGCCAAGATGGAGCAAGCCCTCAAGACCAATGAGCAAATAGCCCTCCTTGCCCCCATCTTCACCTATACCCGGAATTGCCTCTACCTTGGGCGCGGCTACAACTATCCCTTGGCCCTGGAAGGTGCACTGAAACTGAAGGAAATCTCCTACATTCACGCCGAAGGCTATCCCGCTGCAGAGATGAAGCACGGCCCCATCGCCCTCATCGACAGCGAAATGCCCGTCTTCGTCATTGCCACACGCGACAGACTCTACGAGAAGGTCATCTCGAACATACAGGAGGTCAGGGCGCGAGGCGGACGAATCACGGCGCTCGTCACTGAGGGCGACACGCAGATACAGAGGTTTGCCGACCATATCATCACCCTTCCCGACACTCTCGAGTGCTTCCAGCCGCTCATTGCCAGCATCCCCCTCCAGCTGATGGCCTACCATATCGCTGTCTGCAAAGGCAAAGACGTTGACCGCCCGAGGAACCTTGCCAAGAGCGTAACGGTGGAATAAAAAAGCCTTTGAGCCACAGAGACATGAATGGAATGAAGAAAAGCGAACCTCGGCATCTCGAATTTCCGCGTGCGACGAAGTTGATCGCCGCACGCTGAGAATGTCCTCACCCCTTACCCCTCTCCCGTGGGAGAGGGAGAAATGGTAAATGGGTAATGATTAAATAGTAAATAACATTATGTGTGGAATAGTATCAATCTTCAACATCAAGAAGCAGACGCACGAGCTTCGCGATAAGGCTCTGCGCATGAGTCAGAAAATCAGACACCGTGGTCCGGACTGGAGCGGCATCTATTGTGGCGGTTCGGCCATCCTTGCCCACGAACGTCTCTCTATCGTCGACCCCGAGAGCGGCGGCCAGCCTTTGTTCTCGCCCGACAGGAAGGTGGTGCTGGCCGTCAACGGCGAGATCTACAATCATCAGGAGATTCGCCGCCAATATGCCGGACGTTACGACTTCCAGACGGGCAGCGACTGCGAAGTCATCCTTGCGCTCTATCGCGACAAAGGCATCGACTTCCTGGAGAACATCTCCGGCATCTTTGCCTTCGCCCTTTACGACGAAGAGAAGGATGCCTTCCTGATAGCCCGCGACCCCATCGGCGTGATACCTCTGTATATAGGCTATGACAGCGACGCCACCGTGTATGTTGCCTCCGAACTGAAGGCACTCGAAGGTCAATGTGAGCGATACGAACCCTTCCTGCCAGGGCATTACTATTGGAGCAAAGAGCCTGGTATGAAACGCTACTACCATCGTGACTGGTTTGAATATGATGCTGTGAAGAATAACGAAGCAAGCGTTGACGCTATTCGTGATGCTCTCAAGGACTCGGTGAGGCGTCAGTTGATGTCCGACGTTCCCTATGGCGTACTGCTCAGCGGCGGACTTGACTCTTCTGTCATCTCTGCTATTGCCGAGAAGTTCAGCGAGCATCGCATAGAGGACAACTCGCAGACACGCGCCTATTGGCCTCGTCTGCATTCCTTCGCGGTAGGCTTGAAGGGGGCTCCCGACTTGGCAAAAGCAAAGCTGGTGGCCGACCATATCGGCACCGTACATCACGAAATCAACTACACCATACAGGAGGGGCTTGATGCCATACGCGATGTCATCTACTTCATCGAGACATACGACGTGACGACTGTCCGTGCTTCCACTCCGATGTATCTCCTTGCCCGTGTCATCAAATCGATGGGCATCAAGATGGTACTCAGTGGCGAAGGAGCAGACGAGGTGTTTGGCGGCTATCTCTATTTCCACAAAGCACCGAGCGCAAAGGCATTCCACGAGGAGACCGTCCGCAAGCTCAGCAAGCTTCACTACTACGACTGTCTCCGTGCCAACAAGAGCCTATCGGCCTGGGGCGTAGAGGGACGTGTGCCTTTCCTCGACAAGGAGTTCCTCGACGTGGCCATGCGTACAAATCCCGATGCAAAGATGTGCCCTGGCTCAACGATTGAGAAGAAAATAGTCCGCGAAGCCTTTGCCGATATGTTGCCGGCAGAGATTGCTTGGCGGCAGAAGGAGCAGTTCAGCGACGGCGTGGGCTATTCATGGATTGACACATTGAAGAAGATTACCTCCGAAGCTGTCAGCGACGAACAGATGGCACATGCGGCAGAACGTTTCCCCATCAATCCGCCGCTCAACAAGGAGGAGTACTACTATCGCAGCATCTTCGCCGAGTATTTCCCAAGCGAGTCTGCTGCGCGAAGCGTAAACCAAGAGGCAAGCGTGGCGTGCTCGACAGCCATCGCCCTTGAATGGGATGCTGCTTTCAAGAACATGAACGACCCAAGTGGAAGAGCTGTCAAGGGGGTTCACGAACAAGCTTATTAGGATTTAGCAATTTGACAATTTACAATTTGACTATAAGATGAAGCAAGAAGCGAGACTGATACTTGATGACGGCACAGAGTTCTGCGGCTGGTCGTTTGGCTACGAAGCAAATGCCGTAGGCGAAGTGGTGTTCAATACCGCGATGACGGGCTACCCCGAAAGTCTGACCGACCCAAGCTATGCAGGACAAATATTGGTGGCAACTTATCCCTTGATAGGAAACTATGGTGTTCCAGAGACAGGAGGCGAACCTTTGCCAAAGTTCATGGAGAGCGAGAGGATTCATGTCAAAGGTCTTGTCGTAGCAGATTATAGCGAGAGGTACAGCCATTGGAATGCCAAGGAATCGCTCTCAGAATGGTTGAGACGGGAGAAAATTCCTGCCATTAGCGGTATTGACACACGAAGGCTCACCCAGCGTCTTAGGGAGAGTGGCGTCATGAGAGGGAGAATTGTCATCTCAGATTACTCAGATTTTTCAGATTACTCTGAATACTCTGAAAACTCCGATTATGGCAGCATCAATTGGGTGGAACAAGTGAGTTGCAAGGAGGTGATTCATTATAACGAGGGAGCGGGCAAGCGCGTTGTGCTTGTCGACTGCGGAGTCAAGGCCAACATCATCCGCTGTCTGGTGAGGCGGGGTGTAGAGGTTATCAGGGTTCCGTGGGACTACGACTTCAATCAGCTTGATTTCGATGGCTTGTTTCTGGCGAATGGTCCTGGCGACCCTGAGCAATGCAGTAAGACGGTGGAGCACATCCGCATATTCTTGAACCATCCCGATGTGCGGCCGCTTATGGGCATCTGTCTCGGCAATCAACTCCTGGCAAGGGCGGCCGGGGCTCAGACATATAAACTGAAGTATGGCCATCGCAGTCATAATCAGCCGGTGAGGCGCGTTGGTACCACACAATGTTTTATCACGAGCCAGAATCATGGTTATGCCGTTGATGCCACAACTCTTCCAGCTGACTGGGAACCCTTGTTTGTCAATATGAATGACGGTTCCAACGAGGGCATCCGCCACAAGACGAAGCCTTGGTTCTCTGCACAATTCCACCCTGAGGCCTCTTCCGGTCCGACAGATACGGAATGGATGTTTGACGAATTTGTTTCATTAGTAAACAAGCTGACAACGAAACAAGACAAGAGCTTGGATGTCGAGGCCGACAACTGCCCAGCTCATCAGCAACCAACCTACTTCTCTGCTGTGAGGAAAGTCCTCCTTCTGGGCTCAGGTGCGCTCAAAATCGGTCAAGCAGGAGAATTCGACTATAGTGGCGCCCAGGCGTTGAAAGCCTTGAAGGAAGAGGGCATTCATTCTGTGCTCATCAATCCTAATGTCGCAACGGTTCAAACATCGAAGGATGTTGCGGATACTGTCTATTTCCAGCCTGTTACGCCGGAGTTCGTAGAGCGAGTCATAGAAAAGGAGCGGCCTGATGGTATTCTGTTGAGCTTTGGCGGACAGACTGCCTTGAACTGTGGTGTAGAGCTTTTCAAGAGGGGCGTTTTCGAGAAATATGGTGTTAAAGTTCTTGGCACACCTGTCCAGGCCATCATTGATACAGAAGACCGCGACCTCTTTGTCCGCCGTCTTGACGAGATTGGCGTGAAGACTATCAAGAGCGAGGCTTGCAGGACCATCGGGGAAATACAACGGGCTGCCCACGAGCTGGGCTTCCCCGTCATACTTCGTGCAGCCTATGCCCTCGGGGGCCTTGGCTCGGGCTTCTGCGACAACGACGAGGAGTTAATGGCGCAGGCCGAGGAAGCCTTCTCCTTCTCACCTCAGGTGTTGGTGGAAAAGTCGCTGAAAGGCTGGAAGGAAATCGAGTATGAGGTGGTGCGCGACCGTTACGACAACTGCATTACCGTCTGCAATATGGAGAACTTCGACCCACTCGGCATCCATACGGGCGAGAGCATCGTCGTGGCCCCCTCACAGACGCTCACCAACAGCGAATACCACAAGCTGCGTGCGCTTGCCATTAAGATTATACGTCACATTGGTATTGTCGGCGAATGTAATGTGCAGTACGCCCTTGATCCTCATTCAGAGGACTATCGTGTCATCGAGGTCAACGCCCGGCTGAGCCGCTCATCTGCCCTGGCAAGCAAGGCTACAGGTTATCCTTTGGCTTTCGTTGCTACCAAACTTGGCCTCGGTTACGGACTCTTTGAGCTAAAGAACTCTGTCACCAAGACTACAAGTGCCTTTTTTGAGCCCGCTCTCGACTACGTGGTGTGCAAGATTCCGCGTTGGGACCTCTCCAAGTTCCACGGCGTGAACCATGAGTTGGGCTCCAGCATGAAAAGCGTGGGGGAAGTGATGGCTGTCGGTCGTACTTTCGAGGAGGCCATCCAGAAAGGCTTGCGTATGATAGGACAAGGCATGCATGGCTTTGTAGATAACCACGAAGTGAGGATTCCGAACGTACCAAAGGCTCTCCAACACGCTACAGACATACGCATCTTTGCTATAGCTAAAGCCATGCTGGTGGGGTATTCTGTAGAGCAGATACATCGTCTGACAAAGATTGATCGTTGGTTCCTCGAGAAGCTGAAGCATATCGTTGACATCAACGAGAGACTGAAAGAGAATAGCCAAATAGCCGAAGTCATCGAGTTTATGGACAGTTCAGAATTACTTGAATACCTTGAGACTTCCGACATCTCCAACCTGCTTCGCGAGGCAAAAGTGTATGGTTTTTCCGACTTCCAAATAGGTAGGGCCCTTCGCCTCGAGTTAACGATGAACATGGAGCAGGCAGGATTGACGGTTCGTAAGTGGCGAAAAGAGTTTGGCATTGTTCCCGTCGTCAATCAGATTGATACCCTTGCAGCCGAATATCCTGCCCAAACGAACTATCTCTATTTATCATACTTATAGAGATACCGTACATCTAACAATATGTGAACCAAATACCTTTTATGCTATGACTATTCCGTCCCAACACTTCCAAATGACCCAATATATTCGATGGGGGCAGACACCTTCGGCCTTCCTCACAATATCCGAAAACTACTAATTAAACTTAGACGATGAGACTACTTTTTTGAATTTTGGATTTAGATGCCCCAGCCAGTCTTTTTCTTCGTACCGTCCCAGTTGGTAAGTTCATCGTTAGAACCGCCCCCACCTGTACTAATGCCACTCCTACCGCCAGCAGAGAGGAGTAGATTCGCCATCAAATCTTTGGTAACCGTCATCGCATCACAGAGTTGCCGAGTGCGAGATGCCGTAAGACCAGCTTTGAACTCGGACATTCCAGTCCATGACACCTCCTCTAACAGGTAGGCAGTAGCCATCCTGCGTTGCTTTTCGTCAGTCGGGTCAAGGCCATACCTGAATGCTTCAGCAATAATACCCCATGCAACAGCGTTACCCTGCTTGGGCTGGAAGTCGTTGTCTTTGCCATATGCATAATCCCTGATGGCAGCAACACCATCCTCAATCCATTTGTCAATCTGCTTCGAGAAGGCTTCCTTTTTCTGCTGTATGCTCTCCCAGATTTCCTTTATTTCAGGGATGCCCAGCATTTCCCGGACTTGGTTTTCTGCACTTTCGGCTCGCTGATGCTCACTATATGCCTTGTTGCCTGAACGGATGGCCTCGGATTCGGCTTTGTCAAGTCGCCCCTGCAGTTCCTTGATTTCTGCATCCTTCTTGTCCCGAAGTCGGGTGATGGCATTCTCGTCCATCGAAGCAATTCGCTTTCTAAGGATGTCGTTTTCTTCAGTCAATCGACCATTCTCCTTTTGCAGCTGCTTGTTCTGCTCAATGATGGCTCTTACCCTGAATATTTCACGATGATAAT
>DEFO01000007.1 GCA_002350805.1 Prevotella sp. UBA2850
CAAGACAAACTGATGGCGGCCCAGCTGCAGGGGACTTGGCACATGACAACAAACAACTATATAGTAGGTGCTGCGGGTATCTTGTTCGACCACGACCGGTTGAAACATCTGTTCCGCTCCAAACCCATCTACGGTATGCGTGCCGGTTGGTACTACCGCACCGTACTTGGCCCCATAGGAGCTTCGGTTAATTACAACACGGGGCAGAAGGAGGTGAGCTTGTTCTTCAACATCGGTTACTTCTTCTGAAAGGGTACATTAGTAGATTGAAGAGTAGATAAGAGTTAGGAGCGAGGAGACAGAAACATCCTCACTCCTAACTCTGTTTGCGTTGTGGAAGCGGTCACTAACCACTACGCTGCGGACAACAGACGCTTGCTCATGTACCTCACGGGGTACCACGACGATAACCAGCCTACAGCAATGACCGTGAGGAAGATGAACAGCACGTCTATATAATGCACACTCACGGGGTAGGCATCGACAATGTAAGTGCCTGCACTTCCGCCCAGCGAGACAAGCCCGAACTGTTGCTGCAGCCCGCAGAGCAAAAGGCCGATGCCGATGCCAAGCAAGGCACCCATCAAACTGATGAGGCGACCTTCGAAAAGAAAGATCTGTGTGATCTGGTGGTTGGTGGCGCCCATATTGCGCAGTGTCACCACGTCGTTCTTTTTGTCGATAATGAGCATGAGAAGTGAGCTGATGATGTTGAAGCAGGCCACCACGAGAATGAACGTGAGGAAGAGATAGGCCATGAGTTTCTCGATGTTCATGATCTTGAATGTGTCGGCCTGCTGCTCATAGCGGTCGAGCACTTTGTAGCGGCCCTGTGCCAATTGGGCGAGTTGCTTCTTTGCGCTACCGACGTTGCATCCCGGCTTGAGTCTTAGTTCCAGTGACGACAGGCGTCCCTGCTGGCCGAAGAGATTCCGGGCCATCTCTATGGAGACGATGATATAGCCCTTGTCGTAGCGTCCCTGCATCACATTGAACAATACGCCGGGCGACATCACGGAGTCGACGACGAAGCCGGGCGACACCATGGGGTCGTACTGACCTTCGCGCATGGGGGCATAGAGACTGAGAAACCCGTCCCAATCGTAGCCCATGTCGAGATTTTGTGCCAGTCTCACGCCCAAGATGCCGTATTGGAGGTTGGCCGCGTGGAGCATGAAATCGCCGTCGCCACGCAGCACCTGGTCGAAGTCGGTGAGCTGCCTGAAGTTGTCTTCAACTCCCATCACCGTCACCATCGACTGGCGACCGTGATAGATGGCCAAAGCCTGGTCCTCTACGCACTCCGTGGCCACGGCCACATGGGCATTGGCCTTGATCTTGGTGAGAATGGGATCGTCGGCCGGTGCCGTCTTGCCCATCACCGGCACCACCTTGAGCTGAGGGTCGATGTTGGTGAAAAATGAGGCAACGAGATCCTGAAAGCCATTGAACACGCTCAGCACGATGACCATGGCCATGGTGGCCACAGCCACTCCGATCACCGAAATGGCCGAAATCACATTGATGGCGTTCGTGCTCTTTTTGGAGAAGAGATAGCGGCGGGCAATATAGAAAGGAAAGCTCACTTCTTCAGCAACTGGTCAATATGTTCCATATAGTCGAGCGAGTCGTCGATGAAGAAACGCAGTTCGGGAATGATGCGCAACTGGTTTCTTACGTGCTGCCCCAATTCGTAGCGCACGCTCTTCTCGTTCTTGCGGATGTTTTCCAGCAGTTCGTCGGCCTTCTCCGAGGGGAAGATGCTGAGGTAGGCGGTGCAGATGCTGAGGTCGGGACTGATTTTCACCTTTGTCACACTGACGAGCACGCCATGCATGGCGCGGGTCTGACGCTGAAATATTTCGGCCAGCTCCTTTTGGAGCAGGCGCGCTATTCTGTTTTGGCGGGTTTCTTGCATCATATAATAGGATATTGTCGGGCTGCAAAGTTACTGTTTTTTCTGCAGAAAAGAGAGGAAACGGGTAAATTAAAAGTCTTTTTTCGTACCTTTGCACCTCGGTTGCACCCACCGTGCAACGTTCAACGAATTATTTTTTTATATGTACAAACCATTCATGATCAGGCGCAAGCCCCTCAAGTTCAAACGGTTCGGCAACAAGAGCTACTCGCTCTTCGGTGTGCTCGGCCGCGAAGTGCTTGTGGGTACCCTGAGTGTTTCCACACTGGCCCACGCCAAGGCTGCCGGTATCAGCACCCAACCCGACAAGGCCGGTGCCGACTCCGCAGTGGTGGCCTCCACGCGAGAGCTGCAAGTGGTGGAAGTGAGGGGATCGCGAGCGCCGCTGACCCAGCGTCAGCAAGCGAGAAGGATCACTGTACTGAGCCGCGACGAGATTCAGGCGGCACCGGTACAAAGTGTTAACGACGTGTTGAAACTCGTGGCAGGAGCCGACGTCAGGCAGAAAGGCCCGATGGGAGCCCTCACCGACGTCAGCATCCGCGGGGGAAGCAGCGAGCAGATAGCCGTGCTGCTCAACGGCATCAACATCTGCGACCCGCAGACGGGGCACAACGCCTTCGACTATCCTGTCGACAAGGCCGACATCGACCACATCGAAGTGCTCGAAGGTCCGGCAGCAAGAGTCTACGGAACGTCGTCGCTCGTGGGAGCCATCAACATCGTGACCCGAAGAGCCGCATCCCGGCAGGGCGCCGGCGCGTCGGCCCGCATCGAGGGGGGAAGCTACGGCTATCTGTCGGCAGGCGCGCGGGCTGACGTGGCCAGCGACCGCCTCTACCAAAGTCTGTCGGGCTCCTGTCTGCGAAGCGACGGCTATTCGCGTAGTGAGGCCGGGCGTCTCAATGCCGACTACAAGACGGGGAAGGCCTTCTATCAGGGAGCTTACAGCGACCCGGACCTGGATATTCAATGGCACGCCGGACTCAGCCTGAAGGACTATGGCTCCAACACCTTCTACAGCGTCAGATATGACGATCAGTTTGAACATACCCTGAAAACCACCACCGCCCTGCAGGCTCAGACCAAGCGCGGATGGTTTCATCTGCGGCCGGCCATCTATTGGAATCGGAACATGGACCGCTTTGAACTCATCCGTGGCGACGAGAGCAAGGTGCCCTTCAATTACCACCGCACCGATATCTTCGGCGTCCATCTCAATGCCTGGTTCGACTCTCCCTTGGGCCGTACGGCCTTGGGTATGGAGCTGCGCTATGAGGACATGGTGAGCACCACCCTCGGCGAGACATTAGTCCGGCCCCGCCATGTGCACCACACCTCACGCGACTATACCCGTGGGCTCGACCGCACCAACCTGCAGCTCTTTGTAGAACACAACATCGTCATCAGCCGTCTCACGCTCTCGGCGGGCATCACGGCCGTGGAGAATTCGCAGGCCGATATGAACCTGCGGGTCTATCCCGGATGGGATGCCAGTTGGCAATTGGCCGACGGATGGAAACTCTTCGCCGGCTACAATGCCTCGCTGCGTATGCCCTCGTTCACCGAGCTCTACTATTCTGTAGGCGGACACAAAGCCGACAGCCACCTGCGCCCCGAGGAGCTCTCGGCCGTGGAGGCAGGCCTGAAATACAGTCGGGCGGGCGTGCAGGCCGAGACTAACGTGTTCCACAACCATTACAAGAATCTCATCGACTGGATCAACGACGGATCTATAGACCCCGAGGGCAAGGAATACTGGCAGAGCGTGAACTTCGGCAAAATCAATGCCACGGGCTTGGAGGTCAACGCCGCGCTCGACTTCGCTACACTCCTGCCCTCACAGCATCTGCTGAAATCGATGTCGGCCGGATGGTGCTGGATCAACCAAAAGCAGGACTCGAAGCCTGGGGTCGTCAGTCAGTATGCCCTGGAATACCTGCGCAACAAATTCACCGCCTCGGCAGCTTTCCACTTATGGCGCAACCTTGACTTGCGGGCTGACTGGCGGTTGCAGCACCGCGTGGGGGCCTACAAAGACATCGATGGCAGGCTGCACGGCTATCAGACTTATGGCATCTTAGACGGCAGACTGGCTTGGACCGAACAGAAATGGAACGTCTACCTGGAGGCCAACAACCTGCTCAACCGGGATTATGTGGACTATGGCAACGTGAGACAGCCCGGAAGATGGATGGTGGCCGGCGCCGCCATCACGTTGTAAAGGCTGTCGGAGGCACTTCTTCTCAGACTCACCGTCTGAAAGCGTCGGTGCTCCCAAAATCGGCTATACTTATCGGGCGCTGGATCAGCGCGCCACATAGGGGCTGGATTCTTTTTCGGAATCCAGCCCTTTTTGATTCTCGCAGCCGGCAAGACCATCTGTGGGAATGCTGGTGGAGGCTCACGGAAAAAAGAAGAAGGCATCAGCAGATGCGTGAAGTCACGTCACTTTCCGTGGATATCCATGTCTTTTTCTGTGGAAACTCATGCGGGGCGGCATAAGCGGGCCCATCGGCTTGCTTGTGGGGGACGGCGGGCTTGCATATGGAAACCCGCGAGGTTGCATATGCAGGCCGACATAGACACTCATGGCTTGCAGGGTGGGCAATTCGGCTAAGAGTGGCGGCAGGCCTGTGCCGGCTGCCCGCATTCACATTCGCGCTCACAAAAAAGCCGTCCTCTCCATCGGGGAAGACGGCGTTGCTGTATGCGGATGTTGTTGCTTTGCTGTTTTCAGTGGACAGATCCGCGCAGGTATTCGTCCACTTTGACGGCGGCATCCTTTCCGCTGGCCATAGCGCGCACCACGAGCGAAGCACCATTCTTGCAGTCGCCGGCGGCAAACACGTTGGCGGGCAGTTCGGTCAGCTGGGGCTTGAGAAATCCCATAGCCAACAGAACCATGTCGGCCTTGATGATTTCGGGCTTGCCCTTCTCCACCATGACGGGGCGTCCGCCGTCGGGGTTCGGCTTCCAGTCGATCTCCTGGACGCGCACGCCGGTGAGCTTGCCGTCCTTGCCGATAAACTCCAGCGTGTTGATGTTCCAGCGGCGGGTGCATCCCTCCTCATGGCTCGAAGTGGTCTTCAGCACGCGCGGCCACAGCGGCCAGGGATTGTTGGGGTCGTCGGGACCCACTGGCGGCTTGGGCATGATCTCGATCTGGGTCACGCTCTTGCATCCCTGTCGGTGGGCAGTGCCGATGCAGTCGCTGCCCGTATCGCCGCCACCGATGACCAGTACGTCCTTGCCTTTTGCCGTCACGAGGTCTTCCTTCTTGAATTCCATTCCGGTGAGGATGCGGTTTTGTTGCGACAGCATCTCCAGGGCGAAGTAGACGCCCTTGAGCTCTCGGCCGGGAACTTTCAGATCGCGCGCCGTGGGCGTGCCGGTAGCCCACACGTAGGCGTCGAAGCCTTCGGGCAGGTGGCTGATGTCGATGTGGGTGTCGTATCGGAACGTGATGCCTTCCTGCTGGAGGACGTTCATCCTGCGGTCGATAACGATTTTGTTGAGTTTGAAGTTGGGGATGCCGTAGCGCAGCAGTCCGCCCGAATTCTCGCGGGCGTCGAATACGGTGACGGTGTAGCCCATAAGGTTGAGCCGGTTGGCCGCGACGAGTCCGGCCGGCCCCGCACCGACGACGGCCACTTTTCGGCCGTTGCGTTGTGGCTCTACGATCTTCACGAAGTCTTCGGCATAGGCGTGCTCAGTGATGGCGGCCTCGTTCTCGCGGTTGGTTGTCGGTTCGTGGTCGACGAGGTTCAGCACGCAGGCCTTCTCGCAGAGTGCCGGACAGACGCGCCCCGTGAATTCGGGGAAGTCGTTGGTGGTGTTGAGCAGCTCGTAGGCCCGTTCCCAGTCGCCGTGATAGAGGGCGTCGTTCCACTCTGGCGGTTTGTTGCCGAGCGGACAGGCCCAGTGGCAGAAGGGCACGCCGCAGTCCATGCAGCGCGAGGCCTGGAGCTGCCGGTCGTGGGAGTTGAGTGTCTGCTCCACTTCGCCGAAATCGTGTATTCGGTCGTTCAGGGGGCGATACCCCGCTTCTTTGCGGGGGATGGTAAGAAAAGCTTTTGGATTTCCCATGCTCTTATGTTTTATGCAGGATGCAGGGGTATGCACCACGCATGATTTTCTTTGTTTCTTGTGTTGGTTTTCTTCTCTGTGTCATTCGCTTTCGGCAGTGCCGGCTGGCGTTCCCGTCAGTAGTCTCTCTGCATGTCGGCGATCTTCTGCTGGAGCTTGCGCACCTGTTCCTCTTGCAGCACCCGCTTGTACTCGATGGGCACCACCTGGATGAAGTCCTCCACGTAGCGGTTCCAGTCGTCGAGCATCATGCGGGCGAGCTTCGACCCGGTGTAGAGGTAGTGCTGGCGGATGAGTTCGTGGAGCTCCTTGCGGTAGGTGTTTTCCTCTACGAGATTGATCTCCACCATGTCCATGTTGCAGAAGTAGTCGAAGTTGTGGTTCTTGTCCCACACGTAGGCCACGCCTCCGCTCATGCCGGCCGCAAAGTTGCGTCCCGTCTCGCCGAGCACCACGACGCGCCCTCCCGTCATGTATTCACAGCAGTGGTCGCCCGCCCCTTCGATGACGGCGGTGGCTCCGGAGTTGCGTACGCCGAACCTTTCACCCACTTTTCCGTTGATATACAGCTCGCCCGACGTGGCACCATAGAGCCCCGTGTTGCCTGCGATGATGTTGTCCTCGGCGGCGAAGTTGGAGCGGATGGGCGGCAGGATGCTGATGCGTCCGCCGCTCAGTCCCTTGGCGAAGTAGTCGTTGGTGTCGCCTTCGAGTTTGAAATCTACGCCTTTGACGAGGAAGGCCCCGAAACTCTGTCCGGCCGATCCCTTGAACTTCACGTTGATGGTGATGTCGTCGGTGGTCTCGTCGGTGGCCTCACCCCGGGCGATGGCTTCCGAGCGGTGACGCTCGATATAGCCGCTGAGCATGGCACCCACGGCGCGGTCGGTGTTCTTGATACTGAAGTCGAGGTCGGCCTCACCGTTGTTTTCCACGGCCTTCCGGGCCCCACGGATAAGCTGCTGGTCGAGCACGTTGCTGAGGTCGTGGATCTGATTCTCTGAGTGATAGTGGGTGGTGTGGGGGTGCTGTTCCTGGTGGAGCAGGCGTGAGAAGTCGAGCGACTCGTACTTGTCGCGCAGGGCGGGAGCGACCTTCCACACGGGATCCTCGGTGGCACCTCCGCAGTCGTGCAACAGGATGAGGTCGGTGCGGCCCACGATGTCCTCAAGCCGGGTGAATCCCATCTCGGCCAGATAACCGCGTACTTCCTCGGCGAGCATCGTGAAGAAATTGACGACATAGTGGTAGTTGCCCCTGAAGTGGGCGCGCAGCTTCGGATCCTGTGTGGCCACGCCCATGGGGCAGGTGTTGAGGTTGCACTTGCGCATCATCACGCAGCCCAAGGTGATGAGTGCCGCAGTTCCAAACCCAAACTCCTCAGCGCCGAGCAAGGCCATGAGGATGACGTCGCGTCCGGTCTTCAGTTGGCCGTCTACCTGCAGGCGCACCTTGCCGCGCAGTCCGTTTTTCACCAGTGTCTGCTGTGTCTCGGCAATGCCGATCTCTGGCGATATGCCGGCGAAGCGCATGCTGCTGGCTGGGCTGGCTCCCGTTCCTCCCTCAGCGCCCGAGATGACGATGAGGTCGGCCTTGGCCTTGGCCACACCTGCGGCAATAGTGCCCACGCCGCTCTCGGCCACAAGTTTCACACTGATGGCGGCCTTGGGGTTCACATTCTTCAGGTCGAAGATAAGCTGGGCCAGATCCTCGATGGAGTAGATGTCGTGGTGGGGAGGGGGAGAAATGAGGCTGATGCCCGGGATGGAGTGACGTGTCTTGGCGATCACCTCGTTCACTTTGAATCCGGGTAGCTGTCCGCCCTCTCCCGGCTTGGCGCCTTGCGCTACCTTGATCTGTATTTCCTCGGCGTTGACAAGGTATTTGGTAGTGACTCCGAATCTGCCCGAAGCCACTTGCTTGGTCTTGCTGGAAAGCGATATTCCGTCGACGGAGGTGTGGAAACGCTCCTCGTCCTCACCGCCCTCGCCCGTGTTGCTGCGCGTCCCGAGCTTGTTCATGGCCAGGGCGAGCGCCTCGTGGGCCTCCTTGGAGAGCGCGCCGAACGACATGGCTCCGGTGACGAAGTGCTTCACGATGCTCTCCACGGGCTCCACCTTGCTGATGTCGATGGGGTTGCGCTTGAAGTCGAAGAAGTCGCGGATGAAGATGGGGCGGTCCTTCTTGTCGGCCAGTTCAGTGTATTTCTTGAAGTCCTCGAAGCGGTTGGTTCTCACAGCCCGCTGCAGGGAAATGATGGTCTCCGGGTTCCAGGCATGGCGGATGCCGTCCTTGCGGTAGTGGAACTGTCCCTGGTTGGGAAGCAGGTGGCCGCCGTTTCTGAAGGCCATGTCGTGGAAGGCGATGGCGTCGCGAGCTATGGTCTTCAGTCCGATACCGCCAATGGTGGAGACGGTTGTGCCGAAATAGTTGCGCAGCAGACTCTCCGAGAGTCCCACGCTCTCAAAAATCTTTGCACCGCGGTAGGAGCGTATGGTGGAGATGCCCATCTTGGCCATGATCTTCAGCAGGCCTTTCTTGACGGCTTTGATATAGTTGGCTTCGGCGGTGGCGTAGTTTTCCTGTATCTTCTTGCGCTTGACGAGGTCGTCGAGGATGGCATAGACCATGTAGGGACATAGGGCTGAGGCACCGTAGCCTAAGAGCAGGGCGGCATGCATCACCTCGCGGATCTCTCCCGACTCCACGATGAGGGCCGTCTGCACGCGCTTGCCCACATTGATGAGATAGTGGTGTACGGCGCTCACGGCCAACAGGCTGGGAATGCAGGCATGACGTTCATCGGCACCGCGGTCGGTGAGGATGATGTAGTTGCAGCCCTCGTCGACGCTCTTCTCGGCCTTGCGGCAGATGTCGTCGAGGGCTTCCTGCAGCCCCTCCTCGCCGCGTTCCACCTCGAAGAGAATGGGCAGCTTCACGGTGTTGAAACCTTTATATCGGATGTTGCAGAGGATGTCGAGCTGAGTGTTGGTCAGAATGGGGTGGGGCAGGCGCACCATCTTGCAGTTGCTCTCGTCGGGATTGAGAATCCCCGTGCCCACTCGTCCGATGTATTCCGTGAGACTCATCACGAGGTTCTCGCGGATGGAGTCGATGGCGGGGTTGGTGACCTGGGCAAACTGCTGCCGGAAATAGTTGAAGAAGATCTGCGGACGGTCGCTCAGCGCGGCTAATGGCGTGTCGTTGCCCATGGAGGCGGTGGGCTCCTGGCCGTTGGTGGCCATGGGGATGAGGGTGTTCTCGATGTCCTCCTCGCCGAATCCGAACTCCACGCCCTTGGCGGTGAGATGGTCTACGGCGTTTTCCACCTTGCGTCCCGAGTGGATATTCTCCAGCTGTATGCGGTTGGTGTTGAGCCATTGGCGATAAGGATGCTCAGCGGCAAGCCGTTCCTTGATCTCTCCGTCATAGTAGATTTTTCCTTCCTGGGTGTCGATCAGCAGGATTTTTCCTGGTTGCAGCCGTCCCTTCTCCGCAATCTCAGCCGGATCGAAGTCCATTACGCCCACTTCCGATGCCACCACCATCGTGTCTTTCTTCGTGATGGTGTAGCGGGCCGGCCGCAGTCCATTGCGGTCGAGCATACCGCCCGCGTATCGGCCGTCGCTGAAGAGCAGGGCGGCGGGGCCGTCCCAAGGCTCCATCAGAATGGAGTGGTATTCGTAGAAGGCTTTCAGATCCTCGCTGATGGGATTCTTGTCGTTGAAGCTCTCCGGCACCATGATGGCCATGGCATGGGGCAGCGACAGTCCGCTCATGACGAGAAACTCAAACACGTTGTCCATGCTGGCCGAATCGCTCATGCCAGGTTGCACGATGGGCTTGATATCGCTGATGTCGCCTAAGGCACCCCCTGAGAGTACACTCTCGCGGGCTTTCATCCATCCGCGGTTGCCACGGATGGTGTTGATCTCGCCATTGTGGCACAGCAACCGGAAAGGCTGGGCGAGCGACCAAGTGGGGAAGGTGTTGGTGGAGAAGCGGCTGTGCACCAGGGCCAGTCCGCTGGTGAAGTAGTTGTTGGTCAGGTCGGGGAAATATTGCCTGAGCTGAAGACTCGACAACATGCCTTTATATACAATATTCTTGCTGGAAAGCGAGCAGATATAGAACTTGTCGTAGGGTTCCGATGGGTTTTCGCGCATGAGCTCCATAACGCGGCGCTCTATTTTCTTTCTGATCAGATAGAGGGTGCGCTCGAAAAAGGGTACGTCCTCGTCGGTGACACCGGTGACAAACACCTGTTTGATGTCGGGTTCCGTCTCTTGTGCCATCTTACCCAGGCATTCGGGCTGTGTGGGCACCGTGCGCAGGTGCATTAGTTGCAGCCCGACACGCTCTATCTCCTCAATCATGATAGAGAGAATCTTCTGTTGCGCCTTCTGCTCCTTGGGCAGGAACACCAGACCGGTGCCGTATTTGCCTTTCTCAGGAACGGGAATACCCTGGAGCAGAATAAACTCATGAGGGATCTGCAACATGATGCCGGCACCATCGCCCGTCTTGTTGTCTGCCCCTTCAGCGCCACGATGGCGCATGTTCTCAAGCACTTTCAGTGCGTTGTCTACCAGTTCGTGGCTTTTGTTGCCGTGAATGTTGACCACCATACCAACACCACAGGCATCATGTTCGTAGTGTGATGAATACAATCCTTTTACCATTTGCTTTCTTTTCTTCTTGTTGGCTATTTGCCCACTTTTGCTACATTTTGCTTGCAAAGTTAATAATTATATTTCATTTAGCAATAGTTTTCTTGGTTTTCTCTGATAGTTTAGCTATAAATGAACCGTATTCTTGAAAATCATTGGCAATATGTTGGTTTGTGTGTGGTAAAAGATTTCTGGGGAAATGATGGATGACGGGCAAATCAGTAGTGGGAGACAAAAAGCCCATTCAGCTTTCTTGCCTCCTGTTGATGAGTGTATCGGCTTCTGATTTTCAGTAAGCCACTTTATGATTTAGTGGAGTTGAATTTTGTTTGTTGCTTCAGAAATACCAGTCACACAACTTATCCTTCACGCTTTTTCTTACCGATTGCCCGGAAAATGAAACAAAAATGCATGAAAAGCGTGGGCAATAATCCGTAGTGGCGGCGCATTACCGTGAACCGCTCTTGCAGGGAGGCCCGATGATTCTTTACCGACATTCCGCCCTCAAGATAGTCGCACAGCACGAGGTGACTGTTGAGCAGCGGGCGGTGCTGTCTGTGTGCTTCCTTCATCACGCGGATGCACCAGTCGACGTCGGCACTCAACCGAAAGCGCAGATCGTATGGGGTGGCTTTGGCGATGGAGGTCAGTGCATAGAACGACTGATGGCAGACCAACATGCCGTTCAAGAACGACCGCCACGAGAGCTTCTCGGGCGGGGCGAGGCGACGGCGGTAGAGAAAGCGTCCTTGGTCGTCGACGATGTTGGTGTCGCCGTAGAGTACACCGGGCAAGGGCGTGGCCTTTCCGATAGCTGCCGCTAACTGTTCGAGCGTATCGGAATCCGGCAGCTTGTCGCCCGCGTTGAGAAACACTACGTAGTCGCCGGTGGCGCGCTTGAGGCCACGGTTCATGGCGTCGTAGAGTCCGCCGTCGGTTTCGGTGACGATGATCACGTCGTGGGCAGAGCTTTCCTGATCGCTGACCTGCTTGTATTCGTTGGCAATCTCTAAGGTCTTGTCGCGCGAGCAGCCGTCTTGGATGATGTGTTCTACCTCTGGATAGGTCTGTCGCAACACGCTGTCGGTTGTGCGCTGCAGTTCATGCCCGGCGTTGTATGTGCAAGTGATGATGGTGAACTTGATCATATTCTTCTTTTGCTGTCGTCCAACACCTTATTATATAGCTTGATATATTGGTTGGCAACACTTTGTTGTGAATAATGAGCTGTCACTTTGCTGACAGCATTTTGGCTCAACTGGGCATAGTCTGGCGAAGTCAGCACCCATTCAATGCCCCTCTCCAAGTCGTCGCTGTCCTGGTAGTGGGCCACGTAGCCGTTTTGCAGATGGTCGATCTCCTCTGGAATGCCGCCCACATTGAAGCCAACACAAGGTAATCCGCAGGCCATGGCCTCCATGATCGTGTTGGGAAGGTTCTCGGAGAGCGAAGGCAACACAAAGACATCGCAGGCGCTGTAGGCTTGTGAGGCCAATTGGGGATTGTTGATGTAGCCCAAGGGATAGACGGGCAGGTCAAATTTGTCGGCTATCTCCTCGGCGTGGCCGCCCATGACGACGATAGCGGTATCGGAAGCAAGCGTTGGCTGTTCAGTCACTAATTTTTTACAGGCCCGGATGAGATAGTCCATACCTTTGTTGACGTTGGTGACACGCTGTGAAACGAAGAGAATGAGCTTTTTGTCGGCAGGCAGATGCAGGTGGTTGCGGCAGTCGGACTTGTGTTGCGGATGGAATACCCGCGTGTCGATGGCATTGGGAATGCTCTCCACTCGCTGTCCCCGGAGCAGGGCGCTGGCCTTTGCCTCGTTGGCAAGCCATTGCGAACAAGCCACAAAGGCGACGCTGTATTTATCAAGGAGCTTCTTTTTGCGCCGCCACACCTTTGCCGCCACGTCGTTTCGCCCACCACCGCCCGGCAGGTATTGGCAGTTGGCACAGCCCTGCTCAAAATTGCGGCAGCCGAGTGTGAGATGGCAGATGCCCGTAGCCGGCCACATGTCGTGCATGGTCCACACCACGGGCTTGCCACTCTGTAGAATCTTCTGGATGCTCTTCAGTGAGAGCATGCCCTGATTGATCCAGTTCAGATGAATAACGTCGGCCTCTTGAAACTCTTTCGTGCCGGTGATGTCGGAACCGCTGTTGGCGATGTCTATCTCGAAAAGATGGCGGCGCTTGAAGTGCAGGTGAAGAAAGATGCACCACCGCTCCCACAGGAAGTGCCATTGCAGCAGCCACTTGTGGGGCAGTGCCGCCACGGTGATGTCGTCGGTCTCCTTGTCTGTCACCAGCATCATGGTCTTGACACCGCTGTTGTTGAGCGCGTCCTTGAGCCGGTTGGCGGCGATTGCCGCCCCGCCTGTGCGCTCGCTTGTGTTTACGATCAGAACTCTCATTGTCGTGAATATTGTCGTCTTTTCGTTGAGCGTTGCAAACTTACACAAAAATATTGGAATATCCGTCGCTTTTTTGTCGAAAAATACGGATAAGGTTGTCAGGCTTTTATAAGAATTGTACAATGGCGCTACATCGTAAGTCCAGTGGGTGAGAGATGGCAATGCGCCTTGGGAGGGGCTTTTTTCCTACCGCGCAGTGCGCGGGTATCTAAGAAAATTGGAGAATATTTTAGAATATCTGAGAATAATATTCTTGATATCCCGCCACGGCGGGTAGGAGGAGAAAACCAAGCGATGCTGTTGTTCTTGACATACAAGGGGCTTTCATGGTTTTGATTATAAATCATCCGCTATGGCGAAAAAAGTGCGCGAAGGCGAACTTGCAACTTACGCAAAACAATCATTTACCATCTGAATATTGCTGAAGATTGGCGTATGTTAATAAACAAGGCAAGTTTAAAAATGAAGATATTTTGGGTACATCGCATTGAAAGCCCTATTTTTGAAGCCGTAAAGAGGCAGATGCCCGTCCTTCCTCTTTTTGCTGTTTGTCTTGCAAAACTCATCATCTGTGTCGATGGTTGCGTATTAGCGGGAACCAATCCAACTTTTTGCCATGATGGTTAATGTATGACAACGATGTGAATAGAAATAATTGGATGTTAAAAAGAAGTAAATAAAATAAATAATATTGTGATATCTCAACAATATTTATCTATATTTGCGAATGAATACTAACTAACTCTATAGATTATGAGACAATTAATTTTAATCATTGTTACGCTGTTGCTATCATTTACAGCAAAAGCACAATAGACCGTCCTTAAAAGCTATGCCTGGAGCTTTTATTACAATAAAAGAAAATTCTAGGCTTATTTTAAGAGACAAAGAATCACTAAATATACCTACGGGTGTGTCTTTCAAATTATCCCACGGTAAAATTGAATTATTTTGCAAATGATATAAAGTGGACGCTATGGAAAAGTTAAGATTATTTCAACTGGCTTTGTTGGCCATGGTATGTTTGCCGCTGTCCGCCCAAGAACGGGTGTATTCCAACTTTCTTCATGAGGGGAAGACCTGGAGACTTCAACAAGTGGTTGCCTACGCCACTTCTGAGGTCACTGTTACGGTGGCCGGAGACATCCTTGCCGGCGGGAAGAGCTGCAAGCAACTCGTCTGCGATGACGGCGGAGAAAAGACGCTCTTTGCCGTGATGGTTGAGGAGGGAGAGAAGGTGTACGAGTATGAAGGCGGAAAATTTGTCCCTGTGTATGACTTCGGACTGAAGGAGGGCGACACTCTTCG
The DNA here is from genome assembly GCA_002350805.1 of Prevotella sp. UBA2850. Classification (GTDB taxonomy): domain Bacteria; phylum Bacteroidota; class Bacteroidia; order Bacteroidales; family Bacteroidaceae; genus Prevotella. Next base: position 14,405 of record DEFO01000007.1, read on the forward strand.
CTGCACTGACGACACTATCGTGGTGACGGCTACCGACACGGTGGAATACAACGGCAAAAAATTCAGACGGCTGCTCCTGCACAAGACCAATGGCTACACCACAGACTGTTTAGCCGATGATTTTTATGAATACTGGGTTGAGGGCATCGGTAGCGAGTATGCGCCCAACCAGCCGTATAGCTTCGCCACGCCCGGCAACCGCTACCGCCTGCTGACAGTGGACGACAACGGGGAGATGCTGATGGATGCGGAAGGCAGGCAAAAACTCTTTCCTCCTGTGTTGACGGGCATCAGACCGGCGACTCAACCCGACCGACATGCGGGTGAGGAGACCTTCGACCTCTCCGGGCGCAAGATTCACCAGCCCCAGCCTCACCAGCCCTACATACGCGGGGGAAAGAAATACGTCGGCCGGTAGGAGCGTGTATTCATTCATTACCAAAGCCATAAAACCCTTCGTGCCGAAGGCAAAGACCCCGCCGGCCTCCCTAAAAGGACGCCCCCCAGCCTCCTCTTTTAGAAGCTGGTAAGGAAATGCGTGTTAAATATCTATAAATCTTTTATGGCTGTACACCTGCGGACGGGCGTATATAAAAAATAATGTGTAATTTTGCGCACCGATTATTATGAGGGAACACTTAGAACCCTCCTTCCGGGAGTGTTAATAGTCATGCTTTTGGCCGAGCATGGCGGTTAGAGAATCGCTCGGAAAACCTGCGAGGACATATCCACAAGGATGTGCCCAAGCACGTAAATAAAAAGTTTTTTAGTAGTTATTAAAAAAATCAAATGGACACATTAAGTTTCAAGACTGTCTCCGCCAATAAGGAGACGGTAAAGAAGGAGTGGGTCGTGGTAGACGCAACCGATCAGGTTGTGGGCCGTCTGTGCTCAAAGGTTGCCAAACTGCTCCGTGGCAAGTACAAGCCGTCATTCACGCCGCACGTAGATTGCGGTGACAACGTCATCCTGATCAATGCCGCTAAGGTACGCTTCACCGGCAAGAAGGAGACCGACAAAATCTACACCCGCTATACTGGTTATCCCGGTGGCCAGCGCTTCAACACTCCCGCAGAACTTCGCAAGCGCCCCGGCGGTATCGACAAGATCATCCGTCACGCCGTGAAGGGTATGCTCCCCAAGGGTCCCTTAGGCCGCTCATTGATGGACAATCTCTATGTTTTTGAAGGTCCCGAGCACGACAAGGAAGCTCAGAAGCCCAAGTCAGTCGACATTAACCAGTATAAATAATTAAGGAAAGATGGAAGTAATTAATGCACTTGGCCGTCGCAAGAGCGCCGTTGCGCGCGTTTTCCTCAGTGAGGGAACCGGCAAGATAACAATCAACAAAAAGGACATCAAGGATTTCTTCCCCTCTGCCATTCTGCAGTATGTCGTGAAACAGCCTCTGCAGCTTCTCGATGTTGCTGAGAAATATGACATCAAGGCCAACCTCGACGGTGGCGGCTTCACAGGTCAGAGCCAGGCTCTGCGCCTCGCCATTGCCCGCGCCTTGGTGAAGGTGAATGCTGAGGACAAGAAACAGCTCAAGGATGCTGGTTTCCTGACACGCGACAGCCGTGCTGTTGAGCGTAAGAAGCCGGGACGTCCCAAGGCTCGCCGTCGCTTCCAGTTCAGTAAGCGTTAACCACTGGACTGCGTGTTTAGCATCTAAATCCAGTAGATTCCAACCCGTGTCGGACTACCACTGGATTGATTCTAAGCCCAACCGCCAAATGGCGGCATAGAATTCAACAGAAAGTAAACAAACAAAAACAAGCAAGACAATGTCAAGAACAAACTTTGACCAGTTACTGCAGGCAGGTTGCCACTTTGGCCACCTTCGCCGCAAGTGGAACCCCGCCATGGCTCCCTATATCTTCATGGAGCGCAATGGCATCCACATCATCGATCTGAACAAGACCGTTGCCAAAATCGACGAGGCATGCGATGCCATCAAGGCCATCGCCAAGTCGGGAAAGAAGATTCTCTTCGTCGCTACTAAAAAACAGGCTAAGGATATCGTAGCCGAGAAGGCCACTTCAGTGAATATGCCTTACGTGATCGAGCGTTGGCCGGGCGGTATGCTCACCAACTTCCCAACCATCCGCAAGGCTGTGAAGAAGATGGCCAGCATCGACAAACTGATGAGCGACGGTACCTACAACAACCTCTCAAAGCGTGAGATCCTGCAGATCAGCCGCCAGCGCGCCAAGCTCGAGAAGAACCTCGGTTCTATCGCCGACCTGACCCGTCTGCCCAGCGCTGTGTTCGTAGTAGACGTGATGAAGGAGAAGATTGCCGTGAAGGAAGCCAACCGTCTGGGTATCCCCTTGTTCGGTATTGTCGACACCAACTCTGATCCTAACGATATCGACTTCATGATTCCTGCCAACGACGATGCCAAGGACTCTGTTGAGGTTATCCTCAATGCTTGCTGCGCCGCTATTGCCGAGGGTCTTGAGGAGCGTAAGGCTGAGAAGGCCGACGAGAAAGCTGCCCAGGCTCAGGCTGAGAACGATGGTGAGGAGAGACCCCGCCGCGCTCGCAAGGCCCGCAAAGAGGAAGAGGCTCCTGCCGTAGAGGAAGCTCCCGCTGCTGAGGAAGCTCCCGTTGCTGAGGCAGAAGAGGCTCCCGCCGCTGAGTAATCATCAAGTTTATCATTCATCATTAAAAGATTAAAGTAATAAGATTATGGCTATTTCAATTGAAGATATCAAGAAGCTTCGCGCCATGACTGGTGCCGGTCTGGCAGACGTAAAGAAGGCTCTGACCGAGGCCGAGGGCGACTTCGCCAAGGCTAAGGAGCTGCTCCGCGAGCGTGGTCTGGCTATCGCCGCCAAGCGCAGCGACCGTGAGACATCCAACGGTTGCGTTCTCGTGCAGGCTGTCGACGGCTTTGCCGCTATGATTGCCCTGAAGTGCGAGACCGACTTCGTTGCCAATGGTGCCGACTTCATCGCCCTGACAAAGAGCATTCTCGAGGCTGCCATCGCCAACAAGTGCAAGACCCTCGACGAGGTGAAAGAGCTGGCTCTGGCCGACGGTCAGAAAGTGCAGGACGCTGTCACACAGCGCTCGGGTATCACCGGTGAGAAGATGGAGCTCGACGGCTACCTGGTGCTTGAGGGTGAGAACATCGAGGTTTACGACCACATGGGCAAGCACACCCTGTGCACCATGGTTCAGACCAACAAGCCCGCTGCCGACGCAGGTCACAAGGTGGCCATGCAGGTAGCTGCCATGAAGCCCGTTGCCCTGAACGCCGAGAGCGTTGCTCAGGAGATTCTCGACGAGGAGTACAAGACCGCTGTTGAGAAGACCAAGCTCGAGCAGGTGGAGAAGTATGTTGAGGTGGTGCTGAAGAAAGCTGGCATCAACCCGAACCTCGTTGACTCTGAGGACCACATCGAGAGCAACATGGCTAAGGGATGGCTCACTCAGGAGCAGGCCGACGAGGCTCGCAAGCTGAAGGAGCAGGCTGCCGCTGAGAAGGCTGGCTCACTGAACATGAACATGATCGAGAACATTGCCAAGGGCCGTGTTCAGAAGTTCCTGAAAGAGAACTGCCTGGTTGACCAGGAGTTCCAGTTCGGCGATGGCGACAAGGCTACTGTTGCTCAGTGGCTGGCCCGTCAGGACAAGGAGCTGAAGATTGTTGACTTCAAGCGCTTCACACTTGTTGCCGACTAATCAGACTTTCCGTCTGTTTTCAGACAAAACATAACAAGGAGTCGAAGGAGTTAAAACATGCTCCTTTGGCTCTTTTTTTTCGATGATTTCATCTGTAACCCCACCGTCATGAAGATCTTTGCCATTGGCATGAACTATGCCGAACATACCACGGAGTTCAACAACATCATGCTTCTCTCTGAAAAGGCAGAGAGAAAGACTGCCGAGCCCGTCATCTTTACCAAGGCCGACTCTGCCCTGCTGAAAAACGGCAAACCGTTTTTCATTCCCGACTTCATGGGCCGCATCGACTATGAGACCGAGCTGGTGGTGCGCATCTGCCGCCTGGGCAAGAATATCCCCGTGCGTTTTGCCCACCGCTACTACGATGCCGTTACCGTGGGCATCGATTTCACAGCCCGCGATGTGCAGCGGCAGGCCAAGGAACTGGGACGCCCGTGGACCATCGCCAAGGGTTTCGATGGCTCGGCCGCCATCGGAGAATGGGTGGATATCGAGAAATTCCGCGATATACAAGCCCTGCATTTCCATCTCGACATCAACGGACGAACGGTCCAGGAAGGCTGTTCGAGCGATATGCTCTACACCGTCGACGAAATCATTGCCTACATCTCGAAATACTTCACGCTGAAGACCGGCGACCTGCTTTATACAGGTACCCCCGCCGGGGTGGGTCCCGTCAGCATCGACGACCACCTGGAAGGGTGGATAGAAGAGCGCAAAGTGCTCGACTTCTATTGCCGCTAGAACGTAGGAAAAGCTCTTCGCCCAGCAACAATTCTACAGCCACTAAGAACACGGAGAATCTCTTTGTCTGGTGACAGTTCAACTGCTGCTGAGAACACGGAGAAGCCCTTTGCCCGGCAACACCAACAGCGTTTGAACATCCCCCACTCCACTGTCACCGACCCACTTTCCTTACTTGCTAGGCAATAAGCGGGCCGAGTTTGCGTTATTATAAGAAATGGAAAGAGTCCGTTGGTGCATCACGCTCATCGTGCTTTTGTTCCTCTGCCCGTCGGCAGGGGCACAAAGGTTCTTCAATCTCACTGCCCCTGAGGTGAGAATCGACTCTGTGTTGCCCCGTTTCGGCTGTTCCATTCCGCTCGGCGAGCATTACCAAGACTCCCTCTACACTGTTTCGATTGCCTACCCTGAGTTCATCAAGATGGGCCACGACGACGTGCTGCGCGTGCAACAGCTCATCGAGGCGCCATTGCCAGAGATGCCTGTCATCGAACAGTTTATTGCCGTCGACCGCAAGCGCGGCTCTCTGGAGTTGTCGTTTGTGCCCCTGGTGCTGCGTGACGGCCAATACCAAAAGCTGGTCAGCTTCATGATTGATGTGAAGGCCACACCTATTCATAAAGGCAGGAAGGCTGCTCCAGCTACACGTGCAGGTGGAGTGAGCGAGCGTTATGCGGCCCATTCGGTGCTGGCCACCGGTCACTGGGCAAAGATTCGCATTCCGGCAACGGGCATCTACCAGCTCACCGAGACAGTCATCAAGAAAGCCGGGTTCAGCGACCTGGCCAAAGTGCGCATCTACGGCTATGGCGGTGAGCTGCAGCCCGAGGCCCTTACCGACAGTTACCTGCGCGCCACCGACGACTTGCAGGAACTGCCTACGTGCACCATTGGCGGACGGCGGTTGTTCTTCGGCCGCGGCCCCGTATCGTGGTCGTCGCCCTCCTCGACCATCCGCACGCGCAATCCCTACTCCGACTACGGTTATTATTTCATCACCCAGGGCGATGCTGAGCCTTTACAGATAGACAGTACCACCTTCATCAGCACCTACTATCCCTCAGCCGACGACTATCATGTGCTCTACGAGAAAGACGAATACGCATGGTATGAGGGCGGCCGCAACCTCTACGAGGGTACGGCCATTGAGGCCGGCCAGTCGAAGACCTACCAGCTGCCCACCCATGGACAGGCGTCGGGCGGCTCCCTGCGCGTGGTACTGACCACCAGCAGTGCCGCCACAGCCACCGTCGAGCTGAACGGCGAGCAGCTGGGCACACAGCGAATGGCAACCAGTTCGTCGTACGACCATGCTGCCGAGTCGGCCAGCACCTATCAGGTCAGCAACCTGCAGGCACAAAACGAGCTGCGCATCACCGTTGCGAGTGGTTCCACACCCGTCCGTGCCGACTATCTCTCCCTGGCCCTCGACACGCCCCGGCCGCTGCAACTGGCCACGACAACATTCGACAGTCCGGAGTACGTCTACAACATCACCAACCAAGACCATCATGCCGACGGTCCCTGCGACATGGTTATCATTGTGCCGTTGACAGGCAAGCTGACGGCCCAGGCCGAACGCATCAAGACCATGCACGAGCAGCGCGATGGCCTCTCCGTGCGCATTGTGCCTGCCGACGAGCTCTACAACGAGTTCTCCAGCGGCACCCCCGACGCCAATGCCTACCGCCGCTACATGAAAATGCTCTACGACCGTGCCCAGACCGAGGGCGAGATGCCCCGTTACCTGATGCTTTTCGGCGACTGCGCCTGGGACAATCGTATGCACACCAGTGCCTGGACCGGCTACACGCCCGACGATTTCCTGCTGTGTTACGAGAGCGAGAACTCATTCAGCAGCACCCAGTGCTATGTGTCGGAAGACTTCTTCTGTCTGCTGGACGATGGCGAGACGCTGCTCACGGGCAATAGCTACCGCGGCAAACCAGACATTGCCGTGGGCCGGTTCCCTGTGCGCAATGCCGAGCAGGCTAAGATCCTGACCGACAAGACCCTGGCCTACGTCAACAACCAAAATGCCGGTATCTGGCAGAACACGATCATGTTCCTGGGCGACGACGGCAATAGCAACCAGCACATGATTGACGCCGACAAGGCTGCAGGTATCGTGGCCGAGCTCAATCCGGGCATCGTCGAGAAGAAGGTGATGTGGGATGCCTACACCCGCGAGGTGTCATCGACCGGCGCCACCTATCCCGAAGTGACCAAGGCCATCGTCCAACAGCAACAGGCCGGAGCACTGATCATCGACTATTGCGGCCACGGACGAGCCGACCAGTTGTCGCATGAGATGGTGGTCGGACTGACCCACTTCGAGAACTTCACCAACGAGAACCTGCCGCTGTGGATCACGGCCTCCTGCGACATCATGCCTTTCGACAGTCAGACCGACAACATCGGCGAGGCCGCCGTGCTCAACGACAAAGGCGGTGCTGTGGCTTTCTTCGGTACAACCCGCACGGTGTATCAAGACCGCAACCAACTCATCAACAATGCCTTCCTGCGCAATCTGTTCACACCCTTCGACGGCAGCTACATCACCATTGGTGAGGCCCAGCGCAAAGCCAAGAACGACCTCGTCAACGGATATATCTACGACCCTTACGACCCCAAGGTACCCAAATACGACAACACCCAGAACAAACTGCAATACTCGCTGCTGGGCGATCCCGCCCTGCGGCTGAACATCCCCTCACTCAGCGTGGTGGTCGATGCCATCAACGGCGAGGCAGTCACCGCCAGTAGCATGACCACCCTCAAGGCAGGACAAGTGGCCACGGTGAGCGGCCATATCGAAGCCAACGGACTGCCGCTGACCGACTTCAACGGAACTGTGACGGCCACCGTGCGCGACTCGGAGGAAGAGATTACCTGCAAACTGAACGACACCTCGTCTGACGGTGCACAGACACCATTCGTCTATAAGGACCGGACAAAGACCCTTTTCAGCGGCTCCGATGAGGTGCGAAACGGGCAGTTCACCTTCAGCTTCGCCGTGCCCATGGACATCAACTATACCGACGGCACCGGCCTCATCAATCTCTTTGCCGTCAGCAGCGACCATCTGCGCTCGGCCAACGGCTGTTGCGAGCGCTTCAAGGTGGGCAGTACCGACACCGTAGCCAATGACTCCATCGGTCCTTCCGTCTACTGCTATCTCAACTCACCCTCGTTCAGCAATGGCGACGACGTGAACAGCACCCCCTATTTCGTGGCTGAGATCACCGACAAAGACGGCATCAACACCACCGGCAACGGTATCGGTCACGACCTCGAACTGACCATCGACGGACTGACAGCCATGACCTACAACCTGAACGGCAACTTCCAATACGATTTCGGCAGCTACACCAGTGGCACCACCTACTATAGCATTCCCGAACTCACCGCAGGGCGCCACCGCCTGACGTTCCGCGCCTGGGATGTGCTCAACAATGCCACCACCACCGAGCTGACCTTCAATGTGGTGCGTGGCCTGAAGCCCCACTGCTTCGGAGTGAGCTGCACCAAGAACCCTGCCGTGAGCGAGACCACCTTCATCATCAGCCACGACCGTACGGGCAGCGAGCTGGATGTAGAACTTGAGGTCTTCGACTTTGCCGGACGGCTGCTCTGGCGCCACCATGAGAGCGGAGTGCCTGCTACCAGTACCTATACCCTCAACTGGAACCTATCGACCGATGGCGGCAGCCGTCTGCAAACCGGCGTATATCTCTACCGGGTACGCATCAGCAGCGACGGCAGCTCGCAGGCATCGAAAGCACAGAAATTAATCATTATAGGCAATAAATAAGCCACATCAACGTTCATAAATAGTGATGAATAAAGAAATTAGACGATTTTCAAGCATAGTCATTCTGCTGCTCGCCTCTGTGGCAGCCCTGGCCCAAGACGACAAGACCGACATGTTCAACCCCGTGAACTACTCTGTCACCTCGCAGATGATAGCCCCCGATGCCCGTGCAGCAGGCTTGGGCGATGTGGGTGCGGCCACCGACCCCGACGTCAACTCGCAGTTCTGGAACCCCGCCAAGTATCCGTTCACCATCAGCCGCGCCGGAGTGGCACTGAACTATACCCCGTGGCTGCGCCAGCTGGTGAACGATATCGACCTGGCCAACCTGACAGGCTACTACCGCATTGGCGACTACAGTGCCATCTCGGGCTCGCTGCGCTACTTCTCGCTCGGTGAGGTGATGACCAACTGGAACGGTGGCGATGACTATTCGAATGCCGAGACCATCAACCCCTACGAGATGTCAGTCGACGTGGCCTACTCGCTCATGCTCAGCGAGAAGTTCTCTATTGCAGCCGGTGTGCGCTGGATTTACTCCGACCTCACCTACGACTACCACGACGACACCTCCCCCGGCTCAGCCTTTGCTGCCGACCTGGCCTGCTACTACAACAACTACATCACACTGGGCAGTCGCGAATGCCAGCTCGGTCTGGGTCTGAACATCAGCAACATCGGTAGTAAGATCTCTTTCGGCGGTGACGACAACAGCGAGTTTATCCCCACCAACATGCGTCTGGGTGCAGCCCTGATGATACCCGTCGACGAGTACAACCGTTTCACCATTGCTGCCGACGCCAACAAACTGCTCGTCCCTACCTATCCCAAGCGCATCGACGATGAGACCGAGGAAGACTATATCTCTCGTGTGCAGCGCGACTACTACGACATCAGCTCCATCAATGGTATCTTCAAGAGCTTCAGCGATGCCCCCAACGGCTTCAAGGAAGAGATGCAGGAAATCCAGTGGAGCGTCGGCGGCGAGTATATCTACCACGACCAGTTCTCCATTCGTGCCGGCTACCACCACGAGAGTGCCAACAAGGGAAACCGCAAATACTTCACCCTGGGCGCCGGATTCCGCATGAGTGTCTTCTCGCTCGATGCCGGTTATGTGATTGCCACGGCCAAGAGCAATCCTCTGGACCAGACGCTGCGCTTCTCGCTGACCTTCGATATGGACGGCATCAAGGACCTTTTCCACCGCAAATAATCCCCACCTCCGCAGTACTATGAAGATAAGAGTAGGATTCGGTTACGACGTACACCAGCTCGTCGAGGGCCGCGAACTATGGATAGGCGGCATTAGAATCGACCACACCCTCGGTCTGTTGGGTCACAGCGACGCCGACGTGCTGCTGCACGCCATCTGCGACGCGCTGCTCGGTGCCGCCAACATGCGCGACATTGGCTATCACTTCCCCGACACGGCAGCCGAGACCGACGGCATGGACAGCAAAATCATCCTCCGCGACACCATCCGCCTGATAGCCACCAAGGGCTACCGCCTGGGCAATATCGATGCCACCATCTGCGCCGAGCGTCCAAAGATGAATCCGCATATTCCCGCCATGAAACAGTGCATGGCCGACATCATCGGTTGTGATGTCGACGATATCTCCATCAAGGCCACCACCACCGAGCACCTCGGCTTTACCGGACGCGAGGAGGGCATCTCGGCCTACGCCACCGTCCTCATCGAGAGAATTGAAAATTTATAATACAAAATTAGCCTGCCAGCTTGAGCAAAAGAATTTTTGAATAATTTGTGCCAATTCGTGCCAATTTATGTTTTATACTTAACACTAATTCCCGTCAATTTCCACAAATTATCAAAAATGACATAAACGGCCTGATGACCGTTCTTGAACTTGGAACTTGGAACTTTGAACCGCAGCTCTGCTGCCTCCTGTGGGAAAACCTTGAACTTTGAACGCGCTTCAGCGCATTTGAACCGGCGGCTTGCCACCTTCTGTGGGCAACCTTGAATAAGCCTGACCGCTTTGTTGCACGTCATATATGCAAACGTTTGCGCAACAAAAAAGGCAAATCGTCGACCTCCTGAGAGTCAACGTATTGCGGAAAGTTGTAACTTTACCGAAAATTACTAATTCCTAGGTCTATGAACATACATTTCTTTATAGATTATTACACTGTTTTCGGCGAAGAACTGGTTCTGAACCTGTTGGGTCAGGATGCCAATGGAGACCGCAAAGTATCGAAGTATAGAATGAAGGCTGAAGGTGAAGGTCGTTGGAAATGCGACATCCGCCATGAGTTTCAGTCGGGGTCGTTCATCGACTATTATTATGCTGTTGAGCGCGAGGGCAAGGAGGAGCGCCACGAATGGTTGGTGGCCATGCACCGTCTGGAGTTCGACAGTGTGAAAGGTATCAACTATAACGTCTACGACCATTGGATTGACGCGCCCGAGGATTCTTATCTTTACAGCTCGGCCTTTACCGACTGCATAGCCTCGCACGAGCACTCGCTGTGCCCGAAGATCGGCTATCCCATCTGCATCCGCCTGAAGGTGCGCGCTCCGCAGTTGCGTGCCGACGAGCGTCTGGCCCTTGTCGGCGAAGATGCCGTGCTGGGCTCTTGGGAGGCCAAGAAGGCGGTACCGATGTATGAGCACAACTACAACGAGTGGGTGGTGAACATCGATGCCACCAAACTGGCACGCCCGTTCATGGAGTTTAAGTTTGTGGTGCTCGACGAGGAAGACGACGTGACACCGCTGTGGGAGATTGGAGCCAACCGTACGGTGGTGCTCCCGCCCATGGAGACGGGCGACGTGGCCGTGTACGAGCTGTCGCAAGCCACCTTCCCCATCCACCCCATGAAATGTGCCGGCACGCTGGTGCCCGTGTTCTCGCTGCGCTCGAAGACAAGCTTCGGCGTGGGTGACTTCGGCGACCTGCGCAAGATGATCGACTGGGTGGCACTGACGCGCCAGCGCGTGCTGCAGATACTACCCATCAACGACACCACCATCACCCACACATGGACCGACTCCTATCCTTATTCGTGCATCAGCATCTTCGCCTTGCACCCGCAGTATGCCGACCTGACGGCACTGCCGCCTCTGAAAGACGAGAAAGAGAGAGAGAAATACGAACAGCTGAGAGAGAGCCTGAACGCCCTGCCGCAGATTGACTATGAGCAGGTGAATGCGGCCAAGACCAGCTATCTGCGCCTGTTGTTTGAACAGGAAGGCAAGAAAGTCATGTCTTCGGCCGCCTTCAAGGCGTTCTTTGCCGAGTCGAAGCAATGGCTGGCCCCCTATGCCCAGTACTGTTATCTGCGCGACACTAACGGCACGGCCGACTACACGCAGTGGGCAGGCCATGAGGTGTTCCACGAGGCCGACCGCAAGGCGTTGGAGTCGCCCCGCTCCAAGCTGTTCAAGGATGTGTCGTTCTTCTACTACGTGCAATACATTCTGAACACGCAGATGAAGGCCGTCCACGAGTATGCCCGCCAGAAGGGAGTCATCCTGAAGGGCGACATCCCCATCGGTGTGAACCGCTACGGCTGCGACGCCTGGCAGGAACCACGCTACTTCAACCTGAACGGACAGGCCGGAGCGCCGCCCGACGATTTCTCGGTGAACGGACAAAACTGGGGCTTCCCCACCTACAACTGGGACGAGATGCTGAAAGACGGCTGCCTGTGGTGGGTGCGCCGCTTCAGCAACATGGCTAAATTCTTCGACGCCTACCGCATCGACCACGTGCTGGGCTTCTTCCGCATCTGGGAGATTCCCGTCGACGCCGTTCACGGACTGCTCGGACAGTTCCAGCCGGCTCTGGGCATGACGCGCGAGGAGATTGAAGGCTATGGCCTGCACTGGCAGGAGGAGCTGTTCACCCAACCGTATATCTGCGACTGGGTGCTGGACCGCATCTTCAAGGAGCGGGCCGAAGAGGTGCGCCAGAAATATCTGGAGCCAACGCACAACGGCTTCTACCGCATGAAGGACGAATACAACACACAACGGAAGGTGGAGAAAGCCTTTGCCAGCACCACCGACGAGAAAGAGCTGTGGCTGAGAGACGGACTGTATGCACTCATCAGCAACGTGCTGTTTGTGCGCGACCATAAAGACGCCAAGAAATTCCACCCGCGCATCAGTGCCCAGCTCGACCTCTTGTATGAGGCACTGACCGACAGCGAGAAGTTTGTGTTCAACCGTCTGTACAACGACTACTATTACCGCCGCAACAACCAGTTCTGGTATCGTGAGGCCATGAAGAAACTGCCGCGACTGGTACAGGCTACCCGCATGCTGGTGTGCGCCGAGGATCTGGGCATGGTGCCCGACTGTGTGCCCTGGGTGATGAACGAGCTGCGCATCCTGTCGCTCGAGCTGCAGTCGATGCCAAAAGACCCGTCGACCCGTTTCGGTCACCTGTCGCGCAACCCCTACCGCTCGGTATGCACCATCAGCAGCCACGACATGCCCACCCTGCGCCAGTGGTGGGACGAGGACCGGCAGCGCACGCAGGAATACTATACCACCATGCTCTACCGGGGCGACGAGGCACCCCACCCGCTGCCCGGCTGGCTAGCCCGCGACATCATCTCGCGCCATCTCACCTCGCCCAGCATGCTCTGCATTCTCTCCATACAAGACTGGCTGGCCATCGACGAGAAACTGCGCCTGCCCGACGCCAACGCCGAGCGCATCAATATTCCCGCCAACCCGCGCCACTACTGGCGTTACCGCATGCACCTGAACATTGAGGACCTCATGGCACAGACGGCATTCAACGAGAACATCAGAGAACTGATCATGCACTCAGGTAGAAAATAACCCCATAAAAACTAACTATACATTAAGATGAAAAGTATAAAACTATTGTTCCTCATGCTGCTGATGCCGTTAATGGCACTGGCAGAGAATGTGACATCGCCTAACGGCAATATCGTACTGACGTTCTCACTGACCGACAACGGACGGCCCACCTACGAGATGAGCTACAAAGGACGGGCGGTGGTAAAACCCAGTCATCTGGGACTGGAACTGGCCAAGGACAAACATGCGTCGAAAGGCATGGAGGAAACCGACCTGCTGGATGGCTTCAAGGTAGCCGACGTGAAGTATGCAGACTTCGATGAGACCTGGAAGCCCGTATGGGGTGAGACAGCCACCATACGCAACCACTACAACGAAATGGCCGTGACACTGGTCCAGGAAATAAAGAAAACCGAATATCAAGGCGACGGAGCATCGCGCGGACTGGCCCTCGTGACGAACGAGCGCAAAATGATTATCCGTTTCCGCGTCTATGACGACGGCATCGGCCTGCGCTATGAGTTCCCCCAACAGAAAGAGCTGAACTATTTCCTTATCAAGGAAGAGCGTACCGAGTTTGCCATGGCAGGCGACCATACCGCCTGGTGGCTGCCCGGCGACTACGACACACAGGAGCAGGAGACACAAGAAACCAAACTCTCAGGCATCCGTGAGCGAATGAGGCATGCCGTCAACTGGGGCAACAGCTCGGTAGCCCCGTTCAGTGAGACGGGTGTACAGACCTCACTACAGATGAAGACCGACGACGGGCTCTACATCAACATCCACGAGGCCGCCTGTCTGGACTACGCTACCATGCACCTCGAACTGGTAGATGCCGAGACCAAGGCATTCACCACCGAGCTGAAAGGAAGCAGTAATGCCTATACGCCTCATCCGCAGCCATCGGCATGTCCGCTGCCCAAGCCGTTCACCTTTGTGAGTCACCTGACCCCCGATGCCACCGGACTGAAAGGTGCCATGCAGACACCCTGCACAACACCCTGGCGCACGGTCATGGTGAGCGACGATGCCCGCGACATGCTGTCGAGCAACTTGATTCTGAATCTGAACGAGCCGTGCAAGATAGAGGACACCTCATGGATTCACCCCACGAAATACTGTGGTGTGTGGTGGGAAATGATTGTGGGCAAGAGCTCGTGGAACTACACCGATGAGTTCCCCAGCATCAAGCTCGACCAGATTGACTGGACGAAGGTAAAACCCAACGGCCGCCATGCAGCCAACAACGAGAAGGTGAAGCGCTATATCGACTTTGCTGCCAAGAACGGTCTCGACGAGGTGCTTGTCGAGGGATGGAACGTAGGATGGGAAGACTGGGCCAACATGTGGAAACGCGACGTGTTTGACTTTGTGACCCCCTACCCCGACTTCGACATCAAGATGCTCAACGACTATGCCCACTCGAAGGGTGTGAAAATCATGATGCACCACGAGACCAGCTCGAGCACGCAGAACTACGAACGCCACCTGGAGAAAGCCTTCCAGCTGATGAACCACTATGGCTACGACGCCGTGAAGACCGGTTATGTGGGCGACATCATCCCCCGTGGTGACCATCACTACTCGCAGTCAATGAACAACCACTACATGTATGTCGTCAAAGAGGCTGCCAAGCATCACATCATGGTGAACGGCCACGAGGCCGTGCGCCCGACGGGCATCTGCCGTACCTATCCCAACATGGTGGGCAACGAGTCGGCCCGCGGCACGGAGTATGAGGCCTTCGGCGGCTCACGTCCCGACCATACCTGTGTGCTGCCGTTCACCCGCCTGCAGGGCGGTCCGATGGACTACACACCAGGCATCTTCGTGACCAAGCTGTCGGAGTGGAGCGGCAACCAGTCGTGGGCACGCATCACGCTGGCCGGTTCGCTGGCCCTCTACCTGACCATGTACTCGCCGCTGCAGATGGCCGCCGACCTGCCCGAGCACTACGAGCGTTTCGACGATGCCTTCCAGTTCATCCGCGACGTGGCCTGCGACTGGGACGACAGCCGCTACCTGGAGGCCGAGCCTGCCGACTATATCACAGTGGCCCGTAAGGCCAAGGGCACTGACAACTGGTTTGTGGGCGGCAAGTGCGACGAGAACGGTCATAAGAGTGTCGTCAAACTCGACTTCCTGGACAAGGGAAAGAAATACGACTGCACCATCTATGCCGACGCCAAGGATGCCCACTATGAGCACAACCCACAGGCCTATACCATCACCAAGCGTGTGGTGAAGAAAGGCGACACACTGAAACTTACTGAGGCTCCCGGCGGTGGCTTTGCCATCTCGCTGATAGCCAAATAGCAACCCATCACAATTCCTCAAAACCGAACAAACGTAACAATGAAAAAAATCATAGCAACAGCCATGCTGGCACTCATGACAAACCTTGTAAGCGGACAGACATTTTTCAACGAGGTGGAGTGCGGCCCCGAGGCGACCGTCTTCAACCTCTTCGCCCCGGCCAATGCCAAGTCGGTGAAAGTACGCATCTACCAGAACGGTGTCAAGGGGAAAGCCCTGAAAACCGTGAAGATGACCTACAATGCCGACACCAAGAAGTGGACAGCCACCGTGAAGGGTGACCTTAGGGGGAAGTTCTACACCTTCGATGCCGGACATGGTGAGTGTGCAGGTGTCTTTGCCAAGGCCGTAGGCGTGAACGGACGCCGCGGTGCCATCCTCAACATGCTGGAGTGCGACCCCGACGACTGGTGCTGCGACCAGCGACCCGTCACCAAGACACCTGCCGACCTGGTGATCTATGAGCTGCACCACCGCGACTTCTCCATTGCGCGTCCCGACGCCAAGTATCCCGGTAAGTTCCTGGCACTCACCGAGCCATGGGCCATCCAGCACCTGACCGACCTCGGCGTGAACGCCGTGCACATACTGCCGTCGTTCGACTATGCCTCGGTCGACGAGACACGGCCTGGCGACAACAAATACAACTGGGGCTACGACCCGCTGAACTATAATGTGCCCGAAGGCTCGTACAGCACCGACCCGTACGACCCGAAAGCTCGCGTCAGGGAGTTCAAGCAGATGGTGCAGGCCTTGCATAAGGCAGGCATCCGCGTCATTCTCGACGTGGTGTACAACCACACCTATAGCATCGAGGGCAGCAACTTCCAGAAGACTTATCCCGACTATTATTTCCGCAAGACGGCCGATGGGAAATACAGCAACGGCTCGGGCTGCGGCAACGAGACGGCCTCTGAACAGCCCATGATGCGACAGTTCATCATCGAGTCGGTGAAATACTGGGCCAACGAATACCGTGTCGACGGATTCCGCTTCGACCTGATGGGCTGCCACGACATCGAGACGATGAATGCCGTGCGCGCCGAACTCGACAAAATCGACCCCAACCTCTTTGTCTATGGCGAGGGGTGGAGCGCCGGCAGCTGTGCCTATCCGCAGGAACAGCTGGGCATGAAGGCCAATATCGCGAAGATGCCCCGCATTGCCGCCTTCAGCGATGAGATGCGCGACGGACTGCGCGGCCCGTTCAGCGACGACACCAAGGGCGCGTTCCTGGCTGGCATTCCCGGCGAGGAAGAAAATATCAAGTTCGGCATTGCCGGCGGCATCAGTCATCCACAGGTAGACATGAGCAAGGTGAACTACTCGAAGACACCGTGGGCCGACGAGCCTACGCAGATGATTGCCTACGTGAGCTGTCACGACGACATGTGCCTCGTCGACCGGCTGATGGCCAGCGTACCCAGTCTGAAGGGTGCCCAAGGCAAGTTCAGTGCTCTCAGCACAGAACAGAAAGACGAGCTGATTCGCCTCGACCTGCTGGCCCAGACTGCTGTTTTCACCTCGCAAGGCGTGCCTTTCATGCTCAGCGGCGAAGAGATGCTGCGCGACAAGAAGGGCGTGCACAACTCTTTTGAGTCGCCCGACTCCATCAACCACCTCGACTGGGACCGCCTGAAGGAGTATCCGCAGGTGTATCAATACTACAAGAGCCTCATCCAGCTGCGCCGCAATCATCCTGCCTTCCGCCTGGGAGATGCCCATCTGGTGCGTAAGCATCTGGAGTTCCTCGATGCTCCGGCAGGTGTGGTGGCCTTCCGCCTGAAGAATTATGCGGGCCGCGACGACTGGCGCAACATTGTGGTCATCCTCAACGCCAACAAGGAGAAGACGATGGTGCCTGTGCCCAAGGGCATGTATACCGTGGTTTGCAAGGACGGCGAAATCGACGAGCAGTCGACCAGCAAGACCTTCGGGCGCAAGATTCCCGTGTCGGGACAGTCGGCACTCATCATGTATGAACCCTAAAAAGAGTCAGCATATGAAAAAGTTATTATTCATCAGTTTGTTTCTTCCATTCGTCATCGCCATGGCAGCAGCACCCAAGAAAGGCATTACCCGCATCGATCCTACCGACTGGTTTGTGGGAATGAAGAATCCTAAGTTACAATTGATGGTCTACGGACCCGATATTGCTGCCGTAAAGACGGTCACCACCGACTATCCGGGCGTCACCATCGACGAAGTAGTGCGCCCCGGCTCGCCCAACTATTTGCTGGTCTATCTCGACTTGAGTGGTGCCCAGCCTGGCGAGATGACCCTGCAGTTCGACAAGAAGAAATATAAGTACCAGCTGAAAGCGCGCGAGATGAGCGGCGACAAGCGCATGGGATTCGACAATAGCGACGTGCTCTATATGCTCATGCCCGACCGCTTTGCATCGGGCCGTGCCGACAACGACCAGATCAAGGGACTGAACAACTATGTGAACGACCGCAGCCAGCCCAGCTTGCGCCACGGGGGCGACCTCGAGGGCATCCGCCAGCACCTCGACTACTTCAACCAACTGGGTGTCACGGCCTTGTGGTTCACACCCGTGCTGGAGAACAACTCGCCCGACAACAACGGTTTCTCCACCTATCACGGTTATGCCACCACCGACTACTACCGTGTGGACCCGCGCTTCGGCACCAACGAGGAATACCGCCGACTGATAGACGAGGCACACCAGAAAGGACTGAAAATCGTGATGGACATGATCTTCAACCACTGCGGATTTGAGCATCCATGGGTGGCCGACATGCCCAGTCCCGACTGGTTCAACACCCCCGAGTGGCTGAGCGAGAAGCAATCGAGCGGCCGTGACCCGATGACCGGATTCACCGCCAATGCCGACGGCAGCGAACCAGCTAAGAGCAAATACCTGCAGACGAGCTACAAACTGACGCCCGTGAAAGACCCGTATGCCTCGGAAATAGACCTCCACGAGACTGTCGACGGATGGTTCGTCCCATCTATGCCCGACCTGAACCACCGCAATCCGCACGTCATGACCTATCTCATCCAGAACTCCATCTGGTGGATTGAGACCGTTGGCATCGACGGCATCCGCATGGACACCTACCCCTATGCCGACGCCAAGGGCATGGCGCGATGGATGAAGACCCTCGACGAGGAGTATCCCAACTTCAACGTGGTGGGCGAGACATGGGTCACCGAACCGGCCTATACCGCTGCCTGGCAGAAAGACTCGAAACTGTCGGAGGAGAACAGCTACCTGAAAACCGTCATGGACTTTGCCTTCTTCGACCGTCTCTCACAGGCCAAGAACGAGGAGACCGACGGCTGGTGGAACGGCATGAACAGGCTCTACAACTCGTTCTGCTATGACTACCTCTATGCCGACCCTAACCATGTGATGGCCTTCATCGACAACCACGACACCGACCGATTCCTCGGCAACGGACATGACACGCTCGCCCTCAAGCAGGCACTGGCACTGCTGCTCACCGTGAAGCGCATACCTCAGCTCTACTACGGTACCGAGATACTGATGAACGGCACCAAGGAGGTGACCGACGGCAATGTGCGCAAGGACTTCCCAGGCGGATTCCCCGGTGACAAACACAACGCCTTCACCGCCGAAGGCCGCACCAAGGCCGAAAATGCTATGTTCAACTGGCTCTCGGCCCTGCTGCACTGGCGCTATGGCAATGAGACCATCATCCGCGGCTACCAGACTCAGTTCATCCCCTACCACGGGGTCTATGTCGTTGCCCGCCGCTGGCACCGCCACGGAGTGATGACCATCATCAATGGCACCACAAAACCGGCAGTGATGGAGATGAGCCGCTATGCTGAGCTGTTTGATGTCGACCAGACCGAGGCCGAGGATGTCATCACGGGCCGTAAGTACAGTCTGAAAAAAGACTTGCGCCTCAGTCCGCGACAAACCCTCATCCTGGAATATTAATTGCTGCTATCATGGGAATGGGGAGAGCGACCTCTGTGGACGCTCTCCCTGTTTTTCTTAACTGACACCTATCATCTTATTCACTGGGTTATGCTAGTGCTTGACATTATCTTTATTGTGATAATCATCATCGCCTTTTTCTACATCAGAAGGAGTCGGCAACGGCATGTCGCCGCCGACGAGGTGACAACGCAGACAGAAGACATGGAGAAAAAGGTGGAGAAAAGCATCGACGAAGCGACGGTGAACCGGGCCGACCATACCCGTACGGCCAAGCCTTCGGTCGTAAATCAGGCCGCAACGGTCGTTGCAGGTGCTGCCCTGCTTGAGAAACTAAGGAAACACAACAAGGAGAGACACATGTCTGATCATGATCCGGATAATGGTTTGATGGATGATGCTGAGGAGGATTGGCTGATGAAAGATGATGACGAGGAGGATTGGCTGATGGAGGATGACGAGGAAGACTGGCTGATGGAGGATGACGAGGAAGACTGGCTGATGAATGATGATGACTTGGATTGGCAAGATGATGGATTGGACGATGGACACACCGACTATGAAGGGGCCGACTATGACGATTATTTGGCTTCGCTGGACAATTAAGGTCAGGATGTTTTTGAGAAATAAGGAATAATAGCTACCTTTGCAGACAAAAGCAGGACAAAGCCTGAAACGGAGGAAAGTCCTGACTACTTAACCAACTAAAAAACAGCATGAAAGAGCGGATAGCATTTGTTGATTACATTCGAGTGGTGGCCTGCTTCATGGTGATGCTGGTCCACAGTGCTGAAAACTTCTATTGTGTCACTTTCGACGAGGCTATGCTGGCCAACGAGTCGAACCGTCTGTGGGTAAGTCTCTACGACGGTTTCCTGGGCCGTGTGTCGGTGCCGCTCTTCATCATCGTGTCGGCCTTTCTGCTGGTTCCTATGCCCGAAGGCATGACCATGAGGCAATTCTACCGCCGTCGTTTCATGCGTATCCTGCCGCCAATGATTTGTTTCTTGCTGCTCTATGCCCTTCTGCCGCTGGCATGGGGCGGAACGACATGGGAGCAGGCCATGGCCGACCTGCGCATGGTGCCTTTCAACTTCCCGCCGATGGCCGGCCATCTGTGGTTCATGTACCCGCTTATCAGCATCTACCTCATCATCCCCGTGGTGTCGCCATGGCTGGAGCGGGCCAGTGCGCGCGACGAACGCCTCTTCCTCTTGTTCTTCGTCGTCTCGACATTGCTTCCCTGGCTCCATCATTTTGTCTCACCCACCATCTGGGGCGAATGCCACTGGAACCAGTTCTCTGCCCTGTGGTACTGCTCGGGTTACCTAGGCTACGTGGTGCTGGCGCATTACATCCGTGTGCATCTGAAGTGGTCGCAGCGCCGACGTCTGACAATAGGCACCATCTGTTTCATCGTCGGAGGGGCATTCACGGCATGGAGCTTCTGGATGAAAGGAGTGCCGGGTGTTCAGATGCCCACCCCTGAGATGGAGTGGTCGTGGCAGTTCTGTACCCCCAATGTGCTGCTTTCCACCTTTGGAGCCTTCCTGCTCTTCACCTGCATCCGCCGTGCTCCATCGTATATTACCGCCATCGCCAAACTGACGTTTGGAATGTATCTGATGCATATCTTCTTCCTCTTACCCATTTCCGGAAGACTCATTGCCGGCAATGTGGCCGAGCCTCTGCTGCCCGTGTGGCTGGCGATTCCCGTCATTGCCGTGCTCACGTATATATGCTGCATAATAGCCACGAAGCTCATCTCCCTGCTTCCAGGGAGCAAATATATAGTAGGCTGATTCTATAAGGGAACAGCTGTCAGGATTCTCCCCCTCTCAGAGAAAAGGAGAGGGGGAGAATTCTTAGTCTGAATGGGTAGTCTAATCCACATAGTTGGGCCATGTCAGAAGCAGCCGGCCGGTATGGGCATCCACGAAACACATGCCCTCCTTGCTCATGCCATGATAGCACAGCCCATACACCAACCGAGGTGCCCATTGTGTAGAGCCTTTCGAGATAGGGAATTCGGCTATCATCAAGGTATCATCAAACCATGCCGTGATATGTCCTGCCCCTACTGCTTCAGTAGGGACTTTCAGATATTTCGCATAGGTTTCCAACGCCTTTTGCTCACTGACAGTCGGACGGACATCCAAATGGTCAATCTTCATCATCATACCATTGGCACTCTTCACTTTCCCGTTCTGTAATCTTACGGCAAAGCCTCCTTGATATACCAGAACACCTTTGTAGAACTGTTGATACCGCTCAACCCTCATAGGACTCGACATCCACGAATGATCTTCTGAATAAAAAAGCACGAAAGAATCATCTGGGGTCAGACACATCCAGCAACTAAACATCTCTGCAGCCGATGCGGGTGCTTTTTCAGCATCCGCATAAGAAATTGCCAGGAAACCGCCCAAAGCATCGCGGGTGATAGACACATCTCCCTCCGTCGTTATGCTCACAGGACCTGCGTCCCTTGGATTCACGCCCAACCCTTCGGCAAACTCCGGTAATGTATCAGATTCGAAGTCGCCATCACTGCTGCAACCGAAGAGACAAAGCGACAGGACGATTGTGCAGAGGATAGAGTGTTGACACACTTTTGACAAGAATGGAACCATCATAAATACTCCTTTTTTAATTGTAACAACAAAAATACGTAATATTGCACGGAAATGGTTTCGCATTGGTTTTTTTGTGATGTTTTAACAATATTTTTCGGTCTGCTGCATGGAGAACAGCCAGTTCATTGACAAAGGGTGAGTATCGCCTGAAACTGTTCTTGGCTCCACCCCACCGGCCAAGACACGAATTGTGAGGAATCAGCGTGAAAAAACATATTTTATCTTAATAAAATAGGATATTCCGATTATTTTTCCTATTTTTGCAAACTAAAGTTTGAAAACACATTTTTAAATAACAAAACAAACTATGGATTTATTAAGTCAAATTGTAGCGCGTGCTAAGTCAAACAAGCAGCGCATCGTGCTCCCCGAGGCCGAAGAGGAGCGCACCCTGACCGCCGCCGACCGCGTATTGGCCGACGACATTGCCGACATCATCCTGATTGGTAACCCCGAGAAGGTACACGCTCTGGCTGAGGAAAAAGGCCTGAAGAACATCGACAAGGCTACGCTCATCGATCCTGAGAACTGCGAGAAGAGCGAGGAATATGCCCAGCTGCTTTGCGAGTTGCGTAAGAAGAAGGGAATGACCATCGAGCAGGCCCGTGAGTTGGTGAAGAATCCTCTCTATCTGGGTTGTATGATTATCAAGACCGAAGGTGCTGACGGTCAGATCAGCGGTGCTCTCTCTACCACTGGCGACACGCTCCGTCCGGCTCTCCAGATTATCAAATGCCAGCCCGGCATCACCTGCGTGAGCGGTGGTATGCTGCTCATCTCGAAGCAGAAGCAGTATGGTGAGGACGGTGTATTGGTGGTAGGCGACGTGGCTGTTACGCCGATGCCCGATGCCAACCAGCTGTCGCAGATTGCCGTCTGCACTGCCCAGACAGCCCGTGCCGTAGCCGGTTTTGCTGAGCCCCGCGTAGCCATGCTGAGCTTCTCGACGAAGGGAAGTGCTACCCATGAGGTGGTCGACAAGGTGATTGAGGCTACACGCCTGGCTAAGGAGCTGGATCCCGAGCTGAAGATCGACGGTGAGTTGCAGGCCGACGCTGCCCTCGTGCCGAGCGTGGGACAGAAGAAGGCTCCCGGCAGCGACATCGCCGGCAAGGCCAACGTGCTGGTATTCCCCTGCCTGGAGGTAGGAAACATTGCCTATAAGATGGTACAGCGCCTGGGCGATGCCATCGCCATCGGTCCCGTGCTGCAGGGTATTGCCCGTCCGGTGAACGATCTCTCGCGCGGCTGCTCAGTCGACGATATCTACTACATGGTAGCTATCACCGCCTGCCAGGCCATGGACGCAAAGAAATAAATTAGAATCATCATGAAAGAAAGAGATTAGAATAATAAGAATAATTCTTCATTGATGACAAGGCAGGAGTATAAAGATATCTACAATGTCGTTGGCGCAGCACAAGAAGTTCACTCTACTTTAGGCCGCGGCATGGCAGAACAAGTTTATCAGGAAGCTCTTGCTGTTGAAATGAGACAACGTGGAATGGACTTTGAGCGCGAGAAGCACCTCAAACTCACCTACAAGGGTGTTGTTTTGGAGAAAACTTTTATCGCCGATTTCTATTACCGAGGAATCATTATAGAAATGAAGTCTGTTGAATCTATCAATTCAGAGCATCGTGCGCAACTGTTCAACTATATGAGAATAACAGAGCATTCGCGTGGGATACTGCTCAATTTTGGAGAGAAACGTCTACGTGCAGAACGTTATCTCTATCTGCCCGACGAGGACGACTTTGTTCTTCTGACACAAGAGAACTATATGGATTACATTGAAGGGTAGAGAATGGAACAAACCATTATTCTCATTATTCTAATTTCTTTCTAAAAAAAGCAACAAAACATTTCTTTATACATTTCTTTTTTATATGAAAATACTAGTTTTGAATTGTGGTAGCAGCTCTATCAAATATGCGCTCTACAACATGGACGACAAGAGTGTGATGACCAGTGGCGGTGCCGAGCGCGTAGGCTTGGACGGTGCTTTCGTGAAAGTGAAGCTGGCCAATGGTGAGAAAAAACAAATCATGCACGACATTCCCGAGCATACCGAGGGCGTGAAGTTCATCTTCTCTCTGCTCACCGACCCCGAGATTGGTGTCATCAAAGACCTGAGCGAGATCGACGCAGTGGGTCACCGCATGGTGCACGGCGGCGAGAAGTTCAACAAGAGCGTTGTGCTGAACGACGAGGTGCTGCGCGTGTTTGAGGAGTGCTCCGACCTGGCTCCGCTGCACAACCCCGCCAACCTGAAGGGTGTTCGCGCCGTGAGCGAGCTCATGCCGGGCCTGCCCCAGGTGGGTGTCTTCGACACTGCTTTCCACCAGACCATGCCGAAGAAGGCTTATATGTATGCCATTCCTTACGAGCTGTACGAGAAGTATGGTGTGCGCCGCTACGGTTTCCACGGCACCAGCCATCGCTATGTGGCCCAGCGCGTGTGCGACTTCCTGGGTGTGAAGGCCGAGGAGAAGAAGGTCATCACCTGCCACGTGGGTAATGGCGGTTCGATTGCTGCTGTTCTGAACGGCAAGTGCATCGACACCTCGATGGGTCTCACTCCGCTGGAGGGTCTGATGATGGGCACCCGCAGTGGCGACATCGACGGTGGTGCCATCACCTTCATCGAGAAGAAGCTGGGTCTCGATGCCGACGGTATGTCGAACCTGCTCAACAAGAAGAGCGGTGTGGCCGGTATCACCGACGGCATGAGCGACATGCGCGATGTTGAGAACGCCGCCAACGAGGGCAACGAGCGTGCTCAGCTGGCACTCGACATGTATTTCTACCGCATCAAGAAGTACATCGGTGCCTATGCTGCCGCCATGGACGGAGTAGATATCATCGTGTTTACAGCCGGTGTGGGCGAGAACCAAATCGGCATGCGCGAGGAAGTCTGCAAGGGCCTGGGCTATCTCGGCGTGAAGTTCGACGCTGAGAAGAACAAGGTCCGCGGCCAGGAGGCAGTGATTTCTGCCGACGACTCGAAGGTAACCGTCTGTGTGATTCCTACCGACGAGGAGCTGATGATTGCCACCGACACCATGAACCTGCTGTAAACCCAGCAGCTACATAAGAATCTTTGAGACGGCTCTCCCATTGTCAGGCACAATGAGGAGGGCCGTTTCTTCGTTTTCCTCACGCTGAAAAGCATGTTCCACGTGGGCAAAACGGGTGTAAAAGATGCAAACGATTGCGCACTCCATACCCTAAAAGAATGGCTGTTATAACTACTTGGAATTGAATATTTTTGTATCTTCGCAACAGAAATAAAAAACTACAGACTTATGAAACGATTTTACACTACATTGTTGATGATGGTCGTTGCACTGGGCATGATGGCACAGGGCTGGCCCGAGAAGTATAACGGAGTGATGCTGCAGGCCTTCTATTGGGACGGTTTTGCCGATGCCCAGTGGAGCCGACTTGAAAAGCAGGTAGATGAATTGGCGCAATATTTCACGCTTGTATGGATTCCACAGAGTGGAAATTGTGGTGGGCAGTCGATGGGTTATGACGACCTCTACTGGTTCCCTGGCCACTACAATAGCTCGTTTGGGACAGAGGCAGAACTGCGCTCTATGATTAAGACATTCAAGACGAAAGGTATCGGCACGATTGCCGATGTGGTGGTTAACCACCGCAAAAATGTGAGCAACTGGGTAGACTTTCCTGCTGAGACATACAACGGTGTGACCTACCAATTGAAATCTACCGACATCGTTGCCGACGACGATGACGGTAAAACCAAGAGCTGGGCTTCGCAAAACGGCTATTCTCTATCGAGCAACAACGATACTGGCGAAGGATGGGACGGCATGCGTGACCTTGACCACAAGAGCGAGAACGTGCAGACGAGCGTGAAAGCCTATCTGAAGATGCTGCTTGACGACATTGGATATACAGGCTTCCGATATGACATGGTGAAGGGCTATTCGGGCAGCTTTACTGGCATGTATAATACTCATGCAAAACCGCAGTTCTCCGTCGGAGAATGCTGGGATGGCACCAATACCATCAAAAACTGGATTGATGCCACGAAAGTGAATAACACTCCTACGTCGGCAGCCTTCGACTTCCAATTTAAGTATGTGGTGCGTAATGCCACCGACCAGAAGAACTGGAGCCTTTTGGGAAGCCAGAACGATGGAAACTGGCCGTTGGTGAGCGATCAGACTGTATATGGTTCATACCGACGCTGGGCTGTGACCTTCGTTGAGAACCACGACACGGAGGTGCGCCCTGATGGCTCGAGCAATGGGCCTTTGCGTCGCGATACCCTTGCTGCTAATGCCTATTTGCTGGCTATGCCAGGAACGCCTTGCATATTTCTGAAACACTGGCAAGACTGCAAACAAGACATCAAGGCAATGATTGATGTGCGCAAGGTGGCTGGCATTCACAACCAGAGTTCATATACGAACACAGCCTCAAACAAGGACTATTATGTGGTGACCGTAACGGGAATGAATGGCCAACTGATGGCCGTCGTGGGAACAAAAGCTGGCAGTTATGCACCTACCAATCAAAATTTCGTCAAGGTACTTTCGGGTTATCACTATGCTTATTTTCTGAAAAACGACATGAATGTGGCATGGGTGGATCTAGCCTCAGGCGCTTACGAAGGTGCTCGGAAAGCCACCCTCACTGCAGTTTGTTCCGACAGTAGTGCCAAACTGGT
Source organism: Prevotella sp. UBA2850 (assembly GCA_002350805.1). Taxonomy (GTDB): domain Bacteria; phylum Bacteroidota; class Bacteroidia; order Bacteroidales; family Bacteroidaceae; genus Prevotella. The sequence continues at coordinate 41,054 of DEFO01000007.1, forward strand.
ATATACCACCGATGGCAGTGATCCTACTGCCAATAGTCGGCAGGTGACTAGCGGCACACAGATTGATATTCCTGTAGGTAAGACAACGTTGAAAGTGGGCCTGCTAATGGGCGGAACAGTGACGAGCATCATAACGCGTGAGTATAGCGTTACCGATGAATCGACGGTCGTTACCCCAACTTACGTTGAGGGCAAGGTGTTCGCCTATTTTGAGAAACCCACATCGTGGGGTAACAAAGTCAACGTATGGGTTTGGCAAACGGGAAAAGATGGTAAGGACTACCTTGGCGTGGCTTGGCCGGGTGTGGCTGCCACAAAAGTTGGTAAGCTAGAAAACGGCAATGAGTTGTGGCGATGGATTTCGAGTTCAGACGTTATACCCGACAACATTATCTTTAACGATGGGTCGAATAAGACCGCTGACCTAAAGTTCACCAATGGTGGCTATTATACCAAGGACGGTCTGGCCTCTGTCTTGACGGGCATTGCCTCAACACCCACCATTCAACACCCAACACCTTATATATACACCCTCGACGGACGCCGTCTGCCCATGGGTACATCGGTGAACAGTCTGCCGCGTGGCGTTTACATTGTGAACGGCAAGAAAGTGGTGAAGTAATGTTTTTTTATCCGACATAGAAAATATCCGAGGTGAAAAGCCTCGGATATTTCTTTTTTTTGGTTATCTTTGCATGCAAATTGCTAAAACCTAATGACAATGAAATTGAAATCACTATTACTGATTATGGCCGTGGCATGCTCGCTGGGCATGCAGGCACAAAAATATGTGGGCGGCGACATCTCGCTACTGCCGAAGTATGAGGAAAATGGAGCTAAGTTCCTCGATAAGGATGGGAAAACTATTACTGGCGGGATGCTGGCTTACTTCAAGCAGCAAGGTTGGAACGCTATGCGCGTGCGCCTGTTTGTTGACCCGTCGAAGGCATCGGCTGCTCATAAGGGCGAAGGTGTGTGCCAGGATCTTGATTTCGTGAAGAAACTAGGTAAGCAAATCAAAGACGCCGGACTTGCATTGATGCTGGATTTCCACTACAGCGACACTTGGACTGATCCAGGCAAACATGCCACTCCCAGCAGCTGGACATCGTCGGACTCTGAGACACTGGCTACAACTCTCTACGAGTATACCAAAAGCTGTCTGAACGAGATGATAGCAGCAGGGGCAACACCCGACTTTGTGCAACCAGGCAACGAGATAACTTACGGCATGTTGTGGCCTACTGGCCATTGCTATCCTGATGGCGGCAACTATGGCAGTGGTACGTTTGCCAACTTTGCCAAATACCTGCAGGCAGGCATCAGAGCTATTCGTGAGGTGTGCCCCCAGGCAAAGATTGTCATTCAGACAGAGTTGAGCAAGTCGCAGAATGTGACGAACTTCTATAAGACGCTGAAAAACTATACCAATGATTACGATGTCATCGGGTTGAGCTATTATCCTTATTATCATGGCACCCTGACCACACTCGACAATGTGCTGACGACACTCGAAAAGAACTATCCCGACAAGAAAATACAGATTGTAGAAACAGGTTACTATCATGCATGGTATCCTGATGATGCTACTTATAAAATCAGTACCTTCCCCAACTGGCCTGCTACTGATGCCGGACAGCTGCAGTTCACCAAAGACCTGATTGCCAAACTGGCTGCTCACCAGAGTGTCGACGGATTGTATTGGTGGTTTCCCGAAGCCAACGAATATGGTCTGGACTGGAACACGAAGCGTGTGACTGACAACTGGTATAACGCCGGTCTTTTTGATAACCAAACGGGTAAGGCTATGCAGTCGCTCTACGAGCTGAAGACTTTCTTGGGCAGTTCGGCTGGCATTACATCAACACCTACCATTCAACACCCAACACCTTCAGTCTATACGCTCGACGGTCGCCGGGTTTCTTCTATCGAACAGGCACCGAGTGGTATCTATTTCATAGGTAACAAAAAAGTGATCAAGAAGTAGGGCAAGAGCCGGTTTGCCTTGGGCAACCATCAGATTCCAACGTGACTTATACTGATATAGGTA
>DEFO01000020.1:0-15529 GCA_002350805.1 Prevotella sp. UBA2850
GGGTCTGCTGCAATGTGGGTTAGACATGCTATTGTCCAAACTCGGAATATTCGGAGTAATCGGAGTATTCAGAAAATTCGGAAAATTCAGAAAATTCAGAAAACTCGGAAAATTCAGAATACTCAGAATAATCAGAATTCTCAGAATCCTCAGAATCCTCCTCTCCTCACTTGGAAAAATTTTTCTCCCCCAATCTGCCGGAATCCGCTTTTTTTTACTATCTTTGCAAAGAGAACTAATAATCCTATTCCGATGAAGAGAACCATTGCTTTATTCTACGCATTACTGACTGTGGCCATGGTCCTGGCCAACCCCATTGACAAACAGCAGGCCCGACGACTGGCCGCACAGTTCGCAGAAAGCCGCGGAGCACAACTGAAAGGCGAACCCCTGCGGGCGCCCGGACGGACGACGGCCACGGAGCAGCAGCCACTGTATGTGTTTAACACCGATGGCAACCAGGGCTTTGTCATCGTCAGCGGCGACGACCGTGCCGAGACCATCCTGGGCTATACGGAGCAGGGACAATACGACGAGGATGCGCTGCCCGAGAACTTCCGCTGGTGGCTGGAGATGACGGCCAAGGAGATAGAAGCTCTGAGTCTGCAAGGCGAGGCTCAGCGCGAGGCTCCTGCCCGGAAGGTGAAACCCCACCGCGCCATCACGCCGCTGCTGGTGACAGAATGGAACCAAGGCAGAGCGACAAAAGAAGGATACTTCTATAACACGCTCTGCCCGACCATCAACGGCGAGCACTGCCTCACGGGCTGCGTGGCTACGGCAGGCGCACAAATCATGTACTACTATCAATGGCCCCAAAAGGCTACATCGGTGGTACCGGGTTATACAATAGATGGAAACAGTGCCGACACGTCGAAAGACCTTCCTGCCATCACATTCGACTGGGCAAAGATGAAGCCCATCTACACCTTTGCCGACAAAGGCACGGCGGCGGCTGAGGCCGTAGCGCGACTGATGCTCTACTGTGGTTATGCGGCCAACATGTGGTACGGACTGGGCGCCTCGTCGGCCGCCACCAGCACTTTGGCAAGGGGGATGGCCGAGTATTTCGACTACGACCCCAATACCTTCCGCACGGTATACCGTGACACTTACAGCATTGAGGAGTGGGATGAGCTCATCTACCAGGAGCTGGCTGCCAGCCGCCCCATCGTCTATTCGGGCAGCAGCTTCACCGGTGGCCACGCCTTCATCTGCGACGGCTACGACGGCGAGGGTATGTATCACTTCAACTGGGGCTGGGGCGGTTCGTACAACGGATTCTTCACCTTGCAGGCCACTAACCCCTACCTGCAGGGCGAGAACACAAGCGTTGGATATGTTTTCGACCAGTATGCCACCATTGGCATCCAACCCAATACGGGCGCAGGCCCTATTGACGACCCGAACCAAAACGACGAGTGGGAAGAAGAAACCATTGAGGGCATCGTGGGATCAGCATCGGGTGTGAGCACAGACGGGACAACGGTGAAAATGCGACTATCAAATTACAATGAAGAGACCTACGGTTTCGGGTTTGGTATTGGCGAACTGAACGACGATGGCACCATCACAGTTATCGATAAGAAATATGAATCTCGCCAAAATACAGAACTCAATCCGTATTATGGTTACTCCGGACTGGAATTTAACTTCTCTGCCTACAAGCTGTCGGAAGGCACTCACAAGCTGGTTCCCATTTCCTTGTTAAAAGGCGAAACGGAGTGGCGGCGCTGCAAACCGGCCCGCATTTGGTTTGAGGTGACGGTCGATGCCAGTGGAGCAAAGACCATTGTGGCACATCCCGTGATAGACGTCGAGGTGAGCGATTTCAAGGTAATCAGCGGATGTCATCCCGGACAACGGCTGACTGTAGCCTTCAACGCAACCAACAAGGGCGATAACTTTGAGGGCGCTTTTTATCTTTTCGTAGGCACGGAAAGCAATTTGGGCGACAATAATAACTATTATTACTCCAAAATAAAGGCAGGCAACAAGAAACATTGTTTGCTGACACTCTATAATGGTTTAGACGAGGGCACCTATACCTTACGCCTGGCCACCGACCGTGACGGGACAAACGTGCTGGCTACGACCACCGCCACCATAAAGCAAAGCCTGCGGGCCACCGACTTCGACACGCCTGGTTTCCGGTTGGCAACTAGTGTGCAACGGGTGAACGTCACCGTAGAGAACAGTGGTGGCGAATATATCTATCCGCTCTACCTTTTTGCCAGCAAGACAACCGACAAGGGAACAGTCGCTTATGCCACTGGAACGGCCATCAGAGAGAACAGCAGCGAACAGGTTCTGTTCTACTTCCAACCCAAAGAGGCTGGCACCTGGAATCTCTGGGTATGCACCGACGAAGAGGGCAAAAACGTCATCGGACAATCGACGGTAGAGATTATCGCTGCTCCGACAGGAGAGGCCAAGCTCGAGGCCAGCAATCTGAAGCTGACGGAAGGCACGACCACCACCTACACCATGACCATTACCAACAAGGGCAGCGAGACTTATTACAGGGACATCTTCTTGTATCTGTATAAATTTAGTGCCGAATCCGGCTACTATCTGTGGGAGCGTGAGGTACACTCAGAGGTACTGGGACTGGAGCCGGGCAAGTCGACCGCGCTGACATTTACCTTCGACAACCTGGAAGTAGGAGGGGAGTATACCGTCGATGGCTACTTCTATCCACAATTCAGCCAGAACAATGGCTATGAATTGGCGAATACATACAAGTCGTTCACGGTAACAAAGGCCACCGGCATCGACACCATCACTACCGATACTACCGATGACACCTGGTACACGCTCGACGGAAAGAAACTCAACGCAAAGCCCACAAGAAAGGGCGTGTATGTGCATCGCGGAAAGAAAATCGTGATGTGAAGACGGAGTAATAAGAATTTTTTGTACCTTTGCAACGTCCCTAACACACACCGTAAGATGGCAGCAAAACGAAACCAATGGTCGGATGAATACTGGCTGCTGCTGATGCAGCTGTACCTGCGGAAACCCGTGGGAGTGAAACCACTCTACTCGCGAGGGCTTGTCAACCTTGCGCTCGAGCTGCATGTGCAGCCGCGACTGCTCTACGAACAGATGTTCCGTCTGCGGTCGCTCGACGAGCCGAAACTGCGCAAGTTGTGGGAGACCTATGCCAAGAGTCCCAGCAAGCTGGCGCGCGGCATCCAGCTGCTGCGCCGCATGAAAGGCTTCGGCATGGCCGACAGCTTCTACGACGGTGTGGAGGTGAGCGAGTCGTGGGAGAAAGACTTCCGTCCGCTGGCCGAGCGCCCCGACATCATCCCCGTGATGCTCATCCTGATTCTCGACCTCTACTTCCAGCTAGTGCCCGCCACCATGGTGACAAGCACGCCCGAGATACAGGAACTGGCGCGGCTGATGCGCATCAAGGCGCAGACGGTGGTCGAGGTGATGGACATCTATCAGGTGTGCGACCCCTACCTGAACCGCACCGAGGTGGTTCTCAACCCGCTACTCAACGCCTGTCAGCAAATCTGGCAGCGCTTCGACAGCAGACAACCCGAACAGCTGTCGGCACTGGCCGCCCAGCTGAAGGCTTACTTCAAGTAGGATACACGGAGAAAGCAGCAACAGAGACTAACACACAGAGCAAGAAAAAGGAAACGAATGAAACTCATACAAGAACAGGAGCAGAGGCAGACGCAACAACAGAAGCTGACACAGCAGCAGATGATGCTGGTGCGGATGCTCGAGATGCCGTTGACCGAACTGGAGCAGAATGTTCAGGCCGAGCTGGACGACAATCCGGCCCTCGAGACCGACGCCTATGGCGACGACAACCACCCTGCCGACACCGACGAATGGGGCGACAGCACGGGTGGCGAAGGCGACGACGACAACTTTGAGACCCTCACCGAGCGGCAGGAACGCGAAGAAGCCCTCGACCATGCCCTCGAGCGCATCGGCGGCGACGACGACCTGCCGGGCATGGCCGACTCGATGGCTGTCAGAGGTACGGGCGGATGGACCGACGGCGCCGAACAGGAGCAGATGGTCTTCGGCGAGCAGACCTCGTTCTACGACACGCTGAAAGAGCAGATGAACGAGCTGGACCTCACCGAAGAGCAGCAGAGCGTGATGGAATACCTCATCGGGTCGCTCGACAGCGACGGTCTGCTGCGCAAAGACCTCGACACCATCTGCGACGAACTGGCCATCTACCATAACATCGACGTCACCGAGAAAGAGGTGGAAGAGGTGCTCGAACGGCTGCAGGAGTTCGACCCCGCCGGCATCGGAGCACGCTCGCTGCAGGAATGCCTGCAACTGCAAATCGGCCGCAAGCGCTGGACAGAAGCCCGCGGACATGCCGCCACTATCCTGGAGGATTACTACGACGACTTCCTGAACAAACGCTGGGAACGCATCAGAAACCAGATGAACCTGACCAGTGAGCAGACGGAGGCCGCACAGGAGGAAATCAAACGACTGAACCCCAAGCCCGGATCGGCGCTCGGCGAGACCGAAGGGCGCAACATACAGCAGATCACGCCCGACTTCATCGTCGACACCAACGACGACGGCAGCGTGACGTTCACCATCAATCGGGGTCGCATTCCCGACCTGCACGTGTCGCCATCGTTCACCGACCTGCTGGCCACCTACCACCGCCGCACCGACAAAGAGAAGCTGACACGCAGCGAGAAAGAGGCCGTGGTCTATGCCAAAGAGAAAGTGGACCGCGCCCAGAACTTCATCGTGGCGGTACGCCAGCGGCGCCACACGCTCTATGTCACCATGAAGGCCATCATCGACATTCAGCGCAAATACTTCCAGGACGGCGACGAGAGCGACCTGCGGCCGATGATACTGAAAGACGTGGCCGACCGCACGGGCCTCGACAAATCGACCATCTCGCGCGTCAGCAACATGAAATATGCCCAGACCCGCTGGGGAACGTTCAAGCTGCGCCATTTCTTCAGCGACAGCTACAAGACCGAGTCGGGCGAGGAACTGTCGACGCGCAAGATAAAAGCCGCCCTGAAAGAGGTCATCAGCACCGAGGACAAACGCAAGCCTATGAGTGACGAGGCCCTGCAGAAGGCCCTCGCCGAGAAAGGATTCCCCATCGCGCGCCGCACCATATCGAAATACCGCGAGCAGATGGGCATACCCGTGGCAAGACTGAGAAAGGAATCATGATGAAAGCACGAGACTTGATACTGGCCGCCCGCATCGTGAGCATGCTGTTCACACCCTTCTACCTGCCGTTGGTAGGCATGCTGGCACTGTTCATCTTCAGCTACCTGCGCATCTTCCCCTTTGCGTATAAGCTGCAGGTGCTGCTGCTGGTCTATCTCTTCACCATTCTCCTGCCCACCTTCATCATTCATCTCTACCGCCGCTATCAGGGCTGGACGCTGCTGCAGCTGGGCACCAAAGAGCGCCGCATGATACCCTACGTCATCAGCATCATCTGCTACCTGGCGTGCTACTACATCATGAGCGTGCTCCACATTCCCCACTTCATGGGCCGCATCCTGGTGGCCGCCCTCATGGTGCAGATCATCTGCGCCATCATCAACATCTGGTGGAAGATATCCACCCATACGGCAGCCATCGGCGGAGTGGCCGGAGCACTCATGGCCTTCGCCCATATCTTCACGTTCAACCCGCTGGGATGGCTCTCGGTGATTGTCGTCCTGGCCGGCGTGCTGGGCACCAGCCGCATGATATTGCGTCAGCACACACTGTCGCAGGTGGTCGCCGGCTTCCTGGTGGGTGTGGTGACGGCATGGATGTCGGTCATATAAGAAGACAGGGAACAGGCGGCAGACGACAAAAAAGACAGACGAATTATAAAAACAACCATCATAACGATATGAAACCATTAGTCAGCATTATCATGGGCAGCACCAGCGACCTGCCCGTCATGGAGAAAGCCATGAAGTTTCTGAACGAGCAGCAGGTGCCCTTCGAGGTGAATGCCCTGTCGGCCCATCGCACACCCGATGCCGTTGAGCAGTTTGCCAAGGGAGCCCGCGAGCGCGGCGTGAAGGTCATCATCGCCGCCGCAGGCATGGCGGCAGCCCTGCCCGGCTGCATAGCCGCATCGACCACACTGCCCGTCATCGGCGTACCCATCAAGGGCATGCTCGACGGCCTGGACGCCATGTTGAGCATCATCCAGATGCCTCCCGGCATTCCCACAGCCACCGTCGGTGTGAACGCCTCGCTCAATGCCGCCATCCTGGCCATGCAGATGATTGCGCTGGGCGACGAGGAGATGGCCCGCAAGGTGGCCGACTATAAAGCCACCCTGGGCAAGAAGATCGAGAAAGCCAACCAAGACCTGGCCGCCATCGGCGACTATGAATTCAAGACCAACTAAATGAGTTATCAACGACGACTATCCAGCGTAGCACAGGTGGGGCCTGTGGCCATCGGCGGCAGCAACCCCATCCGCATCCAGTCGATGACCACCACCGACACCAACGACACCGAGGCATGCGTGGCACAGGCCAAGCGCATCATCGACGCTGGCGGCGAACTGGTGCGCTTCACCACCCAGGGCACCCGCGAGGCCCTCAACATGCGCAACATCTCTGAGCGGCTGAAGGCCGACGGCTACCGCACACCGCTCGTGGCCGACGTGCACTTCAACCCACGGGTGGCCGACGTGGCGGCATGCTACTGCGAAAAGGTGCGCGTGAACCCCGGCAACTATGTCGACCCGGCCCGCACCTTCAAGCAACTGGAGTATACCGACGAGGAATACCAGGCCGAACTGCGCAAGATCGACGAGCGCTTTGTGCCGTTCCTCCATATCTGCCGCGAGCACAACACGGCCATCCGCATCGGTGTGAACCACGGCTCGCTCTCCGACCGCATCATGTCGCGCTATGGCGACACACCGGCGGGCATCGTGGAGAGCTGCATGGAGTTTCTGCGCATCTGTCAGCGCGAGCAGTTCGACAATGTGGTCATCTCCATCAAGGCATCCAACACGGTGGTGATGGTGCAGACGGTGAGGCTGCTGGTGACCCAGATGGACCGCGAGCAGATGCACTATCCGCTGCACCTCGGCGTCACCGAGGCCGGCGAGGGCGAGGACGGCCGCATCAAGAGTGCCGTGGGCATTGGCGCCCTGCTCACCGAGGGCATCGGCGACACCATCCGCGTGAGCCTCAGCGAAGAGCCCGAATGCGAGATTCCGGTGGCCCGCAAACTGGTCGACAGCATCGAGGAATGCGCCCGGATACGCAGTGAGGCTGAACAGCACATCACCGACGACACCATCGTGGTGGAGTTTCATGAGACCGACTGGGAGTCGCTGCAGCTGAAAGCAGCCATGGCCACAGGTGCCCTGCTCATCGACCGCAAGGCCCACCAGCTCGTCGTCCGCAACGAAGGATTCGACGACGAACGGCTCACCGCCCTGGCCGATGCCATCCTGCAGGCCGCCCGCATCAAGTTCACCAAGACCGAGTATATCTCGTGTCCGGGCTGCGGACGCACGCTCTACAACCTGCAAGACACCATCCGCCGCATCAAAGAGGCGACAACCGGCATGAAAGGACTGAAAATAGGCATCATGGGATGCATCGTCAACGGTCCGGGCGAGATGGCCGACGCCGACTACGGTTATGTAGGGGCCGCCCGGGGCAAGATATCGCTCTACCGCGGCAAAGAATGCGTCGAGAAGAACATTCCCGAGGAGGAGGCCGTAGAGCACTTGCTGCAACTCATCAACAGCGACCAAAACAAAAGTGAAGTGTAAAAAGTGAAGAGTTGAATGGTCAACGGTCAATCGACAACAGACTTAAACTGTTCACTATTCACTGTTAACTGATAACTAAACAAACATGGACATCAAGAAACCCTATACCCCTGCTCCCGACCGCTACGAACAGAGCGAGCAGATGTACCGCCGCTGCGGACGCAGTGGTGTGCTGCTTCCGAAAATATCGCTGGGATTCTGGCATAACTTCGGCAGCGTAGACCCCTATGAGCGCAGCCGCGAAATCACTCACTATGCCTTCGACCACGGCATCACCCACTTCGACCTGGCCAACAACTACGGACCGGTCTACGGCTCGGCAGAAGAGACCATGGGACGCCTGATGGACGACAGCTTCCGACCCTACCGCGACGAACTGTTCATCGCCACCAAGGCCGGCTACGACATGTGGGAGGGGCCTTACGGCAACTGGGGCTCACGGAAATACCTCATGGCCAGCCTCAACCAAAGCCTGCAGCGCATGCACCTCGACTATGTGGACCTGTTCTACAGTCACCGCTACGACCCGGAGACACCGCTCGAGGAAACGCTCCAGGCTCTCGTCGACATCGTGCGCAGCGGAAAAGCACTCTACGTGGGCATTAGCCGCTGGCCGCTGGAGGCACTGAAGACAGCCGACCAGTACCTGCGTGAGCGCGACGTGCCATTGCTCATCTATCAGGGCCGCCTCAACCTTCTCGATCGCGAACCACAGGAGGAGGGTATCATGGACTATTGTGCCGACCATGGCATCGGGTTCATCTCGTTCTCGCCACTGGCTCAGGGCCTGCTCACCGACCGTTACCTCAACTGTGAGTCAACAGCCGAGGGAACCGTCAGCGGCATCCCTGCCGGCTCGCGCATGACCCGCGGGAAGTTCCTCAAGGAAGACATGCTCACACCCGAGCTGCTCGATTATCTGAAACACCTCAACGGCATCGCTCAGGGGCGCAACGAGACACTGGCAGAGATGGCACTCGCCTGGATTCTGCACCAGCGCGGCGTCACCTCTGTGCTCGTGGGAGCCAGCAGCACTGGACAACTGGAAAAGAACCTGCGCTGCATCAGCGCCCAGCCGTTTAGCGACGAGGAAATTTAATGAGTTGAGAAGACCCTTCCTAACCTCCCCTATAAAGGGAGGATAATCGGAATAATCGGAGTATTCGGAATAATCTGAATAATCTGAATAATCTGAATACTCCGAATACTCTGAATACTCCGATTATTCCGATTACTCCGACAACCTATTACTTCACCACACTCTCCAGGGGATTGCGGTTGCCCTTCATGCCAGTAAGGAAGGCTTTGGCGGAACCGAAGCGGAGGAACATGTCGAGGCGCACAGGAATGTGGTTCTGGTCGTCGGTGACGTAGAAGCGCACAATCTCCTTGTATTTGCCTTTCTCCTGCTCCATGTAGCTGAGCTGCAGACAACGGTATTTCACGCCGTTGTCGGCCTTGATATTGGTGGTGCCGGTATATTTCAGGATGGCGTTGATGACATCCGTTCCGTCGGCGATGGGTATCTTGACGATATGCCCTTTCTTCCATCCCTCAGGATTGAAGCTTCTGGCGCGGAGGAAGATGTTGAGCATGTCGTAGATGCAGTCGTCGTAGGAGGTTTTCTTCCACGAGTGCTCGCCGCTGTTGTGCTGACGGTGCTGGCGCAGGTTGCACTTGTCGCCGCTGTAGGTATAGAACACCTCGTCGACGGTGTAGTGCTTACCCTCGCGGGCTCCCTTGCGGAAGTAGAGCGGTGCCAGGTCCTCGCTGCAATAGCAGAGCAGCGTGTCGCGCAGGACGAACATCTCGTCGACCTTGTTGTTGCCACGGGTGGTGAGGCTGGCGCGGTAGGCCGGCTTTCCTCCGTAGCGGCTGAGGACGGTCGACATGCTGGCCGAACCGGCTTTCACCCATACGAACTTCCAGTTATAATAAAGGTTATAGCTGAGGAACTCGCCGCTTTTGAAAGCGGTGTTGTTGAAGGTGCATTGTGCTGTGGCGCTCTGGCTGCATGCGATGAGCACGATGAGCGTCAGTAAGTAGGTCCTGAATGTTTTCATCGTCATTTCGTTTGAAGTTGTGAATCCAATATTTTCAGCTCGTCGGGCAGTTCGATGCCCAGTTTCTTGGCTCGCTGATAGTTTTGCCGCTTGATGGTTTTCTGCTTGTCGGCTTTTTGTTTGACGATAGCCGCCGGTTTTTGTTTAGCGGCATTAACACTTTTTGGATTCCAGGTGCGCGAGACATCCCATTTTGCCTTGCACTCGATTTCTTCGTTGAAGTAGAAGACGGTCTCGGGCTGCAGGTCTTCATCGTAGCAGCCGGTGTCCCATAGCCCGTTGTCGTTTTTATCGATGAAGGCACGCAGATAGTAGGTGCCTGGCTTCACATAGAAGAATTCGGCGATGCCGTTTTTGGTGGTCTGCTCCTTCACGGGCTTGTCTTGTTTGTCAATCAGCTGTACGACCATGGTGCTGTCGGCCATGCCCGTGAGGGTGACCAGGAGTGTCGAGAACTCGTCGTTGCTCTTCACCTTGATGCCTTTCTTGATTTTATCTGACACCTGTCCGTAGATGCTCCGGAAGGCGGCAGAGTCTACTTCCAGGCTATACTCGCCGTCGGGCCTCCATTCGCCCAGCAGCTCGTAGGTGCGCGGCAGGTGGGGCACAGGACGGAACACCATGGGAGCGTCGTACCACAGCGTGTCGTGCTTGGCATAGAGGTGGATGGCCGCCGTGTCGATGCTGGCCAGCGGCAAGGGCGAGGTGAACAGGATATTCTTCTCGGGGTCCATGTCGGCAGGCACCTTCGCTTCTATCTTCAGCGGCTGGTCTTCCTCGCGGCGCAACGGTTCTACCTCCTGTCCTTTCTTCTCGGCCTTCTCAGCCTTCTTTTTCCACTCGTCGAACTCTTTCTGGCGTTTCTTCATGCGCTTCTCGTACGACTCCTTGGCGAGCACCTCCAGCGTGTCGGTCTGCGTCACCAGGACGCCGGTAGAGTCGGTGTGCAGGTAGCTCATCTCCATGCGTAGCGTGTCCTGGTTGATGAGCAGGGTGTCGCGCAGCCAGTAGCTGATGGTGTCTTGCTTTTCGTTGGCCTCGACGATGAATGCCGAGTCGGCCTCGAAATTGAGTCCCTTGATGCGTGGCAGCTCAGGATTGCCATAGCTGAAGTAGAGGGTGAAATGGTCGGGTTGTGTGCGTTCCTGCTTGAGGAAGAAACGGTCGGTCTGCACCTCGGTAAAGGCCCTCAGCACGATGTCGTCGGGCACGAAATGAGTATAGGGCACGGTCCGGATGGTCTCGATATGCAGCGAGTCGCGCCAGATGGTGTCGGGCCGTGTGTCGGGAAACGAGCTGGGCACCACAATGTCGTGGTTGAAAGCCAGCTTCTCGCTCTTCTGACTATATACGTAGTTGCCGTCGGCATCCTGTAGGGCATAGATGCGGTAGTTGCCTGGGGCGATGCCTTTGATGACGAAGCGGCCCCGGCTGTCGGTGCGCGAGACGCGCAGCAGCGGCTGACTGCGGAAGATGGTGTCGGTGAGGTTGTCGTAGAGTCCCACCAGGATGCCTTTCACCGGTTCGAGGTCGGAAGCCTCGAGCACATACCCCGACACCTCCATCGTGTCGATCTGCTCGCCGGTGGAGAAACTGTAGGTATAGTTGCCCAGCGGGTTGCCCTCGTTGTTGTCGGTGATGGCGTCGCTGAAGTCGACGGTGTAGGTGGTGTTGGGCTTCAGCGAGTCCTTCAGTTCGACGATGATGCGCTTGCCGGCGCCTTTGATTTCGGGCATCTCTATCTGTGGCGGCGACACGACGACATTCTCGGTGGGATTGTCGATCTTGATATACTCGTTGAAGTTGATGACGATTTTGCGCGATTTCACGTTGATGGCCTTGTCGGCGGGCGTGGCTCCCACCACCTCGGGGGGTCGCTCGTCGTACCAGCCGCCGTCGGGTTGTCCCATCTTGGCGCACGAGCCCAGGATGAGCGAGCACACGATGAAGCCCACCGACAAAACCGCCAGCAGACGGGAAGACAAGCGTCCTCCTGCCCTGTTGGCTTGCTGTTGATGGTTGTTCTGTTGCATCGGCATCGTTTCTCCTATCTCTTTCAGTGGCTGCAGGCTATTCCTGTTGGCCCTGTTGGTTCATTCGCAGCAGCTCGTCGATGATGGTACGGCTGTTGCTCAGGCGCGGCACCTTGTGCTGTCCGCCCAGTTTGCCTTTCGACTTGAGCCAGTCGTTGAACAAATCGTGGCGCGCTTCCACAATCTCGAGGTGCTGCAATGTGATGTTCTTATAGCGTTTTGCCTCGTAGTCGCTGTTGATTTCCTGCAGTTTGCGGTCCAGTATGTCGGCAAACTGCTGCATGTCGTCGGGCCGTTTGGCAAACTCGATGATCCACTGGTGGCGGCATTTGGCGTGATTGTCCATGAACACGGGTGCGGCGGTATACTCCGACACCTCGGCGCCGGTGAGCATACAAGCCTGCTCGAGTCCCTTCTCGGCATTGTCGACGATGAGCTCCTCGCCAAAGGCATTGATGAAATGCTTGGTGCGGCCGGTGATGACAAACTTATAGGGATTGCGCGAGGTGAAGCTGACGGTGTCGCCGATGATGTAGCGCCACAGTCCGCACGAGGTAGAGATGACCATGGCATAGTTCTTGCCCACCTCCACGCCCGAGAGCGGCACCACGTGGTCGTTCATCTTGCGGCGGTCGGCAGGGTCGTCGCTGTAATACTCCATGGGGATGAACTCGTAGAGCACGCCATAGTCGAGCATGAGTAGCAGCGACGGGTCGGCGGGGTTGCTCTGAATGCCGAAGAAGCCCTCGCTGGCATTATAGGTCTCCATGTAATGCATGTCGGGCTTGGTGATAAGCTCCTGGTACTGCTGGTGGTAGGGTGTGAAGGCCACACCTCCGTGGAAGAACACCTCCAGGTTGGGCCACACCTCCTCGAGGTGCTGCTTGCCGCTGACCTCGAGCACACGGGTGAGCACGCTGAGCATCCACGACGGTACGCCGCTCAGGTTGGTCACGTTCTTCTTCCAGGTCTCGTTGGCAATGCGGTCGCGCTTCAGCTCGAAGTCGCTGAGCAGGGCCGTCTTTTTCTTCGGCACGCGCACGAGGTTGGCCAGCGGGTTGATGTTCTCGATGAGAATGGCACTCAGGTCGCCCACCAGCGAGCCCGACACATTGTAGTTGGGCGAGTGGCTGCCGCCCAGGATGAGCGAGCGGCCGTCGAAGAGGCGGCTCTTGGGATGGTCGCGCAGGTAGAGGGCCACGGTGTCGAATCCACCAGCATAGTGGATGTGCTGCAGTCCCTCGTTCGACACGGGGATGAACTTCGACTTGTCGTTGGTGGTTCCCGACGACTTGGCATACCATTTCACCTGTCCGGGCCACAGCACGTCGGTGTCGCCGTGGCGCATGCGGTCGATGTCGTATTTCAGGTCGTCGTAGGTGTTCAGGGGGATGGTCAGCCGGAAGTCATCGTAGCTTTTGACGGTAGTGAACAGGTGCTCGCGGCCGTAGTCGGTATCTTTGGCACGCGACACGAGTCCGTGGAGCGCCTGCATCTGCATCGCCTCACCCTCGCGTACGTACTTCTCCAATTCTTTCTGGCGGGCCAGAAAAACCTTGGAAACAATAGATGTTAAACTCATGGCACAATTATTCTGCAAACGCGGCAGCCTCGGCGGCCGCAATAATGTCTTCTTTAGTCATCTCGCCCGGGTTGGCCGTGATGTCCGACAGGTCGAACTCATCGGTTTGCGGCTCTGCCGCGGGCTTCTCGGCAGTTGCTTTCCTGTCGTTCTTCACGGGCTTCACCGTCTCGTCCAGAGGCTCGCTGCGCACAATGATGAAGTCGTCTTTCACTTCTGTGTCGGGCACGGTCTGCACCGGCTCCTCCTCCATCTTCGTGCGGTTGGTCTTGGCGGCAAACACGGCGTCGATGAATTGCGGCTTCTTGCGCAACCGGTCGAGGGTCTGCTTGGCAGCCTGCTGCTGGCTTTCCTTCTTGCTGTAGCCAGTGCCTCGTCCGCCTTCCACACCTTCCAGTATCACCTGACAGGTGAACACCGGACTGTTGTTCTCGTCTTTCTTCTGTTCGAGCAGCTTGAACTCCATGTTCACGCGGTTCTTCTGCGACCACTCGATGAGCTTCGACTTGAAGTTGACCTCCTTATAGGCCACCTTGTCGAGGTTGATGAGCTGGTTGAGGATGCGTTTCTCCATGAACCTCATGCAAGCGTTGTAGCCGTGGTCCAGATAGATGGCTCCAACCAGTGCCTCAAACGCATTTCCTCCCATATAGCTGTTATGAGAGGAAGTGTGTCCCGACGACAGTATCAGTTGGTTGATACCCATCTCCTGAGCCAGCTTGTTCAGCGTCTCGCGCTGCACGATCTTGCTGCGGGTGTTGGTGAGAAAGCCCTCGCGCTTGCCATCGAAGTGGCGGTAGACAATGTCGCCCACCACAGCGTCGAGGATGGCATCGCCCAGAAACTCGAGCCGCTCGTTGTTCACCGGCTTACCGTTGGCATTGCGTTTGGCCACACTTTTGTGCATCAGCGCCTGCTGATAATACTCAATGTTGTGGGGGTAGATGCCGGTGATTTGGTATAAAGACGAAAAAAGCTCCTTCTCCTTGCGGAAAGGGAGCCTTATTCTGTCGATGATTCTATTCAGCATACTTCTTGAATACTACACATGCATTGTGTCCGCCGAAGCCGAAGGTGTTGCTGATGGCAGCACGCACGACGCGCTTCTGGGCCTTGTTGAAGGTGAAGTTCAGCCGGTAGTCTATCTCCGGATCCTCATCACCCTCCTCATGGTTGATGGTGGGGGGCACAATGTCATTCTTCACTGCCAGTACGGTGGCCATAGCCTCCACGGCTCCGGCAGCACCCAGCAGGTGTCCTGTCATTGACTTTGTCGAGCTGATGTTCAGCTTGTAGGCAGCGTCGCCAAACACTTCCTTGATGGCCTTGGCCTCGCTGATGTCGCCCACGTGGGTCGATGTGCCGTGAACATTGATGTAGTCGATGTCCTCGGGGTTCAGTCCGGCATCCTTCAGGGCACGTTTCATCACCAGTTTGGCGCCCAGACCCTCGGGATGCGAGGCTGTGATGTGGTAGGCGTCGGCGCTCTCGCCCTCGCCAATCATCTCGGCATAAATCTTTGCTCCACGGGCTTTGGCGTGCTCCAGCTCCTCCAGGATGAGGCATCCGGCACCCTCGGCCATGATGAATCCGTCGCGGCTGGCGCTGAACGGACGGCTGGCGCGTGCAGGGTCGTCGTTGCGGGTAGAGAGGGCCTTCATGGCGTTGAAGCCGCCCACACCGCAGTTGCAGATAGCACTCTCGGCACCACCGGCCAGGATGGCGTTGGCCTTACCCAGGCGGATGAGGTTGAAAGCATCGGCCAGGGCATTGCTCGACGAGGCACATGCCGACGTGGTGGTGAAGTTGGGACCGCGGAAACCATATTTGATGCTGATCTGGCCGGCAGCAATGTCGGCAATCATCTTCGGGATGAAGAACGGGCTGAACTTAGGACCGTCCTCCTCGTGAGCACCAAAGTACTTCACCTCATCCTCGAAGGTACGGATGCCTCCGATACCAACGCCATATACAACACCTATCTCATTTTTGTCTTCTTGCTCTAAATCCATACCGCTGTCGGCAACAGCCTGCTCGGCTGCGATGATGGCCAACTGTGTGTAGCGGTCCATCTTGC
>DEFO01000020.1:15548-15745 GCA_002350805.1 Prevotella sp. UBA2850
CGGGCCTCCTTGCGGTCGATGTATTGTGTGACGTCAAGATCCTTCACCTCGCAGGCGAAGTGCGTCTTGCACTTAGAGCAGTCAAACTGTGTAATAGGGGCGGCACCGCTCACACCGTTGATCAGGCTCTGCCAAGTCTCCTCGGCGGTATTGCCCACGGGCGTAACGGCTCCGATACCTGTTACTACTACTCTTTT
>DEFO01000018.1:0-249 GCA_002350805.1 Prevotella sp. UBA2850
CCTTGCCCTTGGGCAAAGTCTGTAAGTTCCTGTAGGCTTATGCGTGTCATCCGCTTGCCGAGGTTGACGGCTTTCAGTTTGCCGGAGGCAATAAGCAATCGCACCATCTTAGTGCTGACACTGATGGCGACGGAGGCATCCTTCACTGACAGAAGGATGTTTGGAATTTGTGAAGTCTGTTTCTTGCCCATATTGAGTTATTTTGTCAATTTCTGCCGTTTTTCGTGGGATGGTCCCTGACGGAAACCA
>DEFO01000018.1:426-8633 GCA_002350805.1 Prevotella sp. UBA2850
TAATTGTAAGACAGTGTTTTACACGATTTGGTTTAAGGTTTGTTTCGGTCTGTTTTGACCTAATTTAGTTGGTGAAGAATTCATGCCTAATTGTCAGAACTCCACTTCGATGCGCACGGGATAGTGGTCGCTGGGGGTGCGTGCCACGTAGGGCATCACGGTGGTGCTGTAGGGGTCGACGGGCGGATTGACATAGCCTTCGGGGCGGGTGCGGTAGGTATCGGTGAGGATGGCATATTTCTTCACCTTGATGACGGGCGAGAGGAACATGTGGTCGATACGGCTGGTGGTGTAGCCCGACGGATTGAAGCCGTTGAAGGTGCCGTTGGGGGCATGGCGGAACTCGGCTGCCTGGTAGGCATCCTTGAAGATGCCGCTGTCGAGGATGCTCTTGTATTCGTCGCTATTCTGGTCGACATTAAAGTCGCCCACGAGGATGGCGGGCAGTCCGCTGCCCAGCTCCTGCATCTTCCTCATCACCAAGCGTGCTGACTCCATGCGTGCTTTTTTGCCCACGTGATCCATGTGGAGCGAGAAGAACAGGAACTCGCGGCCCGACGCCAGATGGCGGAAGTGTCCCCATGTGCAGATGCGTATGCAGGCGGCATCCCAGCCCAGTCCGGGCTTGTCGGGTGTCTCGGAGAGCCAGAAGTCGCCATGGTCGATGAGCTGGAAGAGGTCGGTACGATAGAAGATGGCAGAGTGCTCACCCTTGTCGACGCCATCCTCGCGGCCACGCCCGAAATACTCGTAGCCCGGCAGGAGCGCCTTGAGGTCTTCGAGCTGCCGTTTGTATCCTTCCTGGGTGCCAAAGACCTCGAAGCCGTAGCTCTGTATGATTTTGGCAATCCACGGACAGCGCCGCTCCCAGTTATTGCCCTTTGGCGGGTCTGACTTGTTGATATAGCGCAGGTTATAGGTGGCCATTGTGATATAGGCCGTCTTTTGCCTGGCCTGCATGCTGACGGGCAGGATGGCCAGCGCCAGGGCCAGCACGATGAATGTCAGGTGTCTCATGGTCGGATGGGGTTTTACGTTGTGTCAGTCGGTGACGATGCGCGAACCGTCGGGTTGTTCTGCGATGGTGATGCGCTTGGCATCCTCGGGCAGCAGTTCCTCGATGAGCTCGGGCCATTCTATGAAGCAGAGGGCGCCGCTGTAGAAATAGTCCTCGTAGCCCATGTCGTAGACCTCCTCGAGTTTCTTGATGCGGTAGAAGTCGAAATGGAAGACAGACGAAGAAGCCCTCTCCGCCGCAGATGCCGGATGAGAGATGGTATACTCGTTGACAATGGCGAAGGTGGGTGAGGTAATGACGTCCTCCACGCCCAGTTCCTCGCAGATGGCCTTGATGAAAGTGGTCTTGCCGGCTCCCATCTGACCGTAGAAGGCGAAGACGTGTCCGTTGCCCATCTGTTGGATGAACGAGCGGGCAGCCTCGCGGATTGTTTCTTGATTTTTTATTTCTATTCTCATGGGGTTGGTGTTTTTTTGAACTTGGAACCTTTACAGCTGAGAACTGAGAGTTGATAGTTGAGAGGTATGATATGCTTTACAGTATGAGTAATAAATCTTTAAAATCTGTGGGCAACTTTGAACCTGAAACCCAATTTTAGGAGTGTAGGAGTGTGGGAGTGTAGGAGTGTAGACAATACCAAAGGTAATCATACCTCTCCGTTCTCAACTCTCAACTCTCAACTCGTTTTGGGAGTTGGTGGGGTCTTCTAGCTCCTTTTCCTGGGCGTCAAGGTTACCAGCGGGATGAGCATTTCCTCCATGGAGATGCCGCCGTGCTGGAACGTGTCCTTATAGTAGCTGACATAATAGTTGTAGTTGTTAGGATAGGCGAAGAAGGCATCGCCTGTGGCAAACACATAACTCGTCGAGAGATTGGGCGAAGGCAGGAAGGCCCTCTGCGGGTCGCGGATGGCAAACACCTCCTTGGCATTGTAGTTGAGGTTCTTGCCCAGCTTATAGCGCAGGTTGGTGTTCGTGTTGCGGTCGCCGATGATTTTCACGGGCCGTGAGGCTCGTATGGAGCCGTGGTCGGTGGTGATGATGATCTTATAGTCAGTCTGTGCAAGGCGCTTGAAGATGTCCGAGACGGCCGAATGGCGGAACCAGCTGAGGGTGATGCTGCGGTAGGCACTCTCGTTGTTGGCCAGTTCGCGCACCATCTTCGACTCCGTGCGGGCATGCGAGAGCATGTCGATGAAGTTGACCACCACCACGTTGAGGTCGTTCTGCCCCAGCTGCTGAAACTGGCTCAGCAGGCGGTCGGCGCCGCTGGAGTCGTTCACCTTATGATAAGAGAACGTGTGATGGCGGCGGTAGCGGTCCAGCTGGGTCTGGATGAGCGGCGCCTCGTTGAGGTTCTTGCCCTCCTCCTCGTCCTCGTCGACCCACAGCTCGGGGAACATCTTGGCAATCTTGTTGGGCATCAGTCCGCTGAAGATGGCGTTGCGCGCATACTGGGTGGCCGTGGGCAGGATGCTCATATAGAGGTCCTCGTCGATGTCGAACAGGTCGGCCATCTCCTGTGCCAGCACGCGCCACTGGTCGTAGCGGAAGTTGTCGATGACGATGAGGAACACCTTCTCGCCGCGGTCCAGCAGCGGGAACACCTTGGTCTTGAATACCGACGGCGACATCAGGGGCGCCTTCCCCATGTCGGCCACCCAGTTGAGGTAGTGGTCCTTGACAAACCGTGCAAATCCGCTGTTGGCCTCTTCCTTCTGCGAGGCCAAGATGTCGGTCATGCTGCTCTCGGTACTGCTCAGCTCCAGTTCCCAGTGCACCAGCCTGCGGTACACATTCTTCCAGTCGTCGAACGTGCGGCAGTCTTGTATCTGCATCGAGATGTCCATGAAGTTCTGCTGGTAGCCTGTCTGCGTCACCTCGGTCACAATCTCCTTCTGGTGGATGTTCTTCTTGAGAGTCAGCAGTATCTGACTGGGGTTGACGGGTTTGATCAGGTAGTCGGCAATCTTCTGTCCGATGGCCTGGTTCATGATGTCCTCCTCCTCGCTCTTGGTGACCATCACCACGGGTGTGGCAGGCGATATCTCCTTGATGCGCTGCAGGGTCTCCAAGCCCGTGATGCCCGGCATCATCTCGTCGAGCAATATCAGGTCGAAGGTCTGCTGCCGGCATTGCTCGATGGCGTCGGTACCGTTGCTCACCGTCACCACCTCATAGCCTTTGCTGTTGAGGAACAGGATGTGCGCCTTCAGCAGTTCTATCTCGTCGTCCACCCAAAGTAATTTTCCGTTGCTCATATCTGGTTGTTGTTTCTGTCTGTTCGGCTGATGGCTTCTCAGAAGCCCTCCAGCTCGTAATACTCGTCGTTCTCCACGGGCTCTTCCTTCTTCTTCGGCTCTTCCTTCTTCTTCGGTTCCTCCTTCTTGTCGGGCTGTGCTCCCTCCACCTTAACGGGCGGTATGTTCAGCTTCAGGTCGGGCAGTCGCGGGTTGAGCGTCTCGGGCTTGATCTGGTAGAGGATCTCTGCCGGGTCGAGCAGCAGCAGGTCCTCGCGTATCTTGGCGGGCAGGAACTCGTCGTCGTAGAACTGTCCGTACTCGTCGTAGCTGAACTGGTTGCCCAGCAGTTCCACGTTCTTCTCGCTGATGATGAACGTGCGGCAGTGTTTCATCAGCTGGCTCAGCTTGGTCTGCTTGAAGAGCATGCGCGCATACTGCCTTGCCTCGTCGTAGTTGCGGAATCCCTTTACCTGCATGCGGTGCAGTCCGTCCACATCCTCTATCTCGAGGTCGAAGTTACGCACCAGGAAGTTGGTGAAGTTATAGCGGGCCAGTTCGAAGAGCAGCTGGTTCTCGCTGATGCTGTCGGGCTGGTAGGCAATCATGAAGACGAAGGGTATATCGTGCTCGGCACTCAGTTCCACGGTGGCTATCGAGTCGCTGTCGCTCATCACGACGGCCCGTCGGCTCCACACGTCGCCCATGTCGAACTTCCCTCCGCGCAGTTTTCGTCCGCCCTGCACTCCGTTGATGATCATGCCGGCCAGTTCGCTGATGCGGCTCTGCGGGAATTTCTCCACCACCTCCTTCATGTCTCTCAGGCATCCGTCGCTGTCGCCGTTATTCAGCTTGCTCAGTCCGCCTATGAAGATGAACTTGTCGCGGTTGGCACCCATGGGGAACCTGCGTCCCGACAGCTCGGCGTTGCTGATGGCCTCGTTCAGTCGGTCAGCCTTGAAGGCCTCGTAGGTGGCGGCGTAGAGCGAGTCCTCCATGTGCTCACCGTAGCGCATATTCTCCTCGTAGTTCGGGTCGGAGAGCAGTGCGGTCCACTGGCTCTCAGGATATTGGCTCTGCAGGCGCGACAGCCATGCCCTCGCCTGCCCCATGTCGCCCTTGCGGGCATAGAGCAGGAAGAGGTGGTAATACACGTCGTCCATGTGCTCGTAGTCGGGATACTGGTCGGTGAGCCTTCTCAGATGTCGCTCGCTGAGCCGCAGGTGGTCGAGCTTGTCTTTGAAGATGACGCCCGCATGGTAGAGTCCGTCCTTCAGTATCTCGTTGCTGGCCGCCACCTGCTCCTCGGTGAAGGGTATCTGCGCCAGGTAGTACTCGCGGCGGTGCGGGTCGAGGGCGGCGCTGTCGGCGGCCGCCGTCTCGTTGTTCGCCAGGCTGTCGGCAGGCATGTCGGTAGCGTCGTTGTCTGTCAGTCCGTCGGGGTTGTCGGTTGTCTCCGTGCCCGCCACCACCGACTTGTTGATGCGCTGCCAGTTGTCCACATTCTCGCGCTTGCCCCACAGCTTCTGGAAGGTGGCCTTACCCTGGCTGACGGCCAGCGGGTTATAGAAATACCATGTGTCGGTCTTCTGCGTGCCGATGTTCCGCTGGGGAGTAGTGTTCTGCCGCTGCATCATGTTGTTGCCGCCCCCGTTGCGCTGCATCTGCTGCTGGGCATACTCCTCAGCCTCGCGGTCGCGCTCCTCCTTCTCCTTCCGTTTCAGTTCGGCTATCACGCGGTCGATGGCGGCATTACGGTCTTTCTCGCTCATCTTGGCGAGCGCCTGCAGCGAGTCTTGCAGGTGGATGGCGTCGGTATAGGGTGTCAGCTCGTCGAGTATCTTCGAGCGTTTCGACAGCTGCTCGTAGTCGTCGCGGTCCTGGTCCAGCAGTCCGATGGCCTGTCCGTAGCAGCGTCCGGCATCGCCGAACTTCTCCTGCTGCCAGTACAGGTCGCCCAGGTGCAGCAGCAGCACACCCTTCTCAATGCCGTTGCGCGTGCCCTTCTCGTTGCCTTTCTCGTAGGCGGCAATGGCGTTCACGGTGTCTTTCTGTGCGAGGTAGATATTGCCGATGGCATAGTACACCTGGTCCAGGTATTCCTTGTTGTTGTCGTTGGCGGCCATGCGCTTCAGCTTGCCTATCATCTGGCGTGCCCGGCTGCCAGCCATCACCTCGGTCATGGCGATGCGGGCGTTGAACTCAATCTCGTAGGGGGGATTCAGCCGCACCACGTGCTGGAAAGCCTTGTAGGCCTCCGTGCGCTTGCCCTGTGCCGCATAGATCTGTCCCAGCAGATACCATTCGCGCGCCTTCTGCTTCTTGCGCATCTCGTGCTTGATCACCTTCTTCAGGTAGGGAATGGCCTCGTCAAACCGCTTCTGGTGCAGGTAGTAGTCGGCATAGGTGTAGTCCCACTCCTTCACGGCGCGCCAGTCCAGCGAGTCGCGGTTCATCTTCGCTATCACGTCCTCGGCATCGTAGGGACTGTCGTTCTCTATGTAGCATTTCGCCAGCCACGCCCGTGCCTTGCCGTAGATGGCGGGCTGCGTCTGGTAGAGGCGGCTCATATAGGCAAAGGTGATGGCGGCCTGCTCAAACTCGCCCTGCATGAACTGCGAGCGCCCCATCAGCAGCCACGCCTTCCACAGAAACGGGTTGTATTCCAGGCGGCTCAGCCACTCTATGTCGCGCGCGGTCTTCTTGCGGTTCTTCGTCCATTCGGGCCTCCGCTTGATGCTGTGCAGCTTGATGGCCTTCTCGCATTTCTCGATGGCCCGGTCGAAGTTGCCCTTGCCCAGCTCCTTGCTGCTTTTGTTGGCCACGGTGTAGAGCGGAATGATGTCGGTGAAGTTGTCCCTGTTGCCGTTCTCCTTCTCCAGGGCCCCGTCGATGTAGGCCTGCGAGCCGTTGTAGTAGGTGTTGTATTTCGCGTTGAACGAGTGCCACCAGCGGCTGCGGGCGGTATTCTTGGTTGTCGAGCACGAGAGGAGCAGCGCCATGCACCCCACGGCCATCGCCGCGAGCACACACACCGCCCGGGCGCCACGTCTGCCCGTGCCGTCCGTCAGTCTGCTGTCTGCCCGTCTGTCGTGTCTCATGTCTCAGTCTCCTAATAGCATTATCAACTCGTCTTTCAGCTGGTCGGGCACGTTGATGCCGCGCAGTATGAGGCTGCGGTTCCAGTCGGCCACCTCCTCCTGCCGCATGCTGTACATCACCTCGCGAAACATCTCGGCCTCCTCGTCGCTGTATCCGTCGGCCGGCCGCTGCCTGAAGGCGTCCAGCTCCTCGTCGTCGAAGTACTCTATCTCCTTCGTGGCAGCCTCCATCATGCACTCCTGCTCGCACTGGGTGTTCGTGCCGTCGCAGGTGGCACAGGTGTCAGCCTGCCCGACGAGCACGTCCTCCTCGTCGCCGCCCTTGCGGGTCAGCACCGTAAACATCGCCACGATGATGCCAAGACCAATTAATATAATAACGAGATACAGCATCTTAAATTGCGCTCAGCCCTCCTCAATCTGAAAACCAGCCTGGCGCAGGTGCTCCCAGAACCTCGGGTACGACTTGCTCACCACCTGCGGGTCGTTGATGCGCAGATGGGGCAGGCACAGGGCAGCCGGCGCAAAGGCCATCGCCATGCGGTGGTCCTCATAGGTGTCGATCACCGGCTCGGGGTCGGCCAGACAGCGCTGTCCGTCCCACTCCAGCTCGTTGCCGTCGTTGCTTCTGATCACATATCCCAGCTTGCGCATCTCCCGCTTCATGGCCTCTATGCGGTCGGTCTCCTTGATCTTCAGCGTGGCCAGTCCGGTGAAGCGGAACGGGATGCCGCGCAGGGCGCAGCCCACCACGAAGGTCTGTGCCAGGTCGGGCGAGTTCACGAAGTTATATTCCAGCTTGGGCAGCGGACGGCGGTTGCACTTCAGCGTGATCGTCGTCGGCGTAAACTCGTCCGCCTCGTCGAAAGTCGTCTTGATGCCCAGCAGACTGAAGATGTAGCGCACCGACGAGTCGCCCTGACGGCTGCTGTCGGCCAGACCCGTCAGCCTGATTTCCGAGTCGGGCTGGTTATTCAGCAACAGCATCTCATACCAGTACGACGAGGCGCTCCAGTCGTTCTCTATCAGGAACGCCCTCTCCTCGTAGGGCTTCGGCTCCACCCTGATGGTGTCGATGTCGGTCCAATCCACCTCGGCGCCATAGCTCATCATGATGAAACGCGTCATGTCGATATACGAGCGCGAGATGATGCCATCCCTCATCTTCAGTTCCAGACCGTTTTTCAGCACCGGACCAATCATCAGCAGCGCCGAGATGAACTGCGAGCTGATGTCGCCCGGCACCTCCACGTATCCGCCATCCAGCGGCCGTCCCTCGATGCGCAGCGGCGGGAAACCCTCCTCGCCCACGTAGTCGATGTGAGCCCCCAGCTGTCGCAGCGCGTCCACCAGCACGCCTATGGGGCGGTGCTTCATGCGCTCCGTACCCGTCAGCACGTGCCTGCCCTCCGTCACGGCCAGGTAAGCCGTCATAAACCGCATGGCAGTGCCCGCCGCCTTGATGTCAATCACCTCAGGCATGTCGCGCAGGGCATCGAAGATAACCCTTGTGTCGTCGCAGTCGGAAAGGTTCGTGGGGAATATGCTCCCTCCCGCCAATGCCTGTATCATCAGCGCCCGGTTGCTGATACTTTTCGAGGCGGGGAGCGCGATGGTCGTATTGATCAGGCCAGGAGCCTTCAGAATATATTGCATGTTCTAATTATTACTAGTTTATATTAACCACAAAGGTACTGCAAAGAAACAGAAGAGCAAAATAAATTTAATTATTTTAAGATTAAGAGATTTTTTCTTGCAAAAAAATTTGGTGTTTCCAAACTTTGTATGTACCTTTGCACCCGCAAATGCAGAAATGCACGTTGCAGCGTTCGGGATTTAGCGCAGTTGG
>DEFO01000011.1:0-9885 GCA_002350805.1 Prevotella sp. UBA2850
AAGGGTAATGTAACAGACGACACCCGTATCCGCGGTGCTCTCCCCACACTGAAGAAGGTGCTTGCCGATGGCGGTGCTCTCATCATGATGAGCCACATGGGCAAACCCAAGGGTAAGGTAAAGCCTGAGCTTTCCTTGTCTCAGATTGTAAAGAACGTCAGCGCAGCTTTGGGCGTTGATGTCAAGTTCGCCAAGGATGCCGGCAATGCCGACGCAGAGGCTGCTGCCCTGAAACCGGGTGAGGCTCTGCTGCTTGAGAACCTTCGTTACTATCCCGAGGAGGAAGGCAAGCCCGTAGGCGTGGAGAAGGGTACTCCCGAATACGACGAGGCCAAGAAGGCCATGAAGGCCAGCCAGAAGGAGTTTGCCAAGACTCTGGCCAGCTATGCCGACTGCTATGTGATGGATGCCTTTGGCACCGCTCACCGCAAGCATGCCTCTACGGCTGTGATTGCCGACTATTTCGATGCTGACTCGAAGATGCTCGGTCTGCTGATGGAGAAAGAGGTAACGGCCGTTGACAACGTGCTGTCGAACATCAAACGCCCGTTTGTGGCTATCATGGGCGGCTCGAAGGTGTCGTCGAAGATTGGCATCATCGAGAACCTGCTGGGCAAGGTCGACAAGCTGATTCTTTGCGGCGGTATGACCTACACCTTCGCCAAGGCTCACAACGGTGAGATTGGCAACTCGATTGTTGAGCTCGACAAGCTGGATGTAGCCCTGGGCGTTGAGGAACTGGCCAAGAAGAATGGCGTTGAGCTGGTGCTGGGCTCTGACTGCACAGCCACCAACGGTCTCGACTTCGGCACCATGAGCTTAAAGGAAGGCGCTGAGATCATCACCTGCCCCGCCAATCAGGTTCCCGAGGGATTCGAGGGCGTGGATGCCGGTCCTGAGAGCCAGAAAGCTTTTGCCAAGGCCATCGAGGGCGCCAAGACCATTCTGTGGAACGGTCCTGCAGGTGTCTTCGAGTGCGACGCTTTCACCCCGGGCAGCCGTGCCATCGGCGAGGCTATTGCCAAGGCTACTGCTGAGGGTGCCTTCTCGCTCATCGGCGGTGGCGACTCTGTGGCTTGCGTCAACAAATTCGGCCTGGCCGACAAGGTGAGCTACATTTCTACCGGCGGCGGTGCTCTGTTGGAGGCCATCGAGGGTAAGGTGCTGCCCGGCGTTGCTGCCATCAAAGGCTAAGACCACACCGACCGAAAGGTTTCAGACACCATAAGAACAAACTCCTGGAGCAACCGAGCTTCAGGAGTTTTTTTCTGCTTTGACGAGGCGGCTGACGACAAACCGATAGAAAAGGAAAACGAGTACGGCGAGCAGGAGATAGACCAGCAGAAGCAGGAGGAAACGGATGTGAACATGGTCGATGCAGGCTCCCGGCCATGAAGAAACGGTTGTGAGCGAGCGGTTGAGCAACGAGGCGACTCCGTCCAATGCCTGCGAGAGGAAGACAGAGACAAAGTGGACACGAAGGAAAAACGAGACGAAAACAGCCACGGCAAGATAGATGATGACAGTGGCCAGGGGGATGACCAGGAAATTGACCAGCAGGCCATAGCATGCCACGCGCTCAAAGTAGTAGCACACGAGTGGAGCCGTGCCTAGCTGGGCAGACAAAGACACGCACAACATCGTCCAGAACCAGCGAAACACCCGATGCTCCATGAGCCACTTGGCGCTGAGGAGCTGCATCAGCATGGGATAGAGCACCAAGATGGAAAACACGGCCAGGACAGAGAGCTGGAAGCCGATGTCGTAGAGGCTGAGCGGATGGACGACGAGCATGATGATGACCGCGAGAGACAACGTGCTGAGCGACATCGGCCTGCGATGCAACAAGCCAATGACTCCGTAGACCGTGATCATGATGGCGGCTCGCACAACACTTGCCGGCATACCAACCATGATGACATAAGCCCAGATGGCCGCCAGGAGAAATAGCTCGCGCAAGACATGCCGGCGCCCCGCTCCCACAAGAAAAGACAGCAGAACATAGATGATACTCAGATGCAAACCGCTCAGGGCAAGCACATGGCTGGCACCACTGACGGCATAGACGTCGCGAGTCATCTCTGCAAGCATCGACTTATCGCCAAGGGTCATGGCCATCGCAACAGCCATGTTTTGACCATTCAGCCCTAGTGAGCCTGCCGTAGAGATGAGCTGCTGGCGAACGCGCAAGAGCATCAGGCGTGCACGCTCAAAAAGGGAAAGGGGCGCGAGGTCGGCAGCTGTCTTCTGCCAGTCAGACCAATAGATGAAGGTAGTACCCACAAAGCCATGACTCTCAAGATAGCGCACATAATCAAAGTTGGAATCATGGTAATTTACCGGCAGCTCTATCACGGATGAGGCCTGGATACCATCGTTGACATGAAGGTGCTTGTAATGGCTATCGACGGTATCGCGCAGAATAGATGCTTTCAGCTTCTTACCACTCCACTCACCAGTAGTTACCATAAGGTCGCAACGGATGACCTTCCCACGCTCTACGGGTTCGCTCAGCAGAACAGCCCGATAGGCCACCGTTTGCCCCACCGATGCCGGCACACCCAACGACTCTTTGTCGATGGTGACGAGTGTGCATCCAAAGAATACAGAGGCAAGCATGACAGCCGCTCCTTGCCAGTAGGTATGCCTGAAACAAGCAGCCGAAAGAAGCAGCAGCAAGCAGAAACCGGCAATCGGAAGCCAGGGCGAAGGCATGAGCACATCACCCAAGATGATGCCGGCAATGAGGCAGATGGCAATGCGTAGTGGCGGGAATAAATGGATGGAGCCTACTGGGTTCATACCAGCTGGAGCAAATGGTCGAAGCGGTCGATGATGTAATCGGGCGACTGCTGAAGGAGTTCGGAACGCGACTGGTTACCGTAGGTGACGGCCACCGTCTTGCAACCGGCACGCTGACCCATAGCTATATCGTATGTGGTGTCGCCCACCACAATGGCATCAGCAGCAGCAATGCCGAAAGCCTCGAGGGTTTTCAGCACGGGTTCGGGATGAGGCTTGGCATGAGTCACCTCGTTGGCGCTGACCACGTAGGAGATGAGCGCCTGCAGATGCATGTCGGCCAGAAAGCCTTCGAGCGATGCCCTGCTTCGGCTGCTGGCAATGGTCAGGCGATGCCCTTGCTGATGTAGTGCATGAAGGGTTTCGAAAACATGGGGGAAGACGGGCACGACACCAGGCTGATTGTTTTCGAAAAAGAAACGGGTATAGACAGCCGCACACTTCTCGCCCATGGCATCGTCGACATCCAGCAGACGGGTAAATGTCTCTTTCAGGGGAAGGCCTATCATAGCCGCACACTGGGCATCGGTGCGCGAGGGAAGGTTCAAGGCGCGGAGTGTCTGCTGCATAGTGCCGACGATGATAGAGCGGGTGTCGGCAAGCGTACCATCGAAATCGAGGATAATGGTCATAGCGGGTAACACTATTGAAAGAGAGAGGGGCAGGGTTTCAGCCCCACCCCTACTCTATTCGGAAATGTATTGTTTACATAGCTGCGAAAATCCAGTCGTAGATGAACGAGCACACTCCAAAGAGCACGATGCCTGCTGTGCAGAGGGCAAGGGCCAGCTTGGTGTTCAGGTCGCTCTTAAACTGGGGCAGCGGGTTGTCGGCGCCCTTGATATACATGGCCTTGACAATGAGCAGATAGTAGTAGAGACTCACTACCGTGTTGACCAATGCCACAAAGACTACAAAGTAGGCAGCAAACGAGCCTTGCTTAGCAGCAGCCATGAACACAAAGAACTTAGAGAACATACCGGCGAACGGCGGTATACCACCCAGCGAGAAGAGGGCCAGCGTCATAAGGAACGACAGCTTGGGGTTGGTGCGGTAGAATCCGTTGTAGGCGTCCATATCCGTACGACCACCATTACGCTCCTCTACGGCAGCTATAATGGAGAAAACGGAAAGGTTGGCAACCACATAGACCAGCACGTAGTACATCAGGGCCGTGACACCCATCGGGTTGTTACCCACCACGGCCAGCATGATATAACCGGCCTGCGAGATAGAACTGAAGGCCATGAATCGCTTGAGGTCGCTTTGGCGGATGGCAAAGAGGTTGGCCACGGTGATACTAAGTACAATGACGATGTAGAGCATCATCTCCCAATACTCGACCATCGGCTGGAACACCTTCATCAGAATGGCGCAAAGCGTGAAGGCTGCGGCTCCCTTAGAGATAACACTCAGATAACCAGTAACGGTGGTAGGAGCACCCTCGTAGGTATCGGCCGTCCAGAAGTGGAAGGGAACGAGCGAAATCTTGAAGCCTAGTCCGCTGAAGAAGAATACTAGTCCCATAATGCTGAGGGGCTTAACTGTGACGATTTCGGCTACATCGGCAAAATAGAGAGTTCCGCAAGCAGCATAGATGAACGAAATTCCGAAGAGCATCACACCACTTGAGAAGGTGGCAACCAGAATGTATTTGGCGGCACCCTCTGCACTCTTCTGACGGCGGTCGAAGGCCACCAGGCAAGCCATGGGCACTGATGCCATCTCAAGACCCAGGAAGAACATCAGGAAATGCCCGGCCGACATCATCATGTTCATACCAAGCAAGGTAGAAACGACAAGCATATAGAACTCGCCCTCCTTGTGACCGTCCTGGCCATTCACGGCACTATTGGTAATCCACCTTTTCGACTGGATGAGAACAATTACTGTGCCGATGCCAAGAATAATCTTCATCACATGGATGGCCTGGGTAGAGATATACATACCGCCAAACGCATCGGACGGGGTGCTCAGGAACGAGAATACCACATAGGCCGCCATCAGGCACACCACTAATGGATTGAATAAGTCGCGATGTGAGGGAGTGCCCTCGTCAGACCTCATCTTGCAAGAGATAAAATCCCATGCGAACACCAGCAGAAGGATACCTGTAAGATAAACTTCCGGCAACATATTTAAAAACTGTCCGTAATTCATAATCTTAGCCTCCTTCTATTAAATGTTAGCAAATGCTGGATTGACAATACTCAGGATAGGACCAACGGCATCGGAGATGACATTGCTGGCCCAGAGGGGGAACAGACCCAGACCTGCCACACAGGCAATGAGGCAAATCACGGCAACACGCTCGTCCCATGTGGCATCAGTCAGCTCTTCGTAGTGAGGATCGGCCACCTTCTGATAGAGAATCTTACCAACCGTACGCAAAATGAACACGGCTGTAGCGACTATAGAGGTACATGCTATAATGGTGCAGGCACGATGGAACGTGTCGTTGTTGGCAAACGAGCCCACGAAGATGGTCATCTCTGCAGCAAAGCCCGAGAAACCGGGAAGACCCAGATTGGCCAGACCGGCAATCACATAGCCTACGCCGAGGAATGGCATGATCTTCATCAGACCGCCCAGTTTACGAACGTCGCGAGTATGAGTACGGCCGTATATCATACCGATGAGGGCAAAGAACAGAGCTGTCATCAAACCATGAGAAAGCATCTGCAGAATAGCACCCGTACAGGCGGTGTTTGTCATCATGAGCAAGGCGAACAAAACTAGACCGCAGTGGCTCACCGACGAGTAGGCGTTAATATACTTCAAATCGGTCTGCACACAAGCTGACAGGGCACCGTAAACCACTGAGATGGTGGTCAATATGAGGAAAATCCACGAAAGTTCCTGGGCAGCCTCGGGCAACAGGTACATGGCAACGCGGAAGCAACCGTAGCCTCCGAGTTTCATCAGCACACCGGCGTGGAGCATAGACACGGCAGTCGGCGCGCTGGCATGACCGTCGGGAGACCATGTGTGGAACGGGAACATGGCTCCAAGTACACCGAAACCGATGAAGATGAAGGGGAAGAACACCTTCTGAATCTCCACAGGGATATTGTGCATGGCGGCAATCTCGTTGACATTCATGGTCGTGGCACCACTAAAGTAGTAGATGCCCAAGATGCCAATAATGAGCAGAGCAGAGCCTCCCATCAGCATCAGCGTCAGCTTCATGGCCGCATACTCCTTGGCACCACTACCCCACACACCAATCAGCAGGTACATCGGGATGAGCGCCACCTCATAGAACATGAACATGGTGAAAAGGTCGGTGCAGATGAAGAAGCCGAACACACCTGTGGAAAGCAGGGTGAACCAGAGGAAATACTCTTTAGTGAGCGGTTTCAACTGCCATGAGGCAAAGGTTCCGGTGAACACGATGATACTAGATAGAAGCAGCATGACCACCGAAATTCCATCGACACCAACTGAATAAGCAATATTGAGTGGGGCAAACCATGGTGTGCTATATGTCAGCAACATTTCAGCCGAATTACCAGCTGCACGCTGCTGTACGAAATAGATGGTCAGCCAGATGGAGAGGGCCAGCAGACACGAAGAGCCAGCCACCATCACACCACGCACCTGATTGAGATTCTTGGCGAGCCACAATCCCAGAAGCATCAGTGCGGGAATAACTACGAATAATGTTAATATACTCATATCTTTAGATGCATAAAAGGATTAAAGTTAATGCGACGGTGCCTGTTATGAACCAAACGGCATACTGACGCACATCGCCACTCTGCCACGGACGGATGCTCTCGCCGGCCTCACGGGTGCCCCAAGCCATGAAGTTGAACGTTCCGTCGATGACGTGACGGTCGAACCAAGCAATGGGAATAGAGACGCAACGGAAGATAATCTTATGAGTGACAAACTGCCAGATCTCATCCTGGTAGAAGCGTTTGTAAGCAGCGCGGTGCAAACGCGGGAAGGTGGCATAAAGCTTGTCGGCAATGGGCTGACGCTCACCTTTATAAATATAGGTGGCAAGACAGATGCTCAGAATGGCAATAACTGTAGACGTGAGAGCCACCTGAGTGTCGAAGTGGATGGTATAGTCCTTGCCGCTGGCACTGATAAAGCTGCCAAACGAGCCGCCCCATCCGAAGAATCCTGCCAAGGTGGTATAAACGCCTACGCCAACTGTGATTACCGAGAGGATAATCAGGGGGACAGTCATTGTCAGCGGAGCCTCATGAGGTGTATGATGAGCATGAGCCTCTTTGTTCTCTGTACCCCAGAAGATACCGTAGTACAAACGGAACATGTAGAAGGCGGTCATGGCAGCAACGCCAGTCATAATCCAACCCACAACAGGACTGTAGCCAAAGCAAGCGGTGATAATCTCATCCTTCGAGCTGAAACCCGAGAAGAAGGGAATACCGGCAATGGCAAGGCAGCTGATAAGGAACGTAATGTGGGTGATGGGCATATACTTGCGCAAACCTCCCATCAGGGCCATTTCGTTAGAGTGAACGGCATGAATTACGCAACCAGCACACAAGAACAGACATGCCTTAAACATGGCATGGGTGAACAAGTGGAACATAGATGCCATATAACCCAGCTGGGCATGATCATCGAATAGCGAGCCATGATGACCGGGCAAGCAAACACCCAGGGCTACCATCATAAACGCAATCTGCGAGATGGTTGAGAAGGCAAGTACGCGCTTGATGTCGCTCTGTGCACATGCCACGGCAGCAGCATAGAAGGCGGTGAACACACCCACCCATACGATGATGCTCATGGCCTGAGGAGCATACTCTATCCAAATGGGGAACATACGAGCAACCTGGAACACACCTGCAACCACCATTGTAGCAGCATGAATCAATGCGCTGACAGGAGTCGGACCTTCCATGGCATCGGGCAACCAGATGTGCAGAGGGAACATGGCGCTCTTACCGGCACCACCGATGAACATCAGAACCAATGCTGTAGGTAGCAGGAAGCCTGCTGCCGTCATAGCCTTCACGGCCTCACAAGGAATGAATGGGGTGGTTCCCTCGCCCATCACGATTTCACCAGCAAACGAGAAACTGAACGACTGGGTGTAGTAGCCGAAAATGAGAATACCTATAAGGAAGAACATATCGGCAAAACGTGTGACGATAAATGCCTTCTTAGAGGCAGCCACAGCTGCATGCAAGGGATAGTAGAAACCAATGAGCAGATAGGATGAAACACCTACGAGTTCCCAGAACATATACATCTGGAAGATATTGGTAGCCACAACTAGCCCAAGCATAGACATGGTAAAGAGCGACAGAAACGCATAGTAGCGCTGGAAGCCCTTCTCACCATGCATGTAGCCGAATGAGTAGATATGCACCATGAAACTGACCGTCGAGATAACAATGAGCATCATCACCGAAATGGGATCGAGCAGGATACCCATGTCGAAATGAAGATTGCCCAATGGCAGCCAGGTGAAGTTATATGGGACAAGTGTCTGGAAAGTACCATCGGCAGTACGGTCGGCAGCAAAATAGCTGAACGCCGTGAGATACGACAGAATGGTAACTATGCCCAACGAGGTGGTGCCGACAAGGCCTGCGGTCTTGTGCGACATCTTCATGCCAAAGAGGCCCAATACAACAAAGGAGAGGGCGGGCAGCAGAAGAATCAGAAATGAATAACTATATATTGCTTCCATAACTGTTTACCATTTCATATTTTTAATACTTTCAACGCTGTCGCTCTTGAAGTGGCGATAGACATTGAGAATAATCGCAATAGCCACAGCACTCTCGGCGGCGGCAACGCCAATGACAAACAAGGTCATAAACATACCCTCCATGCCGTTGGGATACAGCAGGCGGTTGATGGCGGCAAAATTGATGTCAACAGCATTAAGCACCAGCTCGACAGAGATGAGCATTGCAATCAGATTGCGACGGGTGACAAAACCATAGACACCAATGAAGAATAGCAGCGCACTCAGCGCAAAATAACATTCTACGGGTACCATTGCTTATTTCTCCTTTCTTGAAATGACCAAACCACCAATAATACATGCCAGCAGGAATACCGAGATAAACTCGAAGGGGAGCACATACTCATATTTGCCAGCACCCACCATAGCCTTTCCGATAGCTTTCATCGGAAGTTCCTCACCAGAGACGGCCATCGTATAGAAACCAGTCTTCAGCAACACGAGACTGACCACTACTAAGCCGATAACAGAAACCAAAGCACCGCGCAGCATGCGACTACCCTTTACCCGCTCGGCAATACCCTGAAGGGTCTGCTTGCTAACGAGTTGAATGGCAAACACAAAAATCATCATCACACCACCGGCATAAACAGCTATCTGGGCTGCTCCCAGATATGTATAGTCAAGCAGGAAGTAAAGACCTGCCACACCTAAGAGCACGAACAACATAAATGTTGCGGCGCGCATAATTCGCGTTGTCGTTACGCACAGCAGTGCTGACACGATGATGACAGCGGCGAAAATTGTAAACATGACAATATTACCCATCGTCTTTTACTTCGTTTTAGTATTAAACTTACCGATTTGCTGAGGGGCGCCACCATTGATGATACCAGGCAGCGAACCACCCTTGTAGACCTCCTTGTCGAGGTGCAGCACCAGCTTACTGCGGTCGAAAACCGCATTCTCGAAATCGTTTGTGAACTCAATGGCATCGAAGTTGCACGCATTGGTACAAAGCTGGCAGAACATGCAGTCGCCCAAATCGTACAGGTAGTCGTCGAGCACTTTTCTCTTCTTACCTGTCTCAGGATCTTCAGCCATGTGGCTGGTAATCTTGATGGTTCCGTTTGGACACGTCTTCTCGCACAAAGTGCAGGCCGTGCATTTATAGCTGCCATCTTCGTTGCGCTTAAAAACCAGACGTCCGCGGTGGCGCTTTGCCACGTGGAGGGTGGTCTTGCGATTCTCGGGATACTGTTCAGTAGACTTGTTGGTGAAGAAGTCTTTAAAATACTCCTTCCAGGTAATTTTCATACCTGTGGCCAGCGTCTTTAAACCGTGCCCGATTTCTCCAAAATATGTTTTATTATCTTCCATTGCTATACCTTATTTAATATATA
>DEFO01000011.1:9953-129548 GCA_002350805.1 Prevotella sp. UBA2850
TGGTCGATACGCAGACGGGGGAATGTCCACTTTATCCACATCAGAAGCCACACAAGGGCAAATGCTTTCAGCATGAACCATACGATACCGGGTATGTAGTTCATGACTGTGTCGAATGCCTCGATACCAATGTTCAGCGGTGCCCAACCACCCAAGAATACGGCGGCGGCAATACCCGCAATGATAAACAAGTTGAGGAACTCGGCCAAATAGAAAAAACCAAAGCCCATTCCACTGTATTCTGTGTGGTGACCTGCCGTCAACTCGCTCTCAGCCTCTGCCATGTCGAATGGACCGCGGTTGGCCTCGGCATTTCCGGCAATGAGGAACACAAGGAAGGCGATAATGGCAGGAAGATGGCCTTGACAGATAAGCCACTTGAACGGCCCCGTCTGAGCATCTACAATGCCTGACATCTGCATCGTACCGGTCAGGATGACGGCTGTAATCAGACAAAGGCAGAGCGACATCTCATAAGAAATCATCTGCACGGCAGCACGCATGGCCGACACCACAGAATACTTATTGTTGGAGCTCCATCCGGCAAGGAAGATACCCACAACGCCAATAGAGGAAACTGCAGTCAGAAGGAAAACACCCACGTTGAAGTCGAGGATGGTAGCACCATTGTTCCATGGCAGGAAACAGAAAGCACCCACTGAGCCTCCAATCACAAGCAATGGAGCAACAATATAGAGTAGCTTGTCAGCCTTATCGACGAAGAATATTTCCTTTATGAGCATCTTCAGCACGTCAGCAAATACCTGCAACAAGCCCCAGTAACCTACACGCATTGGGCCCAGACGGCACTGGAAGTAGGCACATACTTTACGCTCCATAAATATCAGTACGATGGCTATCAGCGCATATGCCACCAAGATGACCACGCCAACAAGCACGCATTCAATCAATATCGACCAGAAATCTCCAAGTCCCAGCGTCTGGCGTAGGAGATTGTCGAACCATTGTGTTACTATAGAAAAGTCGAACATAATCTTTCTTTTTATTCTTTTTTATATTTTCACCTTTCGACTATCTGTCAATATCAGGAATCACAAAATCGATAGCGGCACCCGTGGCAACGAGGTCGGCAATCTTCTGTCCACGCAGCATCGGATCGAGCGCACCAGTCAGCGAGAGGCCCATCGGGCGCATCTTCAAGCGGTATGGACTCTTGTCGCCGCGCGAGTCAAGATATACGCCGAACTCACCACTGGCTCCCTCCACAGAGAAATACCATTGTCCCTCGGGTACTTTAATAATGGGCTTCTGTTTCAAGTAGAAGTCACCTGCCGGGATATTGTCGATGAGCTGCTCGATAATGCGCAGACTTTGATACATCTCGTTGATATGACATGTGTAACGGTCCATGGTGTCGCAGTCCGTCATGATAATCTGATCCCACTCCACTTCGTCGTACACGTCGTATGGATGATTCTTGCGCACGTCGTTCTTCCAGCCAGAAGCACGTCCGGCAGGACCTGTCACGGCATACGAGATGCAATCCTCAAGACTCATCGGTCCGACGTTCTCGAAACGGTTGTGAGTAATAATGTTATCACCAAACACATCGACATACTCCTGAATAATAGGCTTCATGTAGGCTAAAAGGTCCTTCACATTCTTCACGAAGTTCGGGTCGATATCATCCTGCAGTCCACCGATTCTGTAATAGTTCTGAATCAATCGTCCACCAGTTGTTTCCTCCATACAGTTGAGCACGTGCTCACGGTCACGCATCGAATAGAGGAAGGCTGTGAGGGCTCCCATATCTTGAGCGCAGCAACCTACATACAACAGGTGTGAGTCCAGTCGCTGCAACTCGTCCATGATGGTACGGATATACTTGATACGGTCGGTGAGTTCAATACCCATTCCTTCTTCTATCACGCCAACCAAAGCATGGCGGTGCATCATAGCACTCAGATAGTTAAGACGGTCGGTTAAAGCAAGTGTTTGCGGGTAAGTGTAGCTCTCGCACATCTTCTCAATGCCGCGGTGGATATAACCCAGATGCGGATAGACACGCTTCACTGTCTCACCGTCAAGCACTGTCTGTAGACGGAGTACACCGTGTGTAGAAGGGTGCTGCGGACCGATGTTGATAACATATTCGTTGTCTCCGAAAAGGACATTCTGCTTTGAACAAAGATGACCGTCTTCGTCAAGCCAGTATTCCATACCGTAGTTAGGCTCCTCGTCGTCGGCAAGGGTATACTCATCATTGAATTTCCAATCCTTTCGGAAGGGGAATCCTTTGAAGTCGTTGCGCAGGAAAAGTCGGCGCATGTCGGGATGGCCAAGGAACAAAATACCGAAGAAGTCGTACACTTCACGCTCTAGCAGGTTGGCCACTTTCCAGATATTGATGACAGAGGGAATGACACTCTCTCCATCAACTACCTTGGCAAGCATTTTCACCGAGCAGCGTTCATGAGTATCTGTGTTTTCAAGAATATAGATACATCCGAGACCGTCATCGCCACCGAAATCTTCGCCGACAATAGTAACCAGGTAATCGAAGTGCTTCTTGTCCTTCAAGTTCTGCATTTCCTTAGCGAACTTGTCAAAGTCGAATGATAAGAACTCTAATTTCATGCTTGCTCCTCCTTATTTGCTTTAAGTTCGTTCACAAAATCCTCGGGCACGTCGGTTACCACAATGGGCTCACGGCGGTGGTCACCCAGCTTCTCGCGGAAAGTCAGTTCCTCGTTCGAAACACCTAACTCGCGCTCAGCCTTACTCTGCTTGTGATTGGCACCACCGAAGAATTTCTCAATCTTTACCTTACGCTGAAGCTGCATCATGCCATACATGATTGCCTCGGGGCGAGGAGGACAGCCGGGGATGAACACATCGACAGGAACAATCTCCTCGATGCCTTTCACCACATGATAGCTCGATTTAAAGGGACCGCCACTGATGGCACAGCCACCTACGGCAATCACATACTTTGGCTCTGCCATCTCATCGTACAGACGCTTCAGCGCAGGAGCCATCTTGTGAGTAATCGTGCCGGCACACATAATTAAGTCTGCCTGACGGGGTGAGTTGCGGGTCACCTCGAAACCAAAACGTGCAAAGTCGTAACGCGAACAGCCACAGGCCATGAACTCAATACCGCAACAGCTGGTGGCAAATGTCAGCGACCACAGCGAATTGGCACGCCCCCAGTTAATTAGTTTGTCGAGCGAGCCAGTCACCACGTTGACACCGCCTTCATGCAGCTCGTCAACTAGTTTCTCCAACGACGAATTGTCGTTCCACTCCTCGTAAGGAATACTCTTGATTTTCGGTTTTAGTTCCATTCAAGCGCTCCTTTCCGCCATGCATATGCAAGGCCTAACACAAGTACTACCAAGAAAAAGCCGATGCTCAACAAGGCTGCAGCACCAAACTCTTTCACTACCACTGCCCATGGATACAGAAACACCGTTTCCACATCAAACATGAGGAATAGGATGGCAAACAAATAGAAACCGATGCTCATAGGCAACCACGAAGTACCCTTCGTTGGTATACCACACTCGTATGGCTCGCCTTTGATTCTGGCGTACGAGCGCGGACCTATTAGCTTAGCGATTGCATATGCTGCCACCACAAGCGTAATAGCCGTCACTATGACGGTAACAAACAAAATAAAAAAATTCATATATATGATAAATAAATATTGTGTGCTTTATACGCAGTTTTCAGGCTCACGCCTTTAATGGGTGCAAAGGTACGAATAAATTCGCAAACAACGACTACATTTCAAGAAAAATATTAGTTTCCAAGCTTTAAAAATAAGTATCCTCACATAAACCTAGCCGAAATCGCGACCATTGTTGGTCACACATATGGTAAGTCAGATAATTATTTGCAAGTGAAAACGGTAAATTCATGCCATCCACATTCAATGGCATCAGACTGCCAGAATCAGTTCTTCACATAATTGTCTCTTCTCAAAATGCACGTTGTTTTGTTATCATATTGTTATTTTGGTAATATTCATGGCATTATCATTTGCAAAACGTGAAAGCTTTTTGGCACAATGTTTGCAAATTACAAAATAATTGTGTAAATTTGCATGTTTTAATTTAAGGAGAAAGGAAGAGATAACATATGGCAAACCAGTTTTCACCTAAAGTATCGCAAATACTAGCCTTCAGCCGGGAAGAAGCTGCCAGGTTGGCCAGCAGTTCTGTAGGTCCAGAACACCTGCTGCTAGGACTTTTGCGCGAGAAGGAAGGACCGGTGAGAGATTCATTCTTAAAATTTGACATTGATTTGCAATCCGTGAAATACGACTTGGAAGAGCGTGTGCGCCAAGACAGCCTTGAACGACCCATGAACATCGGCGAGATAGTGCTCAACGAAAAGGCCAGCAACATACTACGATTAGCAGTTCTTGAGGCTCGTTTACAGAGAACTGGAGTTGTAGATGTGCAGCACTTGCTTTTAGCTATCTTACACGATCAAGTTAACAACGGGGCAAAAGAAGTATTAGAGAACAACGACATGAATTATTCAGACACATTAGATTTCCTGAAGCATCAGGCAAATCCCACAACACCACAAAACGGCCTCGGACTCCCCGAAGAAGATGAGGAGGAAGATGAGGAATATGGCGCCACAAACAGAAGCAACAGCTCTAAAGGCAGCCACCAGACCGACACTGCCACACAAACCAAGCAGGGAAAATCGAAAACCCCTGTGCTCGATAATTTTGGCACTGACCTTACTAAAGCGGCTGCTGAAGGGAAGCTCGACCCATGTGTTGGCCGAGAGCGTGAGATACAGCGCGTCACAGAGATACTTTGCCGCAGAAAGAAGAACAATCCCGTGCTTATTGGTGAACCTGGTGTTGGAAAGAGCGCTATCGTTGAGGGGCTGGCACAACTCATTGTAAAAAAGCGCACCAGCCCAGTACTCTTCAATAAGCGCGTGGTTACGCTTGACATGACTGGTGTGGTAGCCGGCACGAAATACCGCGGACAATTCGAAGAGCGCATTAAGGCACTCATCCGCGAGATTGAGCAAAATCCAGACGTGATTATCTTCATCGATGAGATTCACACTATGGTGGGCGCAGGTTCAGCTCCAGGATCAATGGATGCAGCTAACATTCTCAAGCCTGCTCTCGCACGGGGCACTATCCAATGCATCGGTGCCACCACGCTTGACGAGTATCGTAATAGCATTGAGAAAGACGGAGCTTTGGAACGCCGTTTCCAAAAAGTTATAGTAGAACCCACAACGGCAGAGGAGACCCTTCAAATACTCCATAATGTGAAAGACCGCTATGAGGCACATCACCATGTAAGCTATACAGACGATGCCATTTTGGCATGTGTCAAATTGACAGAGCGCTATGTCACCGACCGTTTCTTCCCTGACAAAGCCATCGATGCACTTGATGAAGTAGGCTCTCGTGTACATCTTGCCCATGCCGTGGTACCAGCCTCCATTACCGAGAAAGAAAAGGCTATCGATTTCATCAAGGAAAAGAAACTGGCTGCTGTTCACAATCAGAACTTTGAGTTAGCTGCTGGTTACCGCGACCGTCAGGCTGAACTGGAGAAAGAGTTAACTGAGCTTCAGCGTCAATGGCAGTCAGGCGAGAGTGAGATGCGCGAAATGGTCGGCGAGCAAGAAGTGGCAGATGTTATCTCAATGATGACAGGTGTTCCAGTGCAACGTATTGCCGAGGCAGAAGGTACTCATCTCCGCCGAATGGGCGAAGAGTTGAGGGAGGCTGTTATTGGCCAAGACAAAGCTATCGATAAGGTTGTGAAAGCTATTCAACGCAATCGTGTCGGTTTGAAGGACCCCAACCACCCCATTGGTGTTTTCATGTTCCTAGGTCCTACAGGAGTTGGTAAAACTTATTTAGCCAAGAAATTGGCAGAGCAGATGTTTGGAAGCGACGACGCCCTCATCCGCGTAGATATGAGTGAGTACTCTGAATCGTTCAACACCTCCCGACTAGTAGGTGCACCTCCGGGATATGTAGGTTACGAAGAAGGCGGCCAACTGACCGAAAAAGTGCGCCGGAAGCCTTACTCTATCGTTCTGCTCGACGAAATAGAAAAAGCCCACGCCAATGTGTTCAACATGTTGCTTCAGGTACTAGACGAGGGGCGCTTGACCGATGGCAATGGTAGATTAATTGACTTCCGCAATACCATCATTATCATGACTTCGAATGCTGGCACCCGCCAACTGAAGGAGTTTGGTCGCGGAGTGGGATTCACTGCTAATGGAGGATTAGGTCTGAGTGTAGATGAGAAAGACAAAGAATATGCACGGTCTATTATTCAGAAGAGTCTCAGCAAGCAGTTCT
This sequence comes from Prevotella sp. UBA2850, assembly GCA_002350805.1. GTDB lineage: Bacteria > Bacteroidota > Bacteroidia > Bacteroidales > Bacteroidaceae > Prevotella. Next base: position 16,279 of record DEFO01000011.1, read on the forward strand.
CTCCCGAGTTCCTTAATCGCTTGGACGAGATAGTCACCTTCGACCAACTTGACTTAGAAGCTATCAAGAAAATCATCGACATTGAGCTGGCAGGACTGCATAAAAGGATGGAAGGCATGGGCTACCATCTGCAACTATCAGATGCAGCCAAAGAGTTTGTTGCCACCAAAGGCTACGATGTGCAGTTCGGAGCTCGCCCTCTTAAACGAGCTATTCAGAACTATATTGAAGATGGTGTTTGCGAGTTGCTGTTAGAAGGGAAATTACAACAAGGTGATACCATCAGTGTAGACAAAAATCCAGAGAAAGAAGAACTATTGTTTAAACATTAATCAAAATATTGGACACGTATAATTATGAAGTTCAGAATTATCTTTGCATGTGTGTCATTATTGCTGCTCACTAACTGCGGCCATCGTCAAACAAAATCGGCATCAGCTGAAACTGACAATGATGCCCTTACCGACTCAGCAACGCTCATCCAACCTGAGTTTGCGAAAGGGTTTACCGTTAAATACCTTAATGCTGGCATACGGTTGGTTGACATCTGTGACCCGCAAAAAGACGAGGAAACCGATGAAGCTACTAGCATGGGTAAGCATAAGAAACACGACAAGGAATCGATGGGCAGAGGCGAAAAGATGCAGAAGACATATCATTTTGCGCTCATTCCTCGTGGAATGAAGAACTTTAACGTGCCCGAAGGCTATGTAGCAGTAGAGGTTCCCATCCAGCGAACCATCTGTATGACCACTCCCCAACTGTCCAATTTCATTGCGATGCAAGCATTGGATTTTGTAAAAGGTATTACAAGCACTAAGAACTTGTATAATAAAGATGTGAAACAGCGTGTGAATGACGGCCGGATTGTTAAAATAGGAATGGAGGGGAACTTCGATGCTGAAGTGATTATTGCCGCCAACCCTGATGTCATCTTCATTTCGCCATTCAAGCGAGGCGGCTATGAAGCCATCAAAGAAACGGGCATTACGTTGGTTCCGCATCTTGGATATAAGGAGCTCGACCCACTGGGTCAAGCCGAATGGATGAAGTTCATTGGCATGTTCACAGGCATGGAACGAGAGGCCAACGAGATATTCAGAGGCATCAAAGAACGCTATAACGAAGTGAAGACGCTGGCCCAGAAAGCTACGAAGCGGCCAACTGTATTAAGTGGTGAGATGCACAATGGCAACTGGTTCGCCGTAGGTGGTCGTAATTATTTGGCACAGATGTTCCGCGATGCAGGTGCCGAGTATATTCTGAAGGACGACACCCACACTGGTGGTATTCCCATGGAATATGAAAAGATATACTCTATTGCTGCCAATGCCGACTATTGGCGCATTCTGAATAGTTTCCCTGGCGATTTCTCATACGAGGCTCTGAAAGCATCCGACCCGCGAAATGCAGATTTCAAGGCATGGAAAGACAAGCATGTGCTTTATTGCAACATGAAGAAAACTGCCTACTATGAGTCCGCTACAGTGCAACCAGATGTGCTGTTGAAAGACTTTGTGTTTGCCTTCCATCCCGAACTGATGCCAGAAGACTATCAACCCACCTACTATCATATTCTGAAGTAAGATTATAACCTCGGAGATCTCAGAGTTTCTGATTTCTCCGAGGTTTCAAGTTACTCCAATCACACAGATTACCCTGAGAAACTCCGAAATAACAAATACCATACATCTCTCAAACTATGAAACGCCATACCACGTTCTGGATGCTTGCCCTTTTGGCAATGATTATCGTACTCTTCATCGTGAACCTGCTCATAGGCTCCGTAAAAATTCCTGTGGCCGACATCTGCCGAATCCTAACTGGCGGTCACGACAACGAGATATGGCAGAACATTATCATGAAGTCACGTGTACCTCAGGCATTGACCGCCGTAATGGCCGGAGCAGGCTTGGCGGTAAGCGGTTTACAGATGCAAACCGTATTCCGCAATCCCCTCGCTGGTCCATCCGTTCTTGGAATCTCCAATGGAGCCAGTCTTGGCGTAGCGTTCGTCGTTCTTTTATCGGGTAATCTGGGAGGCATTGCGCTGAGTCAGTTAGGCTATTTAGGCGATGCAGCTATGTCGATAGCCGCTATCATGGGCTCATTAGCCGTCATGGCTCTGATTGTCTATGTATCGCAGAAAGTAAAGGGAAATGTCACTTTGCTCATTATTGGCGTAATGATTGGTTATTTGGCGACTGCCATTATCGGCGTATTGAAATTCTTCAGTCCTGAAGAAGATGTAAAGGCATTCGTAGTGTGGGGCTTGGGAAGTTTCTCACGTGTATCTGGCGACCAGATGGTGCTTTTCGTGGTGCTCATGGCCATTTTGTTGCCATTGAGCTGCCTGCTGGTAAAAACCATGAATCTGCTGCTACTTGGCGATGGCTATGCACGTAATCTAGGGTTGAACATCCGTCGTGCACGCTTATTAGTGATTGGTAGCTCTGGCATCTTGGTTGCCATTGTTACAGCTTATTGCGGACCCATCATGTTCATTGGCTTGGCCGTACCTCATCTTTGCCGAGCTATCTTCCGCACCAGCGACCATCGAGTGCTCATGCCAGGAACAGCACTTACCGGAGCAGCTTTGGCACTCGTCTGCAATCTCATAGCCCGCATGCCTGGCTTCGAGGGAGCATTGCCTGTAAATAGTGTAACGGCCCTTGTGGGTGCACCTATTATCGCCAGCGTTCTATTCCGCAGACGTAAGGATGATATTCAAGAATAAGTCGTTGGGAATGCTCATCTCTGACAACTTGTCTGGCGATTTGAAAGATGCCATGGTCGGAAGGCTACATCTAAAACACCTCTCCCTGTTCGTTAATTAACAAGATAGTCAGTTGGCCTTCAGGTAACAAGCCATCACAATGCTTATGGCAATGTTGTTTCACTATAGATGCAAACACAGGTAGCTGCTCTAAAGGAACAATACTCCACAATTCGCGAGCCAGAGTCATCGCCTGAGCTTTCTCTCTCGTTTCCTCATCACACCCTGCCTCCACTAGCATCTCGTCTATAAAAGCTTTATCCATCACCGTACGCTTGCTATGCGTGTCGAGATGCCCAGCAGCAAGCTTGACGGCCTTTCCCATCATAACGCCCAACGAAACATGAGGAAATGCATATTCGGCAGCTAACTTGATGGTTTCACCGATGTAGTTGCCATACTCCACAAACACCTGCGGAGGCAAATCGGGGTAACAGGCTTTCACATAGCGCTCACTCTTGGCTCCACTATTGATGACCACACGGTCGCAACCTGTTGCCTTTGCCACCTCCATACACTTACGAATAGAGTTCAGAAACCCTTCTTCAGAGAATGGCTTGATAACACCCGACACGCCCACAATGGAAATGCCGTCGACAATGCCCAACCGTGGGTTGAACGTCTTCTGGGCAATCTCACGACCTCGCGGAACACTTATGGTCACACGAAGATGAACGGGTTGTGACAGGCAACAACTTGGGGCATCGACATCTGCCTCAAGTGGCATGTCTACTTTTGCTTCACGATCCTCAATGATAGCCAGCAGATTGTTGCGAATCATCTGCCTTGGTACTTTGTTAATGGCCGGCTCGCCAGGAGGATAATCAAAACCTGCCAAAGTGATGGTCCCCACCCCTTCGCCACCAATGATATCAATCTGATGAATGCCGGTATTGTCGCTTACGCACTCCACCTTGGCACAAATCTCAACACCTTTCGTAATATCAGGGTCGTCGCCGCTATCCTTAATCGTGTAGGCATCATTCTCACCATAAAAAACGGGCACGGCAATATGCTCGCCATTGGGCATGCACACCCTCACCTCCCGAGGCGTCTCCCCGTAAAGAAGACGCTTTGTAGCAGCCATCGCACTAGCTGTAGCATAAGTACCGGTGGTTAGGCCACTTCGCAGAGGATAGAAATCGGGCAGCAACGACTCAACCATCCGCCGCAAGCCGTGTTCTCCGTCAACACAAACAAACTCTGCCGGCGTGGGAGGGCGCTTGATGGCAAACATTCTGATATTGAGTTTCTTTGCAGCCGCAACCTTCAACGGAAAACCACCCGTCACCCCACTCTCTTTCATCAAGATGGCATCGGGATGCATCTCTCCGAGCACGCGTTCCTCATCCTCGCCTTCTTGGTAATAGCATAATTGCTCCGTGCCAGCCCCTTGTCTCAATGCCAAAGCAACCGAACTCTCACGTGGCAGGATACGATAACGCATGCGAATGCCCTTCGACTCGAGCGGGATGAGCTTTCCAATCGTCTGAACACCCGTCGTAGCCAAGAGCAACTGCCCTTGAGCCAGATGGACGTTTTCCACAAACTGCTCAATGCTATCGAACCACTCTATCTGTTTATCCCGCTCGGGGAACAAACGCTCGAAACGAATGGCAGGGATATGCAACTGAGCAGCCACCGAAGCCACCGTCTGATGCAACTGCTCTGCAAAAGGATGGGCAGCATCCACCAACAAGCGGATATGATGATCACGACAGAAACTCAACATATCGGCGGAATTCATGGCACCATCGATTGCCACACCATGATGAAGCGTCACGTCCTGACCGCCCGTTTTGGTGCTGTAGAAGAATACTTGGCCAGCCTCTTCCAGCTCTTTAATGGCCTTTCTTCCCTCTGTGGTTCCGCCGAAAACTAATATCATATATCTGTCATCTCGTTGAGTAACGTCAATACATATTCTATAATGTCCCGAAGACTTTATTCGTCCTTCGCCTTTCTAAAGAGATGGGTGAAATGGCTTGAATAGAGTTCGGACAGGCCCTTTCGGTTATCTATCGACTCGCCCACGACGAGCATGGTGGTCAGCGTCAGGTGATTATCATGAACAATCGTTGCCAAATCTTTCAGCTTTCCGCGGTAGATGCGCTGGTCGGGCCAGGTTAGATGGTAACAAGCGGCCACAGGCGTGTCTTCAGGATACTCCTGCAACAACTCGCGTTGCACATCGTCGACAATAGCAGCACTCAAGAAGATGCACATGGTGCTCTGGCTTCGTGCTAGCAGATGCAGTTTTTCCTTTTCAGGCATGGGTGTGCGCCCCTCGCCTCGAGTAAGTATGATGGTTTGCGTGCGCTCGGGGATGGTGAACTGGCTGCGCAACTCGGCGGCGGCGGCCAGGAACGATGAGATGCCGGGAGTAATGTGGTAGTTCATGCCGTGACGGTCGAAGAAGGCCATCTGCTCTTGGATGGCACCGAAGATGCATGGGTCGCCAGTATGCAAGCGCACAATGTATTTCCCCTTGTCGTAGAACTCCTTCATGAGTTCACATTGTTCCTCAAGAGCCATCGACGCCGACGAGCGAACCACGGCACCCTCCTTGTGGCACATCGTCAGCTCGCGAGGCACCAACGAACCGGCATAGAGAATCAGGTCGGCACGCTCGAGCATTCTCCGTCCGCGAACCGAAATCAAGTCGGGATCGCCAGGGCCGGCTCCCACGATTTCAATGTGCCCCTCACGCAAAAACTGACGGTCGACGGCCACGGCAATAGTATAGTCTTTCCCTTTTACCTTGGGCAGCAACAACTTCCCAAGGTTAGATGCCAGTAAGGCAGAAGCCTCACAAACGCTGGGCGTCCCTACATGCTTGGCTACAGTGGTGCTCGGGGTGGGCACCTCTACCTTTGAGAGTTCGTCGGCGGTATAAAGACTCAGCTCCGAGAAGCACAATTCCTCTTGAAGCTGCTTTACAACAGGCTCTTCGGCTTTAATGTCAATCGTGCAAATGCTTCGAATGGCATTCAAATGGAAGTGGTGAGCCAGGAGTTGCTCACGGATTTCCTCCATCACGCTCAAGGGCGCCTTGTGCGCCAGCCCGATGCCCATGTCGAGCACCCGGGGCACAAACTGAAGTGTGGGAATTCCGTCAGGAAGATGATAAACAAATGGCGAGACGATGATGGCCAGGTGATAATCACCCTCGACGATGGCATCGACCGAACTGACGATGGTCACATGCGATGGCTTCGTACGCTCCATTAATTCGGTGCCTCGGTCGCGCATGTCGAGAAGAAGTGCCGTTGGCTCGCGGTTGACAAACTTGGCAATGATTGTGTTGAAATCGGTTGTCGTGCTCGTATGCCAATGGTTGGCGGCGCCCATGGTGTCGAGCGCCCAAAGCCCGGCATTGTCGCTTTGGGTGGTAATGACGGGCTCAACACCCAAGGCCGACGCCACATGTTTGGTCAGTTCGTTGGCGCCACCGACGTGTCCCGAAAGGACAGAAATCACATGACGGCCAAAGGTGTCGACGCATACCACGGCCGGATCGTCGTGCTTGTCGGTCATCAACGGAGCGATCGTTCGCACACAAATGCCCATGGCTCCGATGAAGATGAAAGCGTCGAATCGACTCCATTCTCCAGCCACATCAGAGCGCTGGATGAGCACACCATTCAGTTCCTGGCGGAGGACATCGGCCACACGGGCGCCTTCCTCACTAATTTGTATGATAGCTACTTTTTGCATTTCAAAATCTCTATGGGGTTAAAGTCGTTGAGGGTGATTCTAAGGGGAATTTCTTGTTGCAATCCCAATTCGCGGCAGGCATCGTTCCACAACTGATGGCTGTCGGTATGAACCTTGGGGGAGGTCACGCTATTGAAAACGATGATGCCTCCGGGCGCCAGCACCGTGAGAACCTTCCGCATGATTTCCTTCAGATGACCGCCGTGCCCCCCTATGAACACCGCATCGGGTTGTGGCAGGTCGTGAATATCGGTCACGAGGAAATCACCCATGTGGACGCTGATGCCAGGCGTTCCGAACCTGCGGGCATTTTCGTTGATGATGGCTTCGCACTCAGGACGAATCTCAAACGAATGGATTTGCAGGTGAGGGAACTGCAGGCGCGCCTCTATGCTGATGCTTCCCGTGCAGAAACCAATGTCCCACAACACCTGCCGGCAAGACAGGTCCAGCGCTTGAAGCGACAGAAGGCGTATGGGCATCTTCGTAATCATCTTCTCGCGTCCGTCGAGCAGGGCAAAGGCATGGTCGGGAATGCCGAAGCATGGGCGATGAGCATGAAGGGCAGAAGTATCGGCACAGAGTATCAGGCAATTAGGATAATCGAAACTCATCTGCGAGGCCTCGGCGAGAGTCAATGTGCTAATGCGCTCCCGCTCGAGATTCCCCAGATGCTCGCCCACATGCATGATGTAGTTGGTATAGCCATAATCCATCATTCTCTCGGCAATGGCTGCTGGAGTGTGCTCACGGTCGGTCAGCACGCCTATCTTGGGCGTCTGCTCTATCAGCGCACGGTCGAATGCGGGCCACGGACGCCCCGTGAGCGAGACGATGTGCATATCGTGGTAGGGCAGCACCAGCCTGTGGGCCAATGTCTGTAATGAGTTGAACGACGGAAAGAGCACGATCTCAGCATCGGGCATCTTTCGGCGGATGGTATTGGCAAACCCGAAGAACAAGGGGTCGCCCGAGGCGAAGACGATGATGGCGGAAGACGACTGAGGGTCGTCCGGGGAAGCATAAGTTTTATACTTCTCAAACACATTGTCCAGCGGAACGGTGATATCAACCCACTCTGCCTCGGCGGGGAGCACACCGGCGACTATCTCATGATGACGCCTGCCACCCGAGAATACCCGGCCCTTGCCTATTGCCTCCATCACATCCGGAGAGAAATAAGGATGGGGCGCATCAGTAATTCCTATGACGATAAATCTCAACTTACTCATTTCTATCTAATAACCTTGCATTTCCAGAGTAGCCTCCCAGCTTCGTAGAGTTGCCTTCCAGCTTCGTGGAGTTGCCCTCTGCAATCGTGGAGTAGCCTTCCTGCTTCGTAGAGTAGCCCTCTGCAATCGTGGAGTAACCTTCCATATTCTCAACTCGCAATCGTGAACTTAAAGTCTGATGCCTTGAACTTTGAACCTTGAACTTTGAACTTCCTAAAGGTCTCGGCCAGGCTTCAACTGTTCGGCGTCGTCGAAGCAAAGAATAGCATTACAGAGTGTAGCGGCCAGATTGCTACCGCCCTTACGACCTTCAACGATGATCTTAGGTATGTCGGCAAAAGGCTTCACCATGTGCTTCGACTCGCGCACATGTACAAACCCTACGGGGGCGGCAATGATGCCTGCCGGACGGGCCTTGCCCTTGCGAATGAGGTCGCACAATTCCATGAGTGCCGTCGGCGCATTGCCAAAGGCGAACAAGGCATCGGGATGCTCCTCGACGGCCAGACGTATGCCGGCCTGGGTGCGCGTGATGTTCATCGTCTTGGCCATTTCTGGCACACGTGGGTCGCTCAGATAGCACTTGGCCTCGATGCCGAGACGCGCCAGCGCTCCTTTGCGCACACCGCTGGTTACCATAGTCACATCGCTCACAATGGTGTTCAACTCCCCGCTGGCCACCTTAGCATACAGGCGCTCAACGGCTTGCGGGTCGGTGTAGAGAATGTTCTCCATGTCGAAGTCGGCCGTCGTGTGAATAGCGTGCAACAATGCCCACTTGTGGCCAAGAGGCAGATTCTTGTTCTTGAGTTCGCTCTCGATGGTGCGGAAGCTCTCTATCATGATGCTCTGACCTGGTTTGATGCCGCCCTTCTCACTATTCTCATCGCGGTAATAGCCGCGGGGCGTAATGAAGGTGTTGTTCCAAGCGTACGATTGCGAGTTGCCGATGATGAGAACGGTAAACATGTCGATGTCCTCAGGGTTCAATTCGCCCAGGGTGGTCAGCGTCACCTGCTCATCATCCCTACCCGCCTGACGAACATATCCGACGGGAGTCTGAGGCGAGCGTCCCTCTTTCAGGAACAGCTCTTTCAGCCGGTACAATTGCCAGTAGCGGCCGTGGCTCTTAGGGTTGTAGACGGCGGTGACGAAGTCGGCCATAGCGGCGGCACGGATGCGTCGCTCTATCATGTCCCATGGCGTCATCAAGTCGGATAACGAAATCACACAGAAATCGTGGCCGATGGGGGCGCCCAACAATGAGGCCGCTTTTTGGAACGCCGACACACCGGGATGGCTCACCACCTCAACGTCGGACTGCCTTTCGCGCTTCATTTCATAGATGAGGGGCGTCATACCGTAAATGCCTGCGTCGCCACTACTAATGACCACTACTGTCCGGCCTTGCTCGGCCATTTGGAAGGCCTGCTCGGCCCGGTCGCGCTCACGCTTCATGCCCGTGTCGATGCACTCTGCGCCGGCACGGAGATAAGGCTCAACAAACTGGAAATAGTATTTGTATCCTACTACTACGTCGGCCTCGCCAACGGCCTCAACAACAGCCGGAGTAATGTCCTCTTTGCTGCCAGGGCCAAGGCCTACGACTATGATTTTCGGTTTCTTCATCATGCTTTGGGTTTTATGGCACAAAGATACGAATTATATTTGAATTATCGGCCATCATAAAACAGAAATGTATGTCCTGCCCGCCGACAGAGACATACATTTCATAGTCTATAAAGAGAGAGAGAAATCAACTAGTGCGTTCCACGCTCATCGAGTGACGCCGTGGCGAATCAATCGGGAGCTGTGGTAGGAGTAGAGAGAGCCTCGTCGGTGCCGAGTTTCCTGATAGCCTCGTTGGTGTGGTTCATCCAAAGCTTGCGAACAGCTGCACGCTCGCCGAGGGCAGGAATATACTCCTCGCCCGACTTGTATTTCTTCCAGCAGGCTGAGGTGAAGTTGGTCTCGTAGGCGGTTGTCTTGATGCCTGCGGCATTGAAGAGAGAATACCAGCTCTCGTCGTCATCGGGATCAGCCATGTCGTTGTGAGCGTGGTCACCGGCAATCGACATGAGCGGGTAAAGCTGGGCAACCTTCGAGTTGTTCTTGGCGTAAACCATTGACTTGGTCACGTCACCCACTTCAATATTGAAGGTACCGCCATTGATATGATTCAACACATCCTCGGCATAAGTCTCGTCCATATCAACGGTTCCCACATAGTAGTTGGGGCTGAGCGCACGCAGATGATCCTCGAGCTGGAGATAACGCACGTTGCCACCATAGTAGTCGTAACCCTCAGGATTACCATGACCCATGAAAGCAACAATACCGTTGCTGACGGCAGACTTGATGTCGGCCTCCTGATTGAGCACGGCAGCCAGGCGCTGGGCATCGCTTTCCTCAGCCATGAGCGGAGTGCCGACCACAACGTTCTGGTCGAGGCTCTTCATGTAGGTCATGGTGAAATCGCCATTACGGTTGTTCATGAAGTCCTTCACATAGGTGTCGCGCACACGGCGATACTCCTCACCGGGAATCACCTGAAGCGACTGTACAACCACCTGCTGATAGCCGGCAAGACCAATGGCGGTGAGCCAGTGCTCAGGATCGTAGTAGTCGCGGGGAGCTACGTTCTCGCCCTCGCGTGCGTTAGTGATACAGATGGCTGATGAGAACGAGAGATAAACGTCCCAACCGCTGAAATTGCTCTTGTAGTCGTTCACAATGGTCTCAAAGGTGTCGTAAGCCTGCTCCCAAGTAGAACCGAAAGCTACCAGCAGAATCACCTTGTTGCTCTTCTTCTGGCTGTTCACCATCTTGTTGACGGCCTCTTGATACCTCTGATAATTCGACTGGGTGTCGTCGTCATCGTCGCTACATGCCACGAAACTCATGCTAGCCACAAATGCCAGCATGGCAATCATCAAGAATTTAATCTTCTTCATTTTTGTACGTTTGGTTTAAGTTTGACTTATAGTTGTTTTTAAGTTTCTTTCCTTGGTTGAACCTCACGGTGAAAGAGGCATATACGGTGCGTCCGGCACTGGTGGTTCCGAGATGCAGACCGTGAGGTGTGCGGTCGCAATAGTTGAAGATATTGTCAATGCCAGCCTCTATGCGCCATGAGGTATGACGGCCTTTACCGAGGTCGTGAGTGGTGGTGAGGCGCCACAGCTGATAGCCCTTACCGTTGCCGTTGATCTGATAGAAGCGCGTGCTCGATATACGGCCGTAGAGACCGATACCAAGAGTGTAGGCATCGCTGAAAGCGTGATTCCATGTGGCAAACACGTTGCCCTTATGGTGAGCCGTACCGTCGATAATCACTTTTTGCATCACATCGTGCTCTGTATCATATTGATTGGCGTCGGTGTCGAGATAGCTATACCCTACTCCAGCCGAGAGCTCTTTCCACACATAGCGAAGCGAGAGGTCGATACCGCTGGTACGCGCGTCCTCAATATTCTGATACTCGCGCACCTTAATGGGGTCGTATTGCACCACCAGGTCGCCAGGGGCTTGCGAGCGGGGAATGGTGACGAGCGTAATCATATCTTTCACCTTATTATAATAGGCGGTAGCCGTGAACGTGAGGCCGCCGATAGAATACTCGCCGTTCAGAGCATAGTAATCAGATGTCTGTGGCGTAAGCCCCGTGTTTCCCATATAGAGGTAAACGCCATTCATATTTCTCACGTAGCGATAGTAGAGTTCTTTGGGCGTTGGTGCTTTGAAGCCCTGGCTCCATGTGGCTCTCACCCTTAAGTCGCCGAGGCTGAGCATAGCCGATAATTTGGGCGAGAGTTTCCATCCGAACTGCTCATTGCGGTTCAGACGGAGTCCGGCGGTGAGTTGCAAATGCTTGATGAAGGCAAACTCATCTTGCACGTAGAATGCCTCCGTATTATCAGACGCTTTGCCTCCCTCGACACGCATTGGAGCATGCAGCCAGTCGTAGCGCCACTCAAAACCTGCACTCAGACGGTTCTCGTAAGGCAGTTGGAAAACACCTTTCAAATGAGCCATCGTGCGTTGTTGGTCGCTCTGTAGCTCTTTCTGTCCTGGGAAATAAGGGAAATAAGGTGTGTAGCGGCCGTTAACATATCCCTCTGTAAGAGTGGTATCGGTGAAATGATAATAGTAGGCGTGCTTGTTCCAGTCGACATCGAGTGTCAGCAGGTCGGTCTTGTTGAGTTTCCAGCAGCCTCCTGCACTCAGAGAGGCATTGCGGTACATCATGTCGTAGGTACGCACATCCACACCGGGATACTTGCCGCCCGGCCGGTAGATACGCTTCCAATAGAGGGTACCAGCTGCATAGAGTTCCATGCCCTTCATGGGCGTGTAGGCCAGTCGTTCGCTGATTTGCCAGTTGGTGTGGCGGTTGACGGTCTTATTGCGCGAATCGTAGATGGGGTACTCCGTCTGATGAGGGTCTTCTGCGGCCGTGTTCTGCCAGCCGTCGCTATGCTGCGCCTGAAAGTTGGTCCAACTGCTCCAGCGCCCCCAATTGAGGCCGATACCGTTGTGCTGACGGATGTCGCCATAGCTTCCTACGCGGGTGGTGTTCTCGAGCAGAAGGCCTTCCTCGTGGTGTTTCTTGGTGATAATGTTGATCACACCGGCAATGGCGTCGCTGCCGTAAAGTGCACTCGACGCTCCCTTCACAATCTCTATGCGCTCGATGTTATGGGGATCGATCAGCCCGAGGTCGTTTTGACCTCCCACGTCGCCATGAAGCCGCTTCCCGTCGATCATCACAAGAATATAGCCGTTGCCCAGGCCGTTCATCTGCATCTGCGCGCCCATATCATCCTCATTGAAGGCAAACGAGCTGCTGAGCATACCGAGAATGTCCTCAATGCTCTTTCCGGCAAAATTGCGCAGCATGCGCCCGCTGATAACCTCTGTCTGAACAGGGGCGTCTTTCAGCAAGTGTTGCGTACCGGTACCTGTCACCACCACTTCGGGCAGTGAGCCGGTCATCTCTTTCTTGGTCTGTGCAACAACTGACAGGGCCACGAAAATGGCCGTCAGTACAACAAATAACTTTTGTTTCATGTGTCCATACAGCCTCAAATCCTGGAGGCATCATGCTACAGTGTTTATTCACGATAATGGCAGGTCTTCTGGCTCTCCCCGGTCCCGGTCTGCCTTCCCATTTCCCCGTATTTGAGGGGGAACAGTGGCTTTACACGCCAGGACACTTTCATGGGGGATTACAGCTGCAGGAACAGCTCCGGTTTCTCACGCGGATTCCCTTTCGTCGGCAGACATCAGCCTGCCGCATACCATTTCGGCTGCAAAAGTAATAGAAAAAAACATAATGGCAAAACAAATCGTGAAAAAAGAGAAGAAAAACATGGATTTCGACTTCCTGCATGCTCTCACGAGAACACGAAATCACGGTTCCCGTAAGCTCCAGCCATTAGTTAAAGCCCACATACAAACAAGGAGTTTATCTTCACAGACAAACTCCTCAGGAAAATGATAAATATAGATTAAAATTACTAGTCGGTCATAATCACGCTTCTGATTATGACTTTGCAAATATACAAATTAATTAGCTCTGTTGTGCTATATTATATTATTTTAACAGGTTTCGTTTACAAAACGCTGCAACTCGGTATAGATGCGCTGTACGGGCAACCCCATCACATTGAAATAACTGCCCTCTAGCGACGTGACACCGATATAGCCTATCCATTCCTGAATGCCATAGGCCCCGGCCTTGTCAAAGGGTTGGTAGCGGTCTACGTAGTAGCTGATTTCTTGCTCCGTAAGGGTTTTGAAGGTGACATGGCTGGTCACCTCGAACGAATGCTGGCGGTCGCAAGTGGAGAGACAAACGCCGGTGATGACCTGATGCCTCTGTCCGCTCAGTTTGCGTAGCATGGCCACAGCCTCGTCTCTGCCGGCAGGCTTGCCAAGCACCTCCCGGCCCAGTACCACCACGGTGTCGGCGGTAATGACAAGCTCGTCGGGAGCCATGGTTTTGCGGTATGCCTCAGCTTTCTTTCGCGATATATAAATAGGTATTTCTCGCACGGGCAAGTCAGCAGGGTAAGACTCGTCTATGTCGGGCAGGACCCTGACTGTGAAGTCTATATCGAGGCCGGCTAACAGTTCGCGTCTGCGGGGGGAATTGCTAGAAAGAATGATACGGTAGTTCATGCAGGGAGTTGATGGGAGTTTGGGAGTTAGAGATTTCGTTGGTAATAATGGGAAAGATGAGAAAGATGGGAGTAATGGGATTACCAGCCGAAGGCCTTTTCAGAACTGAGCCATTTACCCTGCGCCCTGAGCACCTGCTCGATAACATCGCGTCCACATCCGTAGCCTCCTGCCTTCCGGCTCACGTAGCACGATATTTCCTTGACATCAGGACAGGCATCTGCTGGACAACACGGGCAGCCACACACACGCATAATCTCCACGTCGGGGACATCGTCGCCAACATACATAATCTGCTCGTCGGTGAGGCCATATTTCTGCTTGAACTCATGGTAGGTCTTAATCTTCACGGCACATCCCATATAGATGTCCTGCACGCCAAGGCGCTCGTAGCGCATGCGGATGCTCTCGGTGGTACCACCGGTAAGGATGACGATGCGCAATCCTTCCTTCTGAGCCAGCTGAATGGCATAGCCGTCTTTGATGTTTACCGTGCGAAGGGGCTCGCCGTCAGCATTCAGTGTGACGGTCTCAGCGCTAAGCACCCCGTCGATATCGAAGATGATGGCGCGTATCTGGGTTAAATCATAATTGATCATGGATGCTATGGGTCATTAATTCGTAAATCTCTCGTGCTTTGGGCTGCTCTATCAGCGCCATCTGGGCAGCTATCACATTCTCGTCGTAGCGCACGGCAGGACCAGTCTGTGCCTCGCGCGGCGACAACTGGTGCACCTTCCGAGCAGTCTCATCGATCAGCGGCAGCATCACGTCGAAGGGAATGCCATGGGGCTCAAGCACCTGGGCGGCCAATGAATAACAATGGTTGGAAAAATTGCATGCGAAGACTGCTGCCAGATGCACATATTTACGGTCGGCCGACGAGAGCGGTATCAACCGTGTGCTGACCGTCCCCAAGTGTCTGATGGCCCTTTGTGTCAGTTCATCGGAAGCCTCAACGAAACAAGGTATCTCGCTGAAGTCCAGTTCCATCGACTTAGAGAATGTTTGCATGGGATAGAACACGCCATAATGTCGAGCCTTGCCTTCGAACATCGTCATGGGCATACTCCCGGCGGTATGAAGAAACACTCCCGTCTCGCGCCCCGGGCATAGCTGCCCGATGACATTTGCCAGCACACTGTCCTTCACGCTCACCACGTAGACATCGGCGTCTCTAACCACCTCGTCGAGGCTGTTTACCGCCCCGCAATGTAGCACGCCAGCCAACTGGGCTGCCGACTCGAGTGTGCGCGAGAACACCTGAACCACCTCCACATCGCCCTTCCTATGGAGCGCTTTGCCCAGGTTCGTGGCCAGATTACCGGCACCTATCAATACTACACGCATCATTTCACTCATGCTTTCTTACACCTTTTCAAGCTACAGTCTCCGTATGCACGGTCATTAAAACTTGCCAATGTGAACATTCTCCCACTTCAGGCGGTCTTCGTTCTGAGGTTTGCGCTCATCGGCCTTGTGCCCGAAGGCTACCACGCAGAGCACGCGCATGTTCTCTGGAATATCGAGAATGCCCCGGATAACGTCCTCTGAGGCAGTTCCATCCGACAGATAGTTGTTTCGCATCTGTGCCCAGCACGAGCCCAGCCCCAGGTCCTCGGCCTGCAACTGCATGCTGATGGCAGCAATCGAGCCGTCTTCTATCCAGCACTCGTTTTCCTGAGGGTCACCAGCCACAACGATGGCCAGTGGCGCATCTTTAACGAACTGGGCGAATTTCTCTTTGGCATCAGCCAGCTTGGCAAGGTCATCCTTGTCGTCGACGACGATGAAATGCCAAGCCCGGCGCCCTTTCGATGTGGGTGACATCAGGGCTGCCCGTAATATCAACTGTACCTGTTCCTCTGTCAGTTCCTCATCTGTAAACTTGCGGTGGCTACGGCGCATCTGCACCAAATCCTTAAAGTCTTTCATATCTATCAAACATGTTTGGTTTTCTGCCGGCAAAGATAACACTTTTCATGCGAAATGCCAAATCCCACGCAAGAAATCACATCCATCACCCTTTTTCTTCGCACGATACTGGCAACTACCACCTACACCCATTTATCATCTTCAAAGCTCGTGTTTTCTTTTCTAAACTTCAAATAAAACAGGCTTCACAGAATGCAAAAATCCGTTATAGTAACAAGAGGATTCTATAAAAAGTGCGAAACGGGGAACCCGGGAGATCCTTGGCGGTCTTACGAAATTCTATGGAATCCATGAGGTATACTCGAGCTTTCTGGAGGATATCTCTAGCTTGCCAGAAGGCAACTCCAGCTTGCCAGAGGGCAACTCGGCGGGCGTAGAGAGTATTATCGCGCGAGTCATTGACGAAACAGAACAGTCCGTCCCCATCAAGGGACATTCTTCTCTTATGTCACTTACAGTTTAAACGCCTGCTATTAAAGTGTTTATATCATTTTTGTCTGGGGCATGCAGCATGGAAAAACGAACGAGCAGTTGAACCGTTTTAAAAACTATTTCTTCTTGTATAGCTTTTACACTTCGATTGCTTTTCAGCATGCAGAAGGGCAGAATCCAGAATTTAACATTTCAGCTCTTGCACATGTAAAATAATTAATGTATATTTGCATTGTGTTAGAAGACATCACCATCCGCATCATCACCCATAGTGAAGACCTGCCAGAGATGACCTCAGCCAAGTTCTTCCACAGCCCAGAACTGTTCCGCATCGTAGAGCAGTCGCCGGGTCAAGCGCCCTATATGGCGGTGGCCATCCGCGAAGGTCGAGTCATCGCCCATCTGCTGGCCATCCTCAGGCGCCGAGGCTCGCTCATTCCGCCCTACCTTTTCACACAAGGCAGAGTGTACGGTGAGGGCGAGTACGACGAGGATGTCGACCGTGAGGAGGTGTTTCGCCTGATGCTCGAGGCCATCACGCGCAAGCTGCGGCGCCGTTTGTGCTTCTACATCGAGTTTAGTGACCTCTCTACCAAGATGTTTGCCTACCGACACTTCCGGGCCTGCCACTATTTCCCCGTGCAATGGCTGCGCATTCACAACTCGTTGCACTCTATGCCACCCGAGGAGCGGCTGGGCGAGAAAACCCTCGCGCACATCAAGCATGGGCAACTGAGCGGAGTCACTACCAAGGAAGTGGAGACCGATGAGGAGTTTGAAGCCTACTACAACATGCTGCGCCGTTTCTTCACCCTCAAGGTGAGGCGTTATCTGCCCCCCGAAGAAATGTTCCGGCAGCTAGCTGCCAGTGCCCATTGCAAACTCTACGTAACGCTATACAAAGGGAAGGTCATCGGAGGATGCGCCGTCGTACTGAGCGAGGGTAACGCCCACCTGTGGTACCTCGCCTCGCTACGCAAGAGCCACCACCACCTGCACCCTGGCACCATGACAGTCTGGCACGCACTCAGCGAGACTCACTCTATGGGATTGCGCCATTTCTACTTCATGGACGTTGGCCTGCCCTTCCGCAAAGACTTGCGGCGCGACTTCGTCCTGCGCTTCGGTGGGAAACCCGTGAGCACCTACCGCTGGTTCAGATGCACACTGAACTGGCTCAACCGAATACTGACGTGGCTCTGGAAAGAATAGCACGCACTGAAGGCAATAAAACCGCAAGCGGAACGTTATTATTGGTAATGAAACGCATTCTGCTCTGCATCATCGCACTTTGGCTGGCGCTCATCAGCTCCAGCGCACAGACATTCACCTTGAAAGGCAAGGTGATGGATGGCGACATGCAACCTCTGGAGCTAGCCACCGTCAGTTGTGTGGCTCAAGGCAAAGTCACCATGACCAACCTCAAGGGCGAGTTCTCGCTGCAGCTACATAGCACCGACAGTGTGGTGGTGCGCTTCACCATGATCGGATACAAAGGCAAGACACGCGTTCTGCGCCACCCGCGAGGCACACAGACTATCCAGATACAGCTCATCGACGAGAGCCGCCAGCTGAACGAGGTGACCATCACCGAGCAGCGGCGACAGACAGGCACTACCCAGCAGCTAGACACGAAAGACATCGGCCGCGCGCCCTCGGCCACGGGCAATGCCGTAGAAGAGCTCATCCAGCAGCAGGCTGGCGTGTCAACCCACAGCGAGCTGTCGTCGCAATACAACGTGCGAGGTGGCTCATTCGACGAAAACTGTGTCTATATAAATAAGGTAGAGGTTTACAGACCGTTCCTCGTCAGAAGCGGGCAGCAGGAAGGACTGTCGGTCATCAACCCCGACATGGTAGAGAAGATTGGTTTCTCTACAGGCGGATTCGAGGCTCGCTTTGGCGACCGCATGGCTTCCGCACTCGACATCACCTACCGCAAGCCCAAACGACTGGAAGGCACCGCATCGGTGAGTCTACTTGGTGCAAGCGCATACTTGGGTGTTGCAAACAAAAAGCTTTCATGGAGCAACGCAATACGTTATAAAACAAATAGTTATCTTCTTGGATCACTAGAGACAAAAGGCGAATATCGCCCCTCCTTTCTCGACTATCAGACCTATCTGAGCTACCAGCCCAATAAGCGGTGGACCATCGATCTGATAGGAAATATCGCCGTCAATCATTACAACTTTGTGCCCAAAGACCGCGAGACAAAATTCGGGACCATGGAGAATGTAAAAGACTTCCGGGTCTACTTCGACGGACATGAGAAAGATGTGTTCAGAACATACTTTGCCACCGCCAGCATCACCCGCCATCTCTCGCCCCAAACCAACCTCTCGCTCATCGCAAGCGCCTTCTACACCAAAGAGCAGGAGCGCTACGACATACAAGGCCAATACTGGCTCACACAAACCGAAACGAGCGAGAATCTGGGCGTGGGCACCTATATGGAACATGCGCGCAACTATCTGGAAGCCAATGTTGAGATTGCCAAACTGATGCTTACCCATAAAGCCGGAAAGCACGAGATAGAAACGGGCGTGTCCTACCGCATGGAGCACATCACGGAGCAAAGCCGCGAGTACGAAATGCGCGACTCGGCCGGCTACAGCGTCCCGCACACAGGGAAAGACCTCTATCTCATCTACACTCTCAACGCACGCAACAAGCTGAACGCCAACCGCATAGAGGCTTATGCGCAAGACACCTACAAATTCTCATCTTCCAGCGAAGAGACGTTCTATACGCTGAACTACGGCATCCGATTCGCACATTGGAACTTTAACCGCGAGACTTTACTCTCTCCCCGCGTGTCGCTGGGCATCGTGCCAGCCTTCAACCACAATGTCACCTTCCGATTGGCGGCAGGACTCTACTACCAGGCTCCTTTCTACAAAGAACTGCGCGACACCACAACCCTCGCGAGCATAACCACCGCCACCCTGAACAGCCACATAAAAAGCCCCAGGAGCATACATCTCATAGGAGGTTACGACTACCGTTTCCGCATGAACGAGCGACCATTCCGCTTTACGGCAGAAGCCTACTATAAACTGCTCTCTCGACTCATCCCCTATAGCGTGAACAACGTGAAAATCGTCTATTACGGCGACAACAGTGCGTCGGGACATGCTGCCGGTATCGACCTAAAACTCTACGGCGAGTTTGTGCCTGGCACCGACTCATGGGTCAGTTTCTCGCTCATGAGTACGAAGATGAAGCACAACGGCAGAACCATGCCCCTGCCCACCGACCAACGATTCGCCATGAACCTTTTCTTCACCGACTACTTCCCGGGCACCACCCGATGGAAGATGGCACTCAAGCTCGCCTATGCCGACGGTCTGCCCTTCGGTCCTCCCCACCGCGAGACCGACATGCAAGCCTTCCGTGCTCCCGCCTATAAGCGCGCCGACATCGGAATGAGCTACAGGGCATTGAACAACGAAGATCGACATGTCAAGACACCATTCAGGAATGTTTGGCTCAGCCTCGACTGCCTTAATCTGCTAGGCATTCACAATGTTAACTCTTATTATTGGATTACGGACGTAACCAGCCAACAATATGCTGTACCCAACTACCTGACCGGCCGACAACTGAATTTCCGTGTGCAAGTGGAATTTTAAGTGGATATTTAGCAAAAAACAAGAGAAAATAGTTGGTATATTCAACTTTATGTTGTACCTTTGCGCCATATTTTCTATACAAACCATTTTAAATTCAAATAATATGAAGATTTCACACATCGAACACTTAGGAATTGCTGTTCCTAGCATCGAAGAGGCTTTGCCTTATTTCAAAAACGTACTCGGTCTCGATTGCTATGCTATCGAGGAAGTTGCCGACCAGAAAGTGAAAACCGCTTTCTTGAAGTGCGGAGAGGTTAAACTCGAGTTACTTGAACCCACATCGCCGGAGAGCACTATCCAGAAGTGGCTCGACAAAGGAAACAAAGGCGTACACCATGTGGCCTTCTGCATTGAAGACGGCGTAGCCGAGGCTCTCGCTGAGTGCGACGGCAAGGGAATCCGCCTCATCGACAAAGCTCCCCGCAAAGGCGCAGAGAACCTTAACATCGCATTCCTGCACCCGAAAGACACCTGCGGCATCCTGACAGAACTCTGTGAGCACTAATCAGAATTGAGCAAGAAAAACAAGTAAAGGTAAAGATAAGTCTAATAAGACAATATCAGTCAAATTAGAAAAGAAATGAGCAAACAATTAGAAAAGATTAAGGCGCTGATCGCCAAGCGCGAACAGGCACGTTTGGGTGGTGGAGAAAAAGCCATCGAGAAACAGCATGCAAGGGGTAAGTATACAGCTCGCGAGCGCATTGACATGCTGCTCGACGAAGGCAGCTTCGAGGAAGTTGACATGTTCAAGCTTCATCGTTGCACCAACTTCGGAATGGAGAAGAAACAGTATCTGGGCGACGGTGTGGTAGCCGGTTCGGGTACCGTGGACGGTCGTTTGGTTTATGTCTTCGCACAAGACTTCACCGTAAACGCAGGCTCACTCTCTGAGACCATGTCTGAGAAGATTTGCAAGGTGATGGACCTCGGTATGAAGATGGGTGCTCCCGTCATCGGCATCAACGACTCGGGCGGCGCACGCATTCAGGAGGGTATCAACGCGCTGGCTGGCTACGCTGAGATTTTCGAGCGCAACATTCTTGCCTCTGGTGTGATTCCACAGATCAGCGGTATCTTCGGCCCCTGCGCCGGTGGTGCAGTTTACTCACCCGCACTTACCGACTTCACCCTCATGATGGAGAACACTTCTTACATGTTCCTCACCGGCCCGAAAGTGGTGAAGAGCGTAACTGGCGAAGACGTCGACCAGGAGTCTCTCGGAGGCGCATCGGTTCATTCTACCAAGAGTGGTGTGACCCACTTCACAGCTGCTACCGAGGAAGAGGCTATCGAGATGATCAAGACTCTGCTGAGCTACATCCCAAGCAACAACATGGAAGAGGCTCCTCGTAAGGAGTGCACCGACCCCATCAACCGCATGGAGGATATGCTCAACGAGATTCTTCCCGACGACCCCAACAAGGCTTACGACATGTATAAGGTGATCTCGGCTATCACCGACGACGGCGAGTTCTTCGAGGTACAGCCTAAGTTTGCCAAGAACATTATCGTGGGCTTCGCACGTTTCAACGGCCAGAGCGTAGGTATCGTGGCCAACCAGCCCAGCTGCTATGCAGGTGTGCTCGATGTAAACGCATCGCGCAAGGGTGCCCGTTTCGTACGTTTCTGCGACGCCTTCAATATTCCTATCGTGACACTTGTTGACGTACCAGGATTCCTGCCAGGTACCGGACAAGAGTATAATGCCGTTATTCTGCATGGTGCCCAGCTGCTCTACGCATTCGGTGAGGCTACTGTGCCTAAGGTGACCGTCACCCTCCGCAAGAGCTATGGTGGTAGCCACATCGTGATGGGCTGCAAGCAGCTCCGCACCGACATCAACTATGCTTGGCCAAACGCCGAGATTGCCGTGATGGGTGCCAGCGGTGCTGCTGCTGTGCTCTATGCCCGCGAGGCAAAGGCCAAGAAAGAGGCCGGCGAGGATGTACGCGCCTTCATCGCAGAGAAGGAAGAGGAATACAACGAGCTCTTCGCTAATCCGTATCAGGCAGCCAAGTATGGCTACATCGATGATGTGATTGAGCCGAGAAATACTCGTTTCCGCATCTGCCGCGCACTGGCTCAGCTCGCTACCAAGCGTGAGGGTCTGCCCGCCAAGAAACACGGAAATATTCCTATGTAAAATCAGGCAAAAGAAAGGGTGGCAGGAAGTTCACTCCGGTCACCCATACCCTTTCGCCCTATACAAGTAAAGAGTATGAAACAAAACGAAGTTTATGCTGCCATCGCCCTGGCTATGCATGAGTTCATGGGGAATAACGTGCACGACGTCGAGTCGGGCATCATCACCATCAAGCCTCGTCAGACAGAATGGAACAGCAAGATGATCACCATGACCGATCATCCAAGATATTAATCCAAAGCAAACTATGAAAGAATATAAGTATACCATTAATGGAACAAAATACGAGGTTGCCATCGGCGACATCGTGGAGAATATCGCAACCGTTACCGTAAACGGTGAGGAGTTTAAGGTGGAGATGGAGAAAGAACCAGAGCCCGAGAAGAAGAAGGTGGTGGTGAAGCCCGCCGCAGAGGCTCCTAAGGCAGAGGCTCCTAAGGCTGCCGCAGGCCCTGTAGATGCCAAGAATGCCATTAAGGCTCCGCTGCCCGGTGTTATCATCGACATCAAGGTTGCTGTAGGCGACGAGGTAAAGGCTGGCGACACCGTGATTGTGCTCGAGGCAATGAAGATGGCCAACAACCTCACCACCGACCGTGCCGGTAAGGTGACTGCCGTATGCGTAGGCGTAGGTGAGAGCGTCATGGAAGACACTCCGCTCGTGGTTATCGAGTAAAACAAAACTCCGGCAAGCCATGTTCTCATGACAGAACAAAGCCGGATGAACACAAATAGAAAAGCCTCCCATTGCGGAGGCTTTTTTATTTGTATACTAATCAATTCAATGGGACGGCAGCTGATGCCAGTATGCGCTTACTTCACTATGTGGTTGTCTTCGGGAAATACGACAGAAGGCTGGAACGTCTTGGCCTCCTCAAAGTCCATCATCGCAAACGACATGATGATGACGACATCGCCCACTTGCACTTTGCGCGAGGCAGCACCGTTCAGGCAGATGCACCCACTTCCACGCTCGCCCTTGATCACATAAGTGTCGAAACGCTCCCCGTTGTTGTTGTTGACAATCTGAACTTTCTCGCCGGCAATAAGATTCGCCGCGTCCATCAAGTCCTCATCAATGGTGATACTGCCAATATAATTCAAGTTGGCCTCGGTCACCTTCACGCAATGCAACTTGCTCTTTAGAACCTCTATTTGCATCTCCTTTTATATATTAATAGCGAATATGATCAATAAGGCGAATCGGAGTCTTTCCACAATATACGGTGATGCAACCAACCACATAGCCAGCATCTTCCCAATTGTCAATCGAGAGCAAGGTGTCGCCGTCAACTATCTCGAAATACTCAACCTCCAAGCCATCAATGGCATTAATCTCGTCGACCACATGGTCGTGGGTTTCCTTAACGGTATGTGTGCGGGCATAGTCGACACTCTCTTTCAGCGCTTTATAGATGGCTGGGGCAATGGCACGCTCGTCGGGAGAAAGCAAAGTGTTGCGGCTGCTCTTGGCAAGGCCATCAGCATCGCGCACAATGGCGCACTCCACAATCTGCACATTCATGCCGATATATTTCACCAGCTGCTTGACAACAGCAATCTGCTGCCAGTCTTTTTCACCGAAGTAAGCACGGTCGGGGCGGACAATGTAGAACAGACGGCTCACAACCTGACAAACACCATTGAAATGGCCAGGGCGCTTAGCACCTTCCATCACCGTGCTGACTGGGGGGAACTCAAACTGGCGTGTATCGGGCGTAGGATACATCTCTTTTACCGATGGAGCCAGCACATAGTCGGCACCCACTGACTCGAGTAAAGCACAATCAGCGTCCAGCGTACGGGGATAACGCTCCAGGTCGCCCTGATCGTTAAACTGAGTAGGGTTCAGAAACACCGAGACAACGGTAATGTCGTTCTCAGCAACACTTCTCCTCACCAATGATGCATGACCCTCGTGCAGAGCGCCCATCGTTGGCACCAGTCCGATTGTCTTACCCTGCTTGCGCTCATCAAACAACGCATTCTGCAGGTCAACTATTTTTGCGAATACTTTCATAACGGGGTGCAAAATAACAACTTTTTTCTTAAATAAGAAAGAATATATTTAAAAAAATGCGAAGATTAAGGTTATTTGGGAATTAAAATGAGCGAAAAAGACGAAATATCAATCTTTTTTTGTACCTTTGCATCTAATTAAAACAATTTCCAATGGCCAAGAAAGTATTATTCATCAATCAGGAGATAGCTCCGTTCGTTCCCGAAAGCGAAATGGCGGTGATGGGACGCGATTTGCCTCAGGCAGTGCAAGAACAAGGTTTCGAAATCCGCACTTTCATGCCCAAATGGGGAACAATCAACGAGCGGCGAGGTCAGTTGCACGAGGTCATCCGACTCTCAGGCATGAATCTCATCATCGATGATACCGACCATCCACTCATCATCAAGGTGGCTTCTATTCCCACGTCGAGAATTCAAGTCTATTTCATCGACAACGAGGACTATTTCATGAAGCGTCAGATGGAAGCCGACGAGAGTGGCGAGGAATATCCCGACAACGGCGAGAGAGCCATTTTCTTCGCACGTGGCGTTTTGGAAACTGTAAAGAAGCTGCGCTGGACACCCGACATCATTCAGTGCCAGGGTTGGATGGCAGGCGTCATCCCATTCTATGTGAAGACAGCATATAAAGACGAGCCTTCTTTTGCAGAGACAAAAGTGGTCACCTCGTTCTTCAACAATACGCTGAAAGGCGACTTCGGCGACAACTTCAAGAGATGCGTTGACTTCAGAGACGCCAAGGCTGAGCTTCTCAACAAATACAACGAGAAGTTCGACTTCATGGAACTGGGGAAGATGGCCATCGACTATTCCGATGGAATCGTAGTTGCCGGACAGGAAGTGAATGCCGAGCTGCTCAACTATGCCTCAGAAAGCAAGCTGCCCATGCTGCAATATGCAGGAGCAGAGGGCTGTGGGGATGCTTATCGCGAATTTTATAACAAGATAACAGAAGAATGAAATCAAGATTCCTGGCAGGGCTGGCGTTCATAATGCTAGCCTTGTTGTCATGCGATGATACCACTGAGACCATTGGCACATCGCTTACAAACGACATGGACTATCTGCAAATATCTACAGATACTTTCAACGTAACTACTCGCTCCATCGTGGCCGACTCTGTTCTATCGAGAAGCAACACCGGCTACGTTGGAAAAATAAAAGACCCCGAAACCGGTCTCTACATTACAGGCGACTTCATGGCTCAGTTTCATGCCCTTGAAGGACAAAACGGCTACCTCTTCCCCAAACTCGACAGCATCGTCAGCCGCATCAATGGTGAGGTGATTGCCGATTCGTGCGAACTTCGCCTCTATTATTCAACGTTCTACGGCGACTCCCTCTCCACGATGACCCTTACCGCACGCGAGATGAGCAAGCCCATGGAGGAGAACGTCAACTACTACTCCAACTTCGACCCCGTTGCACAAGGCTTCGTGCGCACCAACGGCATAGCCAAACAAAAGACTTACACACTGAGCGACCTCAGCGTGAGAGATTCCATCAGGCTCAGTAGTAACTATTGGAAGAACATTCGCATCATGCTCAACGATGAATATACCGACACAGAGGGTAACACCTATAATAATTATGGTACATTCATCATGAGAAAATATTTCCAAAACCCTGCCGACTTTGACGACCCGCACACCTTCATCCACAAGGTTTGTCCAGGTTTCTACTTCCAGAACACGGGCGGATTGGGAAGCATGGCCTACATCGACGGATGCCAGCTCAGCATTTATTTCCGCTTTCATCCCAACGACTCCACCACCTCGGTGGGTACCGTCACATTCGCCGGAACTGAGGAAGTGTTGCAAACTACCCATGTCTCCAACGACAAGGGAACACTGCGCAAGCTTGTCGACGACAACACTTGCACTTACATCAAGACTCCCGCAGGTATCTTCACCGAAATGACCATCCCCGTGGATGAGATTGTCAACAACCACAAGAACGATACGCTCAGCACCGCCAAAATCATCCTCTCGCGCATCAGCAACGAGAGCCATACCGGCTATGAACTCGACGTGCCCAGCTACTTGCTGATGGTGCAAAAAGACAGTCTATATAGCTTCTTCGAGAATAGCAAGCTGCACAACAACAGGACATCGTTCCTGTCTCCGCGCGATTCCTATACTGATTCCTATGGCAACGTGTCGTATTATAATACTTACACCTTCAACAACATCTCCAACCTGGTAAGATACATGGCAGAGGCCAAAGCCAATGGAGGTGCCAACTATGTTGCCCAACACCCCAACTGGAACAAGGTGGTGCTCGTGCCCGTAACCGTCTCTACCACTACGAATTCGAACAGAAGTACGGTTTACAACAAGATCGTCAACGACATGTCGCTCACTAGCACCCGACTGGTAGGAGGCGATGCCAACTCACATTCGCCGCTGAGAATGAGTGTGGTGTATAGTAAGTTTAATAAGCAATAAAACGACCACAAAGCAGAAGTTGCCGACTACGAAGCTGGAGTTATCCTCTACGAAGCTGGAGCAGCCGTTTACGAAGCTGGAGCAGCCGATTACAAGGTTTATTAATAAGTAAGGTATTATGGCAGACAATTTTCTTGAGCGTCATCACGAGGAATACGAGAAGCGTAAAGCCGACTGGCTTAGACGCAAGAAGCATCTGCCACCGAAAAGCCGAAACATCCCAAAGCCAGAGGACGAGGCACTATAAAAGAAAACAATAAGAAGAGAGTCCTGTAATTACGCGATGAACTAAAAAGCTTTCTATAAGAAAATGAGCAAAGGATTTCCCTTGCTCATTTTTATTTTACCCTCGACTAGTTAATCACTTTGAATCGGGCGAACTTCAACAAGAGTTGCTTAGTGCCGGTATTTCTGAATTGAACCGTTGCTTTGGTGTTCTCGCCAGTTCCTTCAACCTTGACAACCGTACCTACGCCAAAACGCTCATGCTCGATGACGGAGCCTTCATGCAGGCCATTGCCCGAGGGGGCACTTGCACCAGATGATGGAGCACCATTGGCAGATGGCGATGCGTTGACAACCGATGAGACTCGCCGCATGTTTCCACCAGCAGAGGCCAGGGTGCGCTTGAAGCGCTCGGAGAAGGGGTCGACGGCTGGTTCGTCATGATGACCAACCACACGGGGTTTGGGGTCGGCACGGAACTGACTGGCAACCGGACGATTGTTCTGATAAGAGGAAGGCAAGGACTCACCATTTCTATACGATGAGGAACCGCCAAAGCCATCATCACCGCCAAAGCTTCCAAACTTTCCTCTTCGGCCTTGACTGCCATAGGCAGAACGCCCCTGGGCACCATAGTAGCGCCCACTATGATCGTCGATGTCGGTTTCCGACTCTATGCGAAGCAACGCAGGGTCGATGTCGTTGATGAAACGGCTGGGCGTGTCGAACTCCATCTTGCCGAAACGCCAGCGGTTTTTCGCACAAGTGAGGATGCAATGCTTCTCTGCACGGGTGATAGCCACATAGAGCAAACGGCGTTCCTCTTCGAGTTCACGCATGGAGCCAGTGGACATAGGACTAGGGAAGATATTCTCCTCGAGGCCAACAATGAACACCGTGGGAAACTCAAGTCCCTTGGCGCTATGTATTGTCATGAGCGTGACGCGGCTCTGGTCGTTGTCTCCATCACTATCAAGATCGGTGAGCAACGACACTTCTTGCAGGAAATCCGAGAGTGACACTTCGTTTTCCAGCCCCTCCTCTCTCCTACTCTCAACGAAATCCTGCATTCCGCCAAGAAACTCCTCGAGGTTTTCCTGCCGTGAGATGTTCTCAGGCAGACGGTCGGAATAAAGGTCGGCGCTGATGCCGCTCTGCTGGATGATATCATAGCCGAGCGTGTAGGCATCGTCGGTTCCAACACGGCTCACAAACGAATGGATGAGGGCTTTGAACTTGGCAATCTTGTTGAGAGTACCATTGTTAACTTGCAAGCCATAAGTGAGCGGTTCGCTGACCACTTGCCAGAGACTTACTCCGTGAGTCATGGCCGCCGTAGTGATTCGGGCAACGGTAGTTTCGCCGATGCCGCGAGTAGGATAGTTGATGATGCGCTTGAAAGCCTCCTCATCGTCAGGGTTGGCCACGAGACGGAAATAAGCGATAACGTCTTTGATTTCCTTTCGCTGATAGAAACTCAAGCCGCCGTAGATGCGATAAGGAATGTTCTGCTTGCGCATGGTTTCCTCAAACGAACGGCTTTGCGAGTTAGTACGATAAAGAATGGCAAAGTCGCTATAGTCACACTTCTCCTCGCGCCGGATGCGCTGAATATCGTTGCACACAATGACAGCTTCCTCTTTGTCGCTATAAGCATGCTTGAGGATGAGTTTGTCGCCTTCCTCATTCTTGCTATAGACATCCTTAGGAATTTGCCGCTGGTTCTTATTGATGAGCGAATTGGCGGCTTGCACGATACGTTGGGTGCTACGATAGTTCTGCTCCAGTTTGAAGAGCCGTGCGTTTTGATAGAGTTGCTGGAAATTAAGTATGTTGTCGATGTTGGCACCCCGGAAAGCATAGATGCTCTGTGCATCATCACCCACTACACACACCCGCTGGTGCTCTTTTGTGAGCTGCCATACAATGCGCTGCTGGGCGGAGTTGGTGTCTTGATACTCATCAACGAGCACATATTGGAAGCGATCAGCATACTGGCGGCGAACATCCTCATGCTCGTTGAACAACACAAAAGTATTGACCAGCAAATCGTCAAAATCCATCGCGTTGGCCTGTCGGCAACGCTGAAAATAAGCGGTATAAATCTGGCTGATGGCGGGCATCCGGCTTTCTGCGTCTCGTTGCAAAGCATCTCGATCAATGGCATATTGGTCGGGCAGAATCAAGTGGTTTTTGGCCATGCTGATGCGGTTGTGCACGGTGGCAGGCTTATACACTTTATCGTCGAGTTTCATTTCCTTGATAATGCTTTTCACCAGCGAGCGCGAGTCGGCCTCATCGTAGATGGTAAAGTTTGCATTATAGCCAATGCGCTCGGCTTGCACTCGCAGAATGCGCGAAAAGACGGAGTGGAAAGTACCCATATTGATGTGACGAGCCTTATCTTCGCCCACAAGCTGGCCGATACGATGCTTCATCTCGTTGGCAGCCTTATTAGTAAAGGTAAGCGCAAGAATGTTCCAGGGCAAAATGCCGTTTTCTAGCAGCCATGCTATTTTGTAGGTCAGCACACGCGTCTTACCCGACCCTGCACCGGCAATGACTAGCGAGGGACCTTCGTTGTAGACTACGGCCTCTCGCTGGCTGTCGTTGAGTTGCTCTAGGAGATGCTTCATTTCTTTCTCTTATAAACGCCGCCAGAAACGGTATTGGGGTTGATGTCCTCTCCCTCTTTGGGGAACGACGGGATAAACTTCATCTCATGCTCTATTTTCGTCTGCCGTTTACGCATATATGAGCCGGGCGACTTCGAAGAATAAACCCTCGGATTGGGAAGTGTAGCCGCAATAAGAGCACACTCCGAGCGGCTCAGCTCGCTGGCTCTCTTACCGAAATGGTATTCGGCTACTGCATCTACGCCATAGATTCCGTCGCCCATCTCGATGGAGTTGAGGTAGACTTCCATAATGCGCTGCTTGCTCCAGATGAGCTCGATGAGTGCGGTGAAATAAGCCTCAAATCCTTTGCGTACCCACGACCTGCCAGGCCAGAGGAACACGTTCTTGGCTGTCTGCTGAGTGATGGTGCTGGCACCCAGTTTGCGTTTGCCCCCCTGCATATTCCGCTTGGCAGCCTTCTCGATGGCATCATAGTCGAAACCGTGGTGCAACAAAAAGCGCTGGTCCTCGCTGGCCATGACGGCCACGGGCATGTGGGGCGAAATATGCTTCAAGGACACCCAGTGGTGGTGCCACGTGATGCCCTCACCACTCTTCACCTGCTCAATGCTGCGGATGAACATGAGCGGAGTGGCATATACAGGAACAAAACGATACGCCACAACAGCGAGGATTGTCGAGCCAAAGAAGGCGGCTAGAGTCCATCGGATGATGTGGCGTATCTTTTTAATAATGTAATTCAATTACTAATCTTTCAACACAAATTGTTGGCGATCAACGGTTTGGAATTACTGCAGTGTACCGGCGTTGGCAGCATCGATCATGGCCTGGCTGGCATACATATAAACCTCCACGCGGCGGTTCTGCTGACGACCAGCAGCTGTTGAGTTGTCAGCTACAGGGTTAGACGAACCGAAGCCTGTCACGTTCTTGAACTGGCTGCTGGGAACACCGCACTGTGTCAGATAAGTAGCCACCGACTGAGCACGATTCTGGCTGAGCGGGTTGTTGATGGCATCATTACCAGTAGAGTCGGTATAGCCCTGAATATCAACGGCCAGCTGAGGATCACTCTTCAGCACGTTGGCGAAGTTGCTGAGCTCAGCCTTCGAAGAAGCGTTCAGAGTGGCCTTGTTGGTAGCGAAAAGGATACCGCTATCGAAAGTCACCTTCACAGCCTTCAGACCGTTGGCGTCGGTGATTTCCTCAACCTTGGCATTCTCAAGAGCCTGAGCCTTAGCCTTCACCTTATCCATGTGCTTGCCAATCAGGGCACCAGCACCAGCACCTACAGCACCGCCAACAGCAGCACCCACGGCTGTGTTACCAGCAATCTTACCGATGATTGCGCCGAGCAGAGCACCGCCGCCAGTACCGATAAGTGCACCATTCTTCGTGGCAGAGCCACAACTTACGATCATTGCGAGACACATACCAAGTGTCATTAATTTCATTTTCTTCATAACTGTTTATTTTTGGTTTGGTAATAAAAAAATCATTCGTTGGTACAAAGGTACTCTTTTTTTCTACATATTAGTCTTTTTTCCAACATTTTTTTGTAATTTTGCGGCAAATTTAGACAATTATCGTTATTTTGACGACGGGATTTTCCTAAAACAAGATATGGATTTCCCTAAAAATGACATTTTATAAAGAAAAGGTAAAAGAAGTTTATGGCAAAAGAACTGAAAGAAATGACCAAGCGTGCCGACAACTACAGCCAGTGGTACAACGACTTGGTAGTGAAGGCCGACCTTGCCGAGCAATCGGCTGTTCGTGGTTGCATGGTCATCAAGCCCTACGGCTATGCTATCTGGGAAAAAATGCAACATCAGCTCGACCTGATGTTCAAGGAGACAGGTGCACAGAATGCTTATTTCCCCTTGCTTATTCCTAAATCATTCCTCTCGCGCGAGGCCGAGCACGTGGAGGGCTTCGCCAAAGAGTGCGCCGTGGTTACACACTACCGTCTGCGCGCCAAAGAAGACAAGAGCGGCGTCGAGGTTGACCCGGCCGCAAAGCTGGAAGAAGAGCTCATCGTACGCCCTACGAGCGAAACAATTATTTGGAACACCTATAAAAACTGGATTCATTCTTGGCGCGATCTGCCTCTGATGTGCAACCAATGGTGCAATGTGATGCGCTGGGAGATGCGCACACGCCCATTCCTGCGCACTTCTGAGTTTTTGTGGCAAGAGGGTCATACTGCTCATGCCACCCGTGAGGAGGCAGAGGAAGAAGCCCGCAAGATGCTCGATGTATACGCTAAGTTTGCTGAAGAATGGATGGCCGTACCTGTGGTTAAGGGCGTGAAGAGTGAGACGGAGCGCTTTGCAGGTGCTCTCGACACTTATACCATCGAGGCCATGATGCAAGACGGAAAGGCTCTCCAGAGCGGCACCAGCCACTTCCTGGGTCAGAACTTTGCCAAAGCTTTCGAGGTGACATATCTGAACAAAGACAACAAACCCGAATACGTTTGGGCTACATCATGGGGTGTCTCTACCCGACTCATCGGCGCACTTATCATGACTCATTCCGACGACAACGGCCTCGTTCTTCCTCCGAAGCTTGCTCCTATCCAGGTGGTCATCGTGCCCATCTCGAAGGGCGATGACCTCAAGCACATCACCGAGAGACTCCAACCCGTCATCGATGAGTTGCGCAAGGCTGGCATTAGCGTGAAGTACGACGATGCCGACAACAAGCGTCCTGGTTTCAAGTTTGCCGACTATGAGCTCAAGGGTGTTCCCGTGCGACTCGTCATGGGTGCCCGCGACCTGGAGAACGGTACCATTGAGGTGATGCGTCGCGACACGCTCGAGAAAGAGACTCGTCCCGTGGAGGGTATCGTGGCATATGTGGAGCAACTGCTGGAGGATATCCAGAAGAATATCTTCGAGAAGGCCAAAGCTTACCGCGATGCTCGCATCTACGAGTGTGATAACTACGAAGAGTTCAAGGAGCGCGTCAAGGATGGAGGATTCTTCCTCTGCCATTGGGATGGCACCGCCGAGACCGAGGCTCGCATCAAGGAGGAGACACAGGCAACCATCCGTTGTGTGCCCTTCGATGTTGAGCAGACCCCAGGTGTAGACATGGTATCGGGCAAACCTTCAAAAGCCCGTGTCATCATTGCTCGAAGCTACTAATTATAATAAGGTGCGGAAGCTCTGCTTTTGAATAGCATCTCAACAGTTGTCTAGAGTCATCAAAACAACTGACATAATTAGCGGACATAAATACTATCGCATTTGCGAGTATTTAGTCCGCTATATTTTGTTAACCCCAACGTAGCGAGTTCAACTGTCGTAGAGAAAAAGAACCGAGTGTCTTATGATCACAAGCCCAACAATTCATGAAGCGCAGCGGCTTGATGGCCTGGGATGATAATGTGGTGATTTCCAATGGGATTGGTTAGGAAATAGCGTGTCTGTTCGGCATCTGCCAGTCGTATCACTTGCTGGGTGCGGCACAAACCTGCCTCTGCCCTGTTCTCAACCAGCATACCCTCAGCAACAAACATGCGCGAGAGGTCGCCAGCTAATTTGAAGATCGTCACCGGTCCTTCGTTCATATATCCGCGAATGCCGACTCCGATGCCCGACTCGAAATGGGTGTCGAGCTCATAGCTTCTGACCATATCAAACGGAATGGTACAATGGGCAAACAGCATCTCACCCGCTTGTGGATTGATGCGGGCAGGATTAGCCTGGAAGCCAGAGACGCCCGTCAACGCTCGTGCAACCATCATCGAGATCATGGCTGGCACATCGCCTTCACACCCTGCTACATAGCCTTCACTATTCAGTCTTGCCAAAGCCATGCAGCCCGTATTGTGAACGGTTCCAAGAAGGTCAAAGCAACGCAGGGTAAACCCTTGCAAGTGATTATCTTCTAAGAGTTTTCGCAATGCATGATAAATTCTCAACGCTCCTCGCAAAGCCTGAACGACAGATGGATTCGTAGCATGCACTTCACTTAGCTCAGAAGGCTGCTCTGCAAACGTAGAGGGCTGCTCTGCGAACACGGAAGCCTCTGTGCGCTTTACCTCGCCAATGAGTTCGCTGATATCAATCTCTTTCAGCTGAATGCCCAGCCTGCTTTCCAACACCCCGGTATCATAACTGCTGGAGATGAGCCAGTCGGATGGTTTTCCGATGATGCCCAACTTGACAGCCCGAAGGCTTTTTCTTGCTTGCTCGACCTTGGCAAGTAAAACGATGCGCTTGGCCACTTCATCCGACGGTCCGTGCAAAATCTCGCCATCTGCCCCTTGCCGTCTGAGGAAAGAGAGAATCTCCATCGATGCCGCCAGTGAGTTGCTCTTACCCGAGGTGAGCAGATAGAACTTCCGAGTGAGCTGGCGCCAAGTGGCAAAATGCTGTTTGAAAATGCCCTCCGTTCCTCCGGTACGCACATAGAGCAAGCTCAACGAATGGCGGCCGAAGTCTTCATAATTATCGCCCATCAGCCGACAGTCGACGGCAAGCTCTGAAAGGAACCGTCGTGTTTCCTCGTTGACGGCCACCTCGTCGTGAAGAGATGAGGTTAGCGTATAGACCGCAATATCTGCCGGCTGACCAACATAACCTTTCTTGTTCATCATCATCATTCTTGTCAAATTGATTTTCGCTACATACCTACGTTAAAACAAGGTGGCATCGAGCACGCGCTGCCCTTTCTCGGTACAATAGCCGCGAAGAAGGACAGATACGAAATTCTTGAATATCTCCTGAAGCGGATACTCCTCATACAACTTGCTGTTCATCACATAGTTCATCGAAGCCTCGCCCAGCCGCACCACTATATCATAGTTCAGCGAGGGAAGAAAATAGCCTTCGGCAATGCCACGCATGAAGAACTGCAACACATTCTGCTTCTTCTCAACACTAATCTTATTGAGATAATCGTCCACTTTATGGTAACGGGTCATCTCGGTGAAGAACAGAGGATTAATGTACTCCAATTGCTGAAGCTTCACCTCATAGAAATGAAGGATAATGCGCATCACGTCGTTGTTCTTGCAGGCAAATTCCTCCATCTCGCGACTGTATATTTCCTCAGTTCGCTTGATACCCTCCAGCAACAAGTCTTCCTTGTTGTCGTAAATCTCATAGAGTGTGCGCTTCGATATTTGCAGATGGTTGGCAATATCATCCATCCTCACGGCTTTCACCCCTTTCTGTTGGAAGAGGCGTATGGCAGCCATGGGTATTCGCTCGTGCAAGTCCTCGCGATAACTGGTAGTAATATTGGTTTTTTGCATAAGGAGATAATTACATCGCAAAGATACAAAAAACTTTTCATACCTCCTACGTTTTCCGTGTGTTTTTTATGAGCTGGTTGATGATAAAACAGAAGGAGGGGTGTCAAAATAGGCACATTCTCATCATCGGTCGCATGATGGATGAGACTGCGAAGACACATGCTGCAGCCTCTACATAAGACTGTCCTGATACCAACGGAAGAGTCGTGCTACGCCTTCGCCGATTTCCACCCGGTGTGTCCAGCCGAGCTTGTGAAGCTTCGAGACATCAATCAGCTTTCGGGGTGTACCATCGGGCTTGCTGGCATCGAACTCGACAACGCCCTCGAAGCCAACCTCACGAACAATCAGCTCTGAAAGCTCGCGAATGGTGAGTTCCTTGCCTGTGCCGACGTTGATGTGACAGTTGCGAATCTCGCCCAAGGCGGGGATGGCTCCTCCCCTGCCCTCACTGCTGTTACGGTCGACCAGACCATCTGCCTTAGTGCCATAGAATACCGACGAGTATTTCTCGATGCCGATGATATCGCTGAAGTTGACGTTCAGCAAGACGTGTACGCTAGCATCAGCCATATCCTCGCTCCAAAGGAACTCGCGAAGCGGACAACCTGTGCCCCAGAGCACCACCCGGTTGTCGTGAATGCCGTATTTGGCGAGTACCGACAGGATGGCCTGCTCGCTATCTGTTCCGCCGATGCCTTCAACCGGCCGCTTGTTCATATCCTTGCGAATTGCATCCCAATTGGCGTCATGAATGAGCTTGGCAAGATAAATCTTACGCATCATGGCAGGCATGACGTGAGAATTCTCCAGATGGAAATTATCGTTGGGCCCGTAGAGGTTAGTAGGCATGACGGCAATATAGTTGGTACCATATTGCAGGTTGTAGCTCTCGCACATCTTCAGTCCTGCAATCTTGGCAATAGCATACTCCTCGTTGGTGTACTCAAGGGGCGATGTAAGCAGGGCATCTTCCTTCATCGGCTGGGGAGCATTCTTGGGATAGATGCAGGTGGAACCCAGGAACAGAAGTTTCTTAACGCCGTGGGCATAGGCCTCACTAATGACATTACATTGGATCTTCATGTTCATCATGATGAAATCGGCCCTGTAGAGCGAATTCGCCATGATGCCGCCCACGAAGGCTGCTGCCAGCACTACGGCCTCGGGACGCTCCTCATCGAAAAACCGCCTGACGGCCACTTGGTCGGTCAAATCGAGTTCGGCATGGGTGCGCCCGACGAGATTCGTATACCCCCGCTGAAGCAGGTTGTTCCAAATGGCAGAGCCCACAAGCCCGCGATGCCCTGCCACATAAATCTTACTCCGTTTGTCTAACATTATTCAGGAAGCTGTGCTTTCACATATAGTTTCTTCACAAAGCGCAAGTCGTGGTCTATCATGATTTTTACCAACTGCTCGAATGAGGTCTTACGTGGATTCCAGCCTAGCATGTTCTTCGCTTTGGTGGGGTCACCCAAAAGCTGGTCTACTTCTGTAGGACGGAAATACTTCGGGTCGACCTCGACCAGCACTTTGCCTGTGCTTTTGTCGATACCCTTCTCGTCAACACCCTCACCTGTCCACTCCAGCTCAATACCGACATAACGGAAGGCCAAGGTGGCAAACTCGCGGACGGTATGATACTCGCCGGTTGCTATGACGAAGTCGTCGGGCTCTTCCTGCTGAAGGATGAGCCACATGCACTCAATGTAGTCCTTGGCATATCCCCAGTCGCGCAAACTGTTAAGATTTCCGAGATAGAGTTTATCTTGGTAACCTTGTGCAATACGTGCAGCAGCAAGCGTAATCTTACGTGTGACGAACGTCTCACCACGGCGCTCACTCTCATGGTTGAAAAGGATGCCGTTGCAGCAATACATGCCATAGGCCTCACGGTAGTTTTTCATATACCAAAAGCCCGCCAACTTGGCCACGGCATAAGGACTACGCGGATAGAACGGGGTAGTTTCGCGCTGAGGAACTTCCTGCACCTTACCGAAGAGCTCAGAAGTGGAAGCCTGATAGATACGGCAACTCTTCTCAAGTCCGCAAATGCGAACAGCCTCAAGCAGGCGCAACACTCCAACCGCATCTGTATCAGCAGTATACTCTGGTACGTCAAACGAAACCTTTACGTGGCTTTGTGCAGCCAGATTATATATCTCTGTGGGCTTTACTTCACCGATGATACGGATGAGCGACGACGAGTCGGTCATGTCTGCCCAATGAAGATTCACCAGACGGGTCTTCTTCATATCGCGAACCCACTCGTCGAGATAAAGATGCTCGATGCGACCTGTATTGAACGATGAAGAGCGACGAAGTAGGCCATGCACTTCATAGCCTTTCTCAATAAGAAACTCTGCCAGATAACTACCGTCCTGACCTGTAATGCCCGTGATTAATGCAACGTTTCTGTTCATTATGTTTTGTAAATATATTTCTGTATCATTCCTCGCCGGAGAACTGCTTGATGCGCTGCTCCTCCGAGAGCTTGCAAATGAGTAGCGTATTGTCTTTCTCAGCCACAATATAGCCATCGAGCCCCTGTACGACAACCTTCCGCTCGCCTGTGGTGTGCACGATACAATTGTGCGACTCGAACAACGACACATTCTCGCCTATGACGCTATTACCATAGAGGTCTTGCTTGGTCTGCATGCGCAGGCTACCCCACGTGCCGAGATCGCTCCAACCGAAATCTGCCGGACAGACGAAAATCTCCTCAGCTTTCTCCATAATGGCATAGTCGACGCTAATGCTCTCGCACTCAGGGAACCACTTGTTGATGGCCTCCTGCTCATCGGGAGTGCCGTACACGCTGTTCAGGTTCTCGAAAAGCTTGCTCATCGTGGGCTGATAGATACGGAAGGCATTGACGATGGTATTCACATTCCAGATGAAGATGCCGGCATTCCAGAAATAGTTCTTCTGCTGGATGTATCTAAGGGCCACAGGCAGATCGGGCTTCTCGCGGAACGAATCGACACGGAAGATTTCTTTATTGCGGGCGCTACTGGAACTCAGATCGGCTTGTATATAACCATAGCCTGTCTCTGGCCGGGTAGGCTTCATGCCCAACGTCACCACAGCATCCGACTGTGCCGTGAAATTGAGACAGCTGGTAATCACCCGTTGAAACTCACTCACATTGGTAACGATATGATCGCTGGGAGTTACCACAATATTGGCTTTAGGGTCTTGCGACTTGATGCGCCAGCTGACGTAGGCAATACACGGAGCCGTATTTCTGCGACATGGCTCACAAAGAATATTACCCTTTGGTACCTCCGGCAATTGCTCGCGAACGATATCTACATATCGCAGATTGGTCACCACCCACACATTCTGCGGTTCGCATATTCCCTCAAAACGCTCGAATGTTAGTTGTAGCAACGATTTACCCACGCCTAGCACATCGATAAACTGCTTGGGCTTATCGGTTGTGCTCATTGGCCAAAAGCGGCTTCCTACGCCACCAGCCATAATCACCAAATGTTGATTGATTTGAGCCATTGTTGAAGTTGGTTATTAAATGAGATTGCAAAGTTAAGAATTATTTTCAATTTCGCAAAAAAAATGTATCATTATTATTAGAAAGGCAGAATCAACAAGCGAATGGAAATCCATACTAGAAACCGTTAACAAGCAGAAAGAACGGAACAGAATTCACAAGAAAAAAGAAGAGGAGTTAAGCGGCAATCGAAGATGCGACTTAACTCCTCTTCTTGGGTGGCCTGGCGTCGCCACCAAGCTTTTTATGGCTGCAGTCGGATTGTTGCAGGTTTGAGCATGGGCGACTGAGCCTTGAGCGTGCCGCCACCTTTCACGACAACCATACAACGACCGAAGAAAGCCTTACGGTTGGGAGAGGTGAAACGCTCCATTGAGGTCTGACATCCATTATCTGTACCAAGGATGCTTCCGCCACCTTCGCAGGTAAAAACTAGTTCGTCGGTAGCCCACGGACAAAGATGGCCGTCTCTGTCGACAACTTCAGCATTGACAAATACCAGACTCTTTCCACAATAGTCGTAGGTCAGACGGATATGGTCGGGCTGGCCGGCGGTATAAATGGTCTGCCGGGCAACTTCTTTCCCATCTTTACGGGCGACAACCGTTACTTCACCTGGCACGAACTCAACGCGCCACATGACATGATAATGAGTAGACTGAGCATTGAGAGAGGGCTGGATTTCATGACTGGCTAGCTTGCTCCGAACGCCCTGACTCCTGCCATTGACATAGAGCTCCACCTCGTCGGCATGGTTATAATAGCACCACATATCTATCTCCTGACCTGGCAACCAATTCCAATGAGGGAAGAGATGTAGTACGGGCTTCTGTGTCCACTCACTCTGATACATGTAATAGATGTCCTTGGGGAAACCAGCCAGGTCGATGATGCCAAAATAGCTGCTACGTGCCGGAAAGCCGTAGGGAGTGGGTTCCCCGAGATAGTCGAATCCCGTCCAGATGAACTGCCCGCCAACGTAAGGAGTGTTTTTCACCACATCCCAAGTCTCCTCGTGGGTGCTCGACCATGAGGCATGCATATTGTCGTAGGCGGAGCACATGAATGAGGGGTCGGTATACGGAATCCACCACTCTTTCGGAGCCACAAAGATAGAATCACTGGGCATCATGTAGTTTCCACGTGTCTGGAGGGCCGAGACGCTCTCAGTCATGATAAACGGTCGGCCAGGAAAGTTCTTTGGGACATCTTTTATCCATTGATGATGATAGTTGAAACCTATGATGTCGATAGCCTTACCCTTGAAAAGGTGGTTGTTCACGTCGGGCTCATTGCAACCTGCGGTTACAGGACGTGTAAGATCGTACTTGCGCACAATGTCGGCCAAATGGTCGGCCAACAAAGTGTTGACACTCATTTCGCCTTCCTTGGCCAGGGTTGAAGCATCATGGCCAGCATTCAGGATGAGGTTTGCCTGCTCAAGTGTTAACGTGTCGGCCTCGGCACTCGACCATTGCTCAAGCACCTCATTGCCTATCGACCACATGAGCACAGAAGGATGATTACGGTCACGCAGCACTAGGTCGGTAAGGTCGCGCTCATGCCATTGGTCGAAGAAACGCGCATAGTCATTCTGGGTCTTGCGACGGCGCCACATGTCGAACGACTCGTCCATAACGATAAGCCCCATCGTATCGCACATATTGAGTAATTCGGGAGCGGGCGGATTGTGGGAAGAGCGGATGGCATTCACGCCCATCGCCTTCAATTTAGTAAGTTTACGATGAAGGGCATCTTCGTGAAGGGCTGCACCCAGACAACCGAAGTCATGATGTTCGCATACACCATTAATCTTGAAATTCTTGCCGTTCAGCCAAAAACCAGTCTTTGCATCGAACTTAAAATCGCGAAAGCCCGTAACGGTCTCCACCTCGTCGACCACACGGCCACGCACAACCAACTGAGTCTTCACGCGATAACAGTAGGGATCGTCGCACGACCACTTGTGAGGTTTACGGATGTTGGTCTTACGTCCGTCGGCATCCAGCCACACATTTCTGACAGTGACTCGCTCGTTGGTGGGATTCTCATAGTCGACCTCCACCTGGCCGTCGTGCACATAAACACCCCAATGCTTCACATGGATGGGATGAGTGGTGGTAAGCCACACATGGCGGTAAATGCCACAACCGCTATACCAGCGTGAGTTGGGCTGGTCGGAATTATCGACCTTTACCACCAAAGAGTTGCTGCCAGGCTGAAGAAAGGGAGTCATGTCGTATTCGAACGAGCTGTATCCATAGGGGCGATGTCCCAACAAATGACCGTTAATCCAAACAGTACTATTCATATAGACGCCATCGAACTCAATGAAGAACCGCTGACCAGACAACTCACTACCCTTCACCTCGAATGTCTTCGCATACCACCCGATACCACCGGGCAAAGCGCCTCCACCTGCGCCAGAAGGATGACCGGCATAGAAATCGCCTTCTACGGCCCAGTCGTGAGGCAGGTCGAGCTTTCGCCAGCCATCCGTTTGCTGGGCTTTTTCAATAGTCATCTTGTCGTCAAGGACGAAACGCCAGTCTTTGTCGAAGCACTTACGCTCCCGGGCTTCAACAGACAGGATGGTACCTAATAATAAAACGAAAAACAGGTTTCTTTTCATAACTCACAAATATAATAAGGTACGGAGGACACAAGACCAAACAAATGAAATCTCTCTGATATTAGAATCGAATGAAGAGTTTTCCATTGTCATCCGTGTCATCCGCACCAGGTGATTACAACCCTACCGTGATTGTCTTGCCATTATATTGAACCATCTTGCCCTCAGGGTTGTCGAGATTCAACTCACGGGCTTTATCTTTCGTGACAAGCACTACATTAAAGCGGCGTTCCTTCAGCATGCCTTTGAATGCACCTTTGCGCTGGCCGATGGTCAGGGTCTTTTGCGTATCGTCGTAACGAAAGTCAATAGTGGCATATTTGCCACGTTCGTAATTGTAGTTGGTTCCTTCGTCCTCATAGAGTTGGAAGCGGCCATCAGCTCCAGCATATACATAGAGGTTGATTAACTCTGCAGGCTTCTCATCGCTCCATTGCATTTCAGGACCAAAGGGGATGATGGCTCCCTCGCGCACATAGACAGGCATACGCTCCAGAGGCGCATCGACAATGAGCGTCTGGCCGCCCTGAATATGCTCGCCAGTATAAAGGTCGTACCAGCCTGTCTGCTTGGGGAAGTACACGCTACGGTTGCGCGCTTTGTAATAGCCCACAGGACAAGCCATCAGGGCAGGACCAAACATCCATTGGTCTTTAATGTTCAACACTTGGCGGTCACCATTGAAGTCCATCACCAGTCCACGCATCATCGTGTAGTCGTTCAGATGCACCCATCCTGCCATTGAATAGAGATAAGGCATGAGCCGGTAGCGCAGACGATCGTACCAGACAATGGTCTGATAAGTGGGATGGTCCTCAGGGGCGATATTCCAAACCTCACGCAAGGGCCACTGGCCATGAGCACGATAAAGGGGAATGAAGCAGCCGAACTGGTTCCAGCGGGCTTGCAACTCGCGCCACTCTTTCAGATCCTCATTCTCAATACCCTCCTGGTCGAACAGCTGCTGGGCAGCCACATAACGGTTTTCCACACAGAAGCCTCCCTGGTCCATGCCCCAGAAAGGCAGTCCAGACATAGAGTAATTGAGCCCGGCAGTCATCTGCGCACGCATGTCCTCCCAACGTGTTCCTATATCACCACTCCACGTGGCTGTAGAGTATCTCTGCTCGCCTACAAAGCCACTCCGCGTCAGCAGAAACACACGAGGCTCATCAGCCTTGCCCTTGAACACCGAGCGCTGTCCGTTGTAGATGGCATCGGCATTCACGATGCTATAGGCATTGAAATACTCCGTGGCCGTGCCGAGGGCTGTAGGTCCGGAGAGGGCTTTGCGGTACCACATAGGGGTACAGTCGCGCACATTGGGCTCCGATGCATCCATCCACCAGGCATCTATGCCATACTTGTATTTGGTATAGAGGTTGTCGTTCATCTGACGCCAGAACATCTTACGTGCGCCGGCATCATAGGCATCATAGAACGAACCGCGGAATCCCAGCCAGTCGTGAATATCGTCGGCAACCGCCTGATGGTACATCCAGCCCTTAGCGTCGAGTTCCTTGTAATTGTCAACCGTATCGTAGAACTTAGGCCAGACGCTAATCATAAACCGGCCTCCCATCTGGTGAACACTGTCGAGCATAGCCTGAGGATGGGGGAATCGGCTACTCTCAAAAGTATGGTCGCCCCACGAGTCCAGTTTCCAATAGTTCCAGTCTTGAACAATATTGTCGACGGGTATCTGGCGACGGCGGAACTCGCCAAGCGTCTCTTCTATCTCTGCCGAAGTCTTATAGCGCTCACGGCTCTGCCAAAAGCCCAACACCCACTTAGGATATACCGGAGCCTTGCCCGTAAGTGTGCGATAGCCGCTGATAACCTCATCAGCATTTTGCCCGGCGATGAAGTAGTAGTCCATATCCTTGGCCATCTCGCTCCAAACGGAAAGCATGCGCTGGCCTTTACAAGCTTTGGAAGCACGCAATCCGCAGTAGCTGACGTCACCATCGGGCCGCCACTCGACGCGCAGCTGGTAGCGATTACCCTTCAGAAGCCTTTTGCGGAACTTATAGGTATTGGGGTTCCATGCGGTGCGCCAACGCTCGGGAACGACTTCCTTGCCGCCAATATAGACTTTTATATATCCTGCATAATAAAGAATGAAATGATACTGAGCATTCGCAGGTGCCTCAATAAATCCCTCGTAAACGACCGTCGAACCATTCAGGGCAAAGCCTTTAGGCAGGTTCTTGATACCGCCCGGTTCGGTACGATTGGCCAGCTCTGAGGTAGCAGGGCAGTCGAACTCAAAATAAATAGAGTCTTCATCGCGCACCAGTCGCTGCCCATTCTTGTCGGTATAAGTGCCGGTGAGGTGTCCTTCCCTCCCCTGCTTGTCGAAAATCTTAAAGACACGGCCCAGCTGCTCATACTCATCAGGATTACCCCAACGGCAGTAGCTGTAAGAGTCCCACAACAGACCGTAATTCTTGCTCGAAAGCACGAAAGGTACACTCACCTTTGTGTTATACTGGAAGAGGTCCTCATTCAGACCTTTCATGTTGAGTTCCTCCGACTGATGTTGACCAAGACCATAGAATGCCTCATTATTAGGGCTCTCGAACAGCATTCGCCACGTGAGGCCTTTCTTCTGTTCTTCGCTGACTTTGGCAATATCCACGCCTATCTCGCGGTCGGGCACACGGAAGGGTTTGAAGGTCTTACCGTCTTTCGCCTCTTTTAGCAGAGAATTGCCATTGGCGTCGAAGAACTCCACCTTGCCAGACTTGGAGCAAACCGTGGCCTTCACTTTGGCGGTTTTCACAACTACCTTGCAATCCTCCTGCGTCACATCGAACTGAGGCTTTGCTGTTTGTGGAACCACTATCAGGCTGGCTGGTTTCTGGGGGAACACATCGGCCGGGGTGGCCTGCACACGAATGATATTGTCACCTACTACTTGCAGACGAACCACCTTTGCGCCATTCTTTGCAGGCGCTTGCAGGCGAACCGTCACACTATTGCCGCTACACACGAAATCTGCTGCGGCAACTCCTAAAGCTGCCGCTAACAGAATGATAGTCAAAAGAAAACTTGCTTTCCTCATAAACAGTTATTTGATGTTTTGGAAAAGAGCTTCCACAATCTCACTTTCAGTCCATTCCACTTTCTTGCGATCGAGGAGTCCCATCCACCAAAGACCTGTCGTATTGTAAGCTTTGAACTTCTTGGCCATATAGGTGGCATACTTCACTCGCTCTGCCATCAGTTTCTTATCGTCCAGCGCTCCGAACTCACCATAGAAATACGGGAGTCCCAGTTCCTGGGCGAAACGCTTGTCAACCATTGTGAACATCTCATCGATTTCCTTTTCACATGAACTATCGAAGGCCTCAATGTTCCACTCGCCATTATCATTACAGAAATTGTAAGGATCGTAAGAGTGGACAGTTGCAAGAATATGGCCAGCCACAACATCATTAGGAGCATTAAAGCCGTTGAGTTTTGCCTGAGTGTGGCCTGCGCTATACGGATTGACAATCAAGTTTCTGTACATGTTGTTTCCACCTGTACCACGGACG
Source organism: Prevotella sp. UBA2850 (assembly GCA_002350805.1). Lineage (GTDB taxonomy): Bacteria > Bacteroidota > Bacteroidia > Bacteroidales > Bacteroidaceae > Prevotella. Next base: position 60,631 of record DEFO01000011.1, read on the forward strand.
ACATCTACAAAGTCCTGTTCGAGTTTGTTGATGGCTGTGTAGGCATCGGCATTGACAGGATTGTTCCAGTTGCCTGTCTCATCGAGAATCTCGTTCACGGCCTCAAACAACAGTTTGTCGTTATAATCCTGGAACTCCTCTGCAATCTGGCGCCATAGGTTTTTGAAGCGCTTGCTGATGGTCTCGTAGTTGTTCAAATCAGCCAACAGCCAATGTGCTCCATCGCCACGTGAAGCATCATATTCACTAGCATCATGATGAACATTAATAATACAGTAGCATCCTGCTTTGAGCACCATATCGACCACTTGCTTCACACGAGCCATCCATGCGGCGTCGATATGATCGTTGGCATCCATGTGGGGGAACCATGTAACGGGTACACGAATCAGATTAAAGCCCTTCGCGGCTATGGCATCTATGATTTCCTGAGTAGTCTCAGGCTGTCCCCAACATGTCTCCCAATCAATAGGCGTCTGCGGGTTGAACCATTGCTGTACCGAGGCATTGGTAATATCATGGTTCGACTCAAGTGTGTTTCCAAGATTATAGCCTAAGGTAACAGTCTCCAGGAACTCAGGAGCGCTGATGAAGTGGTCGGCAGCATCGCGTCCAATCTGATTGATGGCGACCGTCTTGGTCAGACCGCCAGAGGTGATGGTGATGGTGCCGACTCGAGCCTCTGCCTCATTGGCCGTCACGCTAACATTCAACCATGACATGCGGGTGGGCAGTTGATAGCCGTAGCCTGCACGTGCCGAGAGTTTAATCCATGTTGTGTCAGACACTACAGCATCCCAGTCGCCATCAGCATTAATACCTATCATCTTCGTCCCCTTGGTGGCTCCGAAATCTAACTGTGTAATCTCAAGAGAGTCCAAAGAGGTAACAGTCAATCGCGTCGCCTTGCTAGTAGAGTCGCTGTCGCTACAGCTTTGCAAAGCCAACGCTGCTGCCAGCACCCATACTACACTAAAGAAATATATGAATCGTTTCATACGCTTAATCATTTGTTAGTTGGTTTTCTTAACATAAATCAGTCGGACGTTGTCCATGCAGAAATCAACAGTACCCTTGTTGTTTCCCGGGTTGATCTGCATCATGCGAATACGCTTCAAGCCAGCATTCTTGATATCTGCGTAGGTCATTCCCTCATAGCAGGAGAAATGGCTCAAGCTCATCACATGACGATACCACTTGCCTGTGGGAGCCTCACCATTGATGTCGGCCAGGCGACGCTCCTTGAAGTTGGCAATTCCTGCATTATAGTCAATCCAGTTGTCAGGACTATCATACTGGTTGTTCCAGTCGCACTCGCCACTTGAGAGTGACTGCATCATGTAACGCAGGAAACCGGCATAGTTCTCGACGCGATCGTAGTCGGAGTTGTTGTTATACACTTCCATAGCCAGATATACCTCGTCGGCTCTGGCATCTGCAGGAATGACATCGAAGTCGGGCAGATAGAATTGGTCATCGCCCCAATCGTGGATGAAGTTAATCTGTGTTCCCCACCATTGGCTTCCTTCGTTCTCTATCAGCCAATGAGCAAAGACGCCATCACCTGTAAACGGAGGATTCATGCCGTCGGCTGTTGTTTTGATAATCTTCGGACCACCACCCCAGTCTTCTGTAATGACCGAATCATCGAAGTCGGTCAGCAATGTGGTATAGTTGAAGAACGAAACCTTGGCTTCACCTCCTCCAGTCACAACGGTAATATAAGGTTCGCTGCCACGAGAAGGCTTCTTTGTGAAGACGAACGACACCTCGTCCTCAGTATCTGCTACGGTAAACTCGTCGGGCGTAAGGGTCACATCACCATACTTAATGGCATCTACCTGAATGAACTCAGTGCCTCTCAAAGTAACCGTCTCGCCCAAAACTGGCATATCGGTATTCAATCCCTCTGCGCCTTCAAGAATGGTTGGCGGCTGGAGATACAGACTGAAGGGGACATAGACGGTTCCGGCAGCACACTCAATGACCAGCGAGCCTTGAGAGAACGAAAGCGAAGGAATGGTGAGTGCCAATTCCGAGTCGGTCTCGTAGGCAGTACTGTTCTTGTTGAGGTGATGGTCCATGAGTATGGTCTTCACATTTGCCTCTACCTTTGTACCTCCGACAACGCCTCCTGCAGCAGTAATCTCTTCGGGGGTCATGCTGGTAATATAGGCTTTCTCTATATCTACCAGATTCTTACCATAGACGGCCAATATATCACCAGGACTGCGCGGATATCGGCATTGCGAGCGGGTAATGCTGGGATATGGAGCCGTCACCTTAAAAGCATAGGTGGCTGTTCCGTGCGAGGTCTCCACCCGAATCTCGTCGGTATAAGGATTATCTACGGTACCCTTGTCGAAAGCTGTAAGCTTGAAGCCGTTGATTTCTGTAGGGATATTAACTATAATGCTATGGTCGGTATTGAGCGTTGAGTTGACACTTACACTCTGACCATTGATATAGACATGATGGGCATCATTCAGATTCTCACCAATTATGACAATCTTTGAGCCTGCCGAAGCCTTTGTGAACAAGCTGTCGGCTTTTGCCGGATCTGTGGTCCTGACACCAGTAATGACGGGCTGCCCTCCTCCGCTTCCGTCAGAGTCGGAGCAAGAGGATAGAGTGAACGAGGATATGCCTAGTACAACAGCCAGCAGCCAAGTCCAGATATATTGATTCTTTTGTTTCATATTCTTTGATTCCATTAAAGTTCTACCATGTAAAATCATAGGCCACAGGTGCCTGCTTCAAATAGGCATTTCGCTGGACGTCAACTGCGGGATACTCCAAGAAGATGTCGTTGTCGGTAATGACGATGGGGTCGTAGCCAGCCTGTTGTGAAGCCAACTCACGCCAGTTCACAGAATAGCCGTGCGCTTTGTCCTGCGGGATGCCTCCCGATGTAACCTCTTCGCCAGCGGCATTTCGGCGCACCACCGGGAAGTTGTTGTCAGGGTCGAGATAACGTTCTGCATCGTTATAGTAACATGCCTTCATACTGCCGTCGTCATTATAGAGTGAGGCGTAGTACCAAGGGGAGTCACACGTACCATAATAGCACTTATAACTGATTGAGCCGTCTTCGTTCATGATGACATCATTCTGCCCGTCATTGATGAAGTAGCCACGATACTGCTGGTAGTTGAAATAGGTGAGCATCTCATTGGGTTTCCAACGGTACCAGGTGACCATATCGTACCAGTTCTGATATTCCATGCAGAACTCAATACGGCGCTCACGAATCAAGTCAGAAAAGGTGTAGTATGAGCGGCCACGAAGCTCCTGAATAGTCTTCACCTTGGCCCGGGCGCGTACTGTGTTAAGAGCGGCCAGTCCCTCGGCGTCAGCACATTGTGCCTGATTGCCAAGAATAGCCTCTGCCTTGATCAAGTATATATCAGCCAGACGCATGAGATAGGTGTTGAGTGGAGAGGCCTGCTGGTGAAGGTGCCCGCCAGCATCTGCCTTGTTGCCAACCACGTACTTACGGTTCTGTATCCAGTTCTTCTGATAGGTGTAACCGCCTTCATCTCGATGGAAGTTGTCGTAATAGCAACCCGGGGTGAAGAAGGTGGCTCGGCGGCGGTAGATGTCTTCCGGGTCTTCATTGTAGAGGTCTATCATATCAGGCGAGGCGCTCAGGTTTCCGCCCCATCCTCCTACATCCGACATATCACCGGAGGTCAGCGTAGCCACAAGTGTGTTGCCATTGCCCCAGCGGGTCTGGTCGGTCAGCACCAACGGGTCAGGCCATCGCAAGGCCAGAATCTGCTCGGCATTGTCCTGATAGTCATAAAGGAACAAATTCTCATAGTTGTCCAACAGCTGATACTGTCCGCAGTTGATAACCTCATTACAAAGCTCAACGACCCTTTTCAGGGTTGCCTCGTCACGGGTAGACTTGCCCCATCCGCTCTGAGCCAGCAACACCTTAGCCAGCATGGCCTTTGCCGCATATCGGCCGGGATGGTTGTTCACAACCTGAGGTCTCATGAGCTCGGCAGCTCGTTCGAGGTCACGAATGATGAACTTGAAGACATCCTCCTCGGTATTGAGCGGCTTAATAGGCTCACGCCCCAGTTCGTCGTTGTCCTCATACAGAATCACGGGGCCCCAGATTCGCAGCATGTAGAAATAAGAGGTGGCACGCATGAGGTGAGCCTCGCCTACGGCTTGGTTTTTCACTTCCTCGCTGACGGCACTCGAACTATATAGGGGCACGCTCTTGATGACCGAATTGGCAAACGATACCACCATATAGAGTGACGACCAGGCCTGAGCCAGCGACTCGGTCTGTCCGGTCACTTGGAAACGGGCAAACTCGGCCATGTTGTAGGGGTTCCAGGCGTCGTTGGCACGCTGGGAGCCCAAGCCGAGGATACATGTATTGTTGTAGAAGAACCACGCACGATTATAGAGAGGCTCTACAGCTTTCATAACGGCATCGTCGCTGGCATAATAATTGTCGGCAGCATAGGTGTGCTGCGGCGTGCGATCCAGAAAATCGTCCTTGCAGCTGGAGAGCATCAAGCTTACCAGCGCCAAGATTGACAATATCAATATATTCTTTGTTTTCATAACTATATGTGTCTTTACCGTTGATTAGAAATTCACTTTAACGCCAAAATTGTAGATGCGCGATGACGGGTAGCGATAGTTGTCGATTCCCTGCAACATCACGTTCGACGAACCCAATTCCGGGTCATAGCCGTCGTAGCCGGTGATTGTGAATACGTTCTGAATGTTTCCATAAATCTGCACCCAGTCGAGTTTGAGAGGTATGATCCATTTCTTGGGCAGGTTCCACGCGAGAGAGAGCGACTTCATGCGGATGTACGATCCATCCTCGACGAAGAGCGAACTCACACGGTAGTTGTCGTTGTTACTCTGTCCATTTCCGGTAATACGTGCCACTCGGGCCGAGCCCACATTGGTCATATGCACATTCGAGAGGTCGAGCGACGAGCCGTCGGGGTTGATGAGCTCCACGCGGGCGTAGCTGGCGGCGTCTTTCATCTTGTTGCCCCAGGCCGTTGGGTCGAGGTGGTGTTGGCGCACGTAATTATAGACATCATTGCCCACACTACCGTTGATAAAGAACGACAGCTCGAGATTCTTCCACGTGATAGTGTTGTTGATACCGAAGGTGAAGTCGGGATTGGGATTGCCTATAAAGGTACAGTCTTCCGAGTCAATCTTTCCGTCGCCGTTGACATCCTCGAAGATATAGTCGCCCACCCAGATGCTGTTCGGTCCGATGGGATACATCTCGCCTGCGGCTGTAGCCGGACGAGGGGTTTCCAGAGGGCTGCCGTCACGATTGATGAGCGTCTCGCCGTATTTGTTCTTCACATAGAAATCGGCCTCCTCGGTATACATACCCTTCACCTTCCAGCCCCAGAACTGTCCTACGGGCTCGCCCACCACGGAGCAGGTGTAGTTGTTGGTGCCAATCTGTCCGAACATGGCCGACTCTCCGTTGTTCAGTCCCGTCAATTTGTTGCGGTTGAACGAGATAGTGGCGTTGGTGCGCCATTGCCAGTCCGCCGTGGCAACATTTACGGTATTAAGAGTGAACTCTATACCCTTGTTTTGAATAGAACCTGCGTTCACCCAAGGCGCCCGGATTCCGTAGTAGGATTCTGTGGGAATAAGGTAAGCGGGCAGTGAAGCCACCATCAGCAAGTCGTCGGTCTTCTTGAAGTAGGCGTCGACGATAAACTCTATGCGGTTGTCGAGGAACGAAAGGTCGAGTCCTACGTTCCAGGCCTTGGTACGCTCCCATGTGAGTTTGTCGTTGGCATAGTTCTCGGGGAAATAGCCTGTGCCCCAAGCCGTCGGTACCGCCTTCATGGCCGATCCGTAGGCGAAGTTGCTGGCATTCTGATTGCCCACAAGTCCCCAGCCAAGTCGCAGTTTGGCGTTGCTCAGCCACGTGAGTTTCTTCATGAAAGGCTCTTGCGTGATGCGCCAGGCGAGCGCCACAGAGGGGAAGTAACCCCAGCGGTTGCCCTTGGCAAAGTTAGAAGAGCCGTCGGCACGCAACGTGGCGGTGAGCAGATAGCGATCGAGCAGGTTGTAGTTGAAACGGCCGTAGTACGACTCGATGGCCCAGTCGGAGCCCTGTTCTTCATTGCCTTGACCAGTGGTGTCGCCCACGTTAAGCGAGTGTACCGTATCAAATATATAGTTCACGCGCGAAGCCGTACCGTTGAACCACTCGCCCTCCTGTGACTCGTGTCCGGCCATAATCTGGAAGTGATGGCCCTTAAGCGGGTCGAAGTCGTAGGTGGCATATTGTTTGAACGACTCGTATTTGTTGCGCGAGTTGCCGTGGGTCGATACCGACTGTTTCACCACATTACCATACGAGTAGTCGGGTTGGAAGAAAAAGGTGTTGCCCCAGCCACGGTTGCCACCATACTCTATTCGTACGACGAGGCCCTTCAGCGGGGTGATGTTGGCAAAGAAATTGTAGTCGAGCGAAGAGTTGGCTCGGCGGTTCTCAATCATCGAAGCCTCGAAGATGGGGTTCGACTGATACTGATACTCGTGGGTCTCGCCAAAGCCCAACGTACCGTCTGCATTATAGGGAGCCACATCGGGATACTGCACAAGGGCAGTCTGAATGACGTTGCTCTCCTCGAAGGTGACAATCTGCTTCGTGTAGGCATAGTAGGCCGATGCCCCCAGTTGCAGCCAGTCGTTCACCTGAGTATCAAAGTTACCGCGGACTGAGTTGCGGCGGAAGCCTGAGCCCAGTCCAACACCATCCTGGTCGAGCAAACCACCCGAGATGGCGTAGTGCATGGTCTTCGTTCCTCCGCTCACGCCTACCTGATGGTTGTGCATGAAGGCCGTCTGGAACAGCTCATCCTGCCAGTTGGTACCCTCGGTAAGCAGGGTGGGGTCGAGATAGTCAGTACTGGGCGTCCAACCCTGTATCTTGGCCCGCTGGTTGTAGAACTCACCATACTCGGGCAGGTTCATCACCTCTAGCATTTTTGGCAGCTTCTGCCATCCGAAGTAGCCCTCGTAACTGAGCTTGGCATTACCCTCCTGGCCTTTCTTTGTGGTAATGAGCACCACGCCATTGGAGGCGCGCGAGCCGTAGATAGCAGTTGCAGAGGCGTCTTTAAGCACCTCAATAGAGGTGATGTCGGCAGGGTTGAGCGAGCTCATCACACTAGTGTGCGAATCGGTCTGCCCCGACATAGCCACGCCATCGACCACATAGAGGGGCTCGTTGCCGCTAAGCGAGTTGATACCGCGAATCTGTACTGAGATGCCGCCGCCCGGAGCTCCCGAGTTTTGAGTGACCTGCACACCGGCAATACGGCCCTGCATGGCTTGCTCTATCGAGGTGTTCACGCCTTGTTTAATGGCTTTCTCGTCGATGGAGCTTACCGAACCCGTCAGGTCGGAGCGCTTCATCACACCATAGCCCACCACCACGACCTCGCTGAGCGAAGTGGCGTCTTCTACCATTCTCACATTCATCACTCCGGCTTTCGTCACCTTGATAACCTGCTTCTGGTAACCAATATAGGTAAACTCCAGACTCTGCCCCACCCGGGCTGTGATTTGGAAACGGCCGTCGATGTCGGTAATCGTACCGCCCGCGGCTCCCTGCACCTTTACCGTCGCTCCGATGATCTCATCGCCATTGGCGGCGTCGGTAACAGTACCTGTGATTTTCACTTCCTGTGCCAAGGCCGAAAGTGGAATCATGAAGAGTAGCAGCAATGCCGTTACGAACAGCTTTGCGCCCTTGCATGTTTTTCGATTTTTTCTCATAGATACACTTTTTGATGATTATTTATTAAGCTATTTCTTCTTTCTAAGTAGTATTTCATGTGATAGAATTCTAAAAACAGGACTTGCCTCATCCTTTCCTTACCAATCTATATTTACCTCTTTGTTTATGTCGTTATCGCCTGTTGGATAGTCTTTGTGTCTCTCGAAAGCTAAAGTTCCTCCAACTCCGCCAGGAGGAGATACCTGCCGGTTTGAGTGCTCCGGCTTGTATTCTGTTTGTGTCCAATTTGCATTCTTGCATAAAGAGCAACATCTCTCCTTCTAGTGAGGTAAGATAGAGTCTTCTAGGGAAAGCAGGAAAGGGCCTTGGGGGGCTTACACCTCATTTCTTCCCCGAGCTTTCTCTTATCTTCAGAATCATGGGGACCACCTCTTTATATATGCGCTTGTCGCCGCCGATATTTCTCAACAGTAGTTCACAGGCCTTGGCGCCCTGCACGTGAGCCTGGTCCATGATGGCTGTGAGCTTGGGTGTCACAAAAGCCGACGAGTCACCGTCGGTAAAACCGATGATGGCCACGTCCTCCGGTATGCGCAGTTTCATGGTCTTGATGGCGTCGAATGCAGCATAAGTGATGATATCGTTGAAGGCCAGAATGGCATCGGGACGATCGTCGCGTGCCAACAGCTCGAGCGTCGTCTGGCGGGCCTCCTCGTAGTCAATCTTTCCGCAGATCACCAGCGAGCGGTCAATGGGTATGCGGTGGTCGCGGAGCGCCTCCAGATAGCCATGCTTGCGACGACGTACCATATCGAGATGGTTGGGCCCACCTATGAAGGCGATGCGTCTGCTGCCCGTCTCTATGAAATGATTAGTGGCATCCTGGGCGGCTACGTCGCCATTGGCCACGACCGACGAGAACTTGTCTTGCAGACAGGTGCGAGCGAAGAATACCAGGGGAATACCCATGCGGCCGATCTTCTCAAAATGGCTATAGTCAACGGTATCTTGCGCCAGACAGGCGATGATGCCCTCCACATGCATGCTCACGAAGTTGTCGACGGCCAGTTCCTCACGCTCGTGATTCTCATGGCTGTTGGCGCTAATGACCGAATAGCCTTCCTTCGAGGCATAGTCCTCAATGCCATCGAGCACAGCCGCATAATAGTGCGTCACGAGGTTGGGTACCACCACGCCAATCATCCGCGGAGCCTCCTTGCGCAGGCTCTGGGCAAACGGATTGGGGCGATAGTTCAACTCCTTGGCCAACTGCTGCACCTTGCGCCGCATTTCCTCGCCCACCTCATGGCTGTCGCGCAGGGCCCTCGAGACTGTGGCGATGCTGACGCCCAGCCGGGCGGCCAAATCCTTTAATGATGTGCGTCGTTGCTTCATAGGTTAGTAATGCTATTCGTGCCACAAAGATAAGTAAAAAAATGATAACCGCAAACGTTTACGTTGATTTTTTCCAAGATAGTACCACCATTTGCAAAATAAATACATACCTTTGCAGGGAAATTAACAAGAATAAGAATAGTTGATATTAATTGAGTAAAAGCATGAGGCCGGAATTGTTGCGAAACACTTCCGGTCTATTTTTGTTTGTCCTAGGGATGCCTCTTGTATCCGTACCTCATGGAACTATACAGCGAGTTCAAACAGGAAAGCTATTATCCATCAATCCGAATACTCCGAATACTCCGAATACTCCGAATACGAGTGTCAGCTCCTGCTATTCGTAATGCATCATTCATATTAGAAAAAAGCTATTTCCTCATTCGTGACTGAGCGGGAAATAGCTTTTTTGCTTCTTATGCAAGCAGAATGCCATCTGACTGCCAGAATGCTAGAACGTCATTCTGACCATCATTCTAACACCACGTTTCTGGGCTGTCGGCAGACTGGTGTAGTTGAGTCGCTGGACATACTCTACGTGCAGTATCTTGAAGATATTGTGAATGCCAGCTATCACCTCCACATAGGGGCGCTTGGGGTCCATCACGTAACAACCCTCGGGGAAAGCCATCAGCTCTACCGAACCGGCATAGGTCTCGTTGTTGGGATTGTTCTTGTCGGTCAGCTCGCCCCACAGGCATTTCACGCCGAGATACTCGCGCCACTTGAGTTTCTTGAGCAACGGGATGCGGTTGAATATCTTTCCGTTGAGGTCCCACGACACGTCAAGCGAGGCATAGCGGTCGTTGAGGAACTCCATGTTGTTGATGAGGTTGAAAGTCTCGTCCTCTATGATATACGAGAGATTGGAGGCTGGCGCGATGAGCAGGGGGAAGGGAACCTTCGTCCATTGGATGCCACCCTTGAGGTAGCAGTCTATCTTTCCCCAGCTGTTCATCCAGAAGCGTTTATAGATGCTGGCTTCGGTCACGTGATAGGCATACTCGCCGCCCAAGAGTCCCTTGATGCCGATGGTGTGGCCGATGGTGAAGACGGGGGCGTCGAGGTTGATCTTGATACGACGCTGCTTGGTGTTGATGAACGTCTCGCCGGGCGCAAAGCGCAGTTCACCATGCAACTCTGTGGTGCGTATTTTCCCGTGGTGCAGGTTGTCGGGATAGACGGCTGTAGGCACTTCCCTGACGGGCGTGAAAAACATGTCGCCGCAGGCCTCGTTCTGCTCTGTCTTGAAACTGAAAGTGGTCTTGAAGCCCCACTCCTCCTCGCGCTCGAAAGTGAGCTGCTGGCGGTTGTAGAACATCATTTTCTCGACGTTACTCCACTTGAACGATGTGAACACATTATCCTTGTCGGTATGAACGAACTTATCGGAGGGCGAGCACACATCATAGGTGGATGTGAACGATAGGGTGCGCCTGGGGAACTCGCGCGGGAGATACTCTTTCTTATTGAACGAATAAGTGAGGTCGGCCTTATAGTAGTTCTTCTTGCTGTCCCATCCACGTGCGTAATAGCCGGAGAGGAACCAATGGGGGTTGAGGTTGGCGGTAGTCTGGGCGCTCACACGCGTTCGCAGGCCGTCAATCGAGTTGTGGGTGATCATGGTGTTGATAGGGCCGATGTCCACCTTGTTGGGCTTGTCATGGGCCGAGGTCTCGACAAAGTTCTCGATAAGCGCCTTCAGCCCGAAGACGATATACTTGAAGCCTTTGATTTGCTCGAGATTGTGGATAAACTGATCCATCGAGCTCTCGCTCTTAGTGAGTTCCACACCCCGGTATTCGTTCCAGAAATCGTCGCCCCGCATCATCACATCGGCATCGCGCCGCACCTTAGCCTTGCCCTTAAACAACTGCTTGGGCAGTTCGTCGAAGCCGTAGTCGCTCATACGGGTGGTACGGATGACAAGGGCCTTGCTGAGGAACTTGGTGAGGGCCATCTCGACAAACATATCGTCGACGGTCAGCACCCACTCGCCATTGGGTAGCTTGGAGTATTCCTGACGCACCTGCAGGTTCTCCACAAAGTTGACATCGCTACGCTTAGGGATAGTCAGGTTGCAACGCTTGACATGGAGCGTGGAGTCTGCCAGCACATAAAGCTCGCCACGGAAACCGAAGTCCTGCTGGTTGTTTGGCACAAACTGGAGGTGGTAGCACAAGTCGCGCTCCACATAGACGGTATCCTCGATGTAGAAACGGTAGAACGACACGGCATCCTTGCCGATAGGACTGGTAAAGGGATATTGCAGCAGGCGCACCTGATCGTCGTATATGTCGACATCGGTAAAGACGTCCTTCAGGGCCGTGTTCAGGATGTCGCCCGTCTCGATGAGGTGGTTGATGCCCGTGGAGTTTTGTCCTTTCACTATCTCTTTCTCGCTATGGGGGTCCTTGCGATAGATATGCTGGGTGACGGTCTCGTCGACACTAACGGGCAGGATGAGCTTATTGTTGAGTGGGCACACCTCGACCTGGTTGAGCAGCCATTGGCGCTTCTGGAACTTGGGGTCCTCAAGGTCGACGGGCTTCAAGTCGTTCATGGCCAGAGTAATCTTCTGATACTTGGTGAACTGATAGTAGGGATGGTTGTCGAGGGCGGTCTTCTTCTTGGCGGCAATCACTCGCTTCATCAGCTCTACGGCAGGATTGTCCTTGCGCGAGTATTTGCTCTTGCGCTTAGAGCGCACCTCCACATTCCGTAGGGTACGGCTCTCGGGCTTCAGGCGAATGCGAAGCTCGGACTTGGTCTTTCCTTGTATTTGTATATCCTGACTGCGGTAGCCCAGGGCCGAGATGGTGAGCGTCCAGCCGTTGTGGCGGGCTATCTCGAAGCAACCCTTGTTGTCGGCCGACACCATCACATGATGGCCGTGGTAGATGGCGCTGGCAAAAGCGATGCTGTCACCGGTGGTGGCATCGATGACCACTCCCTTGATTTGCTGGGCACCGACCCGTAAAAATGTCATGAGCATCAGGATGCCCATTATGATAGTTTTTCTCTTCATTATCTCCAATGTCAATATCTCTTATGTCAATTCATTTATCACTTGACTCAAGTCGGTAATCACCTGGTCGGGAATGCTCTCGTCGTAGGTTTCGTCGGTCCATCCCTCGCCCTTGAACCAAATGGTGCGGCAGCCGGCTTTCTTGGCTGGAAGTATGTCTTTATAGAAACTGTCGCCCACCACGGTCACCTCGCTTGCGGGCAGTCCGAGAGCCTCGACGCCTAACTTGAAGATGCGGTAGTCGGGCTTGCGAATGCCGACCACGGCCGACTCAACCACACTATCGAATAGCGTGTCGAGTTCGAACTCACGCAGCACCACATTAATATTGCCGTAGAAATTGCTCACCAACACCATCGGATGGTCCTTGCGCAACCGAAGAAGCACCTCGCGGCTATGAGCAACAGTAGCACAAACCTCGCCATAGAGGTCATCGAGCAACTCTTTGAACACCATCTTCAGCACGTCCTCGCGCGGGTCCCAATAGCCTTGCTCCATCAGATACTCCAGTTCCAACCGCAGCTTCACCTCCAAGAGTTTGTGGAAGGTGTAAGTGGGCTGAATAATAGGGTTGGACCCCAACGTGCGCTCAGCATGTACGTAAGCCTCGCGGAACTGCTGTTCGCTCACAGGCACCTCATGGCGCTCGTAAGCATGCCAAAGTTTCTTACCCCAATGGCAGCCTGCCGTATCAAGCGTGCCGCCATAATCGAATATATATCCTTTTGTCATTACTAAAATCTCAATCCTCTATTATAAACTATGCATTATAAATTCTTCATCATTAATTATCAATTATGAATTATGCTGATGCATTACGAATTGATTTGAGAGCTTCTCGCAGAGGGTCTCGTGTTTGCGATGCATGTGCACATAGAGAATCGACAAGACGATGATTTCGAACAGGAAGTAAACCCACGGACAATTGAGCAATGCCGTGATATAGATGCAAATGGCCCGCGTGTTGAACGTGAGCACGTTGGTATACTTCATCAGCGGACGGCTGCCCTCGAGGAACGACTGGCGAACCTGCTCGCGCATCTCCTGCTGAGACGCTTCGGCGGTCTGTGCCTCGTTGTAGAGTTGGAAGAACCGTTGGAACTTAGGTGTGCGTTTCTCCTGACTTCTACAGTAGTTTGCATAGTTATAGAAGAACAAGCAGCCCAGCCAGTCTTTATCGGCCTTCATCTGCTCAAAGACCTTGTGTTGCTGCTCTGAATTGTCGAGCTCAGATCCACTCTTTCCCTTCAGGAAGAAAAGGTGGATATTGCGGTAGTAATCCGAGAGCGAGCTCTGTGGCGAGTGGCACAGGAAGCCTGCAATAGCGCCCAGCACCCATATCCAGATGCCCCAAGTCTGCTCCATGCCCGGAATGGGCTGGTTCTGCATGCGCATGCAGAGAGCCACGTAGATGCAAAAGAACCACACATCGCCCGAAAAACCGTCGAGCATACGTCCTATTAATGTTTTCTTACCGGTCAGACGAGCCATCTGACCGTCGGTGGAGTCACAAAAGTTGGCAAACATGAGCAACAGCACACCAGCCACATTGTGCCACAGGTCGGTATAATAAAAACAAATGCCTGCTCCTATACCGAGGAATATCGAAAGGATGGTAATCACGTTGGGATGCACTCCCAGCTTGTTCCAAAACAAAGCGAATACCAGTCCGATAGGCCGGGTGAAATGCACGTCCAGCCACTCCTCTGTGTCGTTCGACTTAAATGATGCCTGAAGCATCTCCTTGAATTTTCCGCTCATCACTTATTGTTTATCTCTTATTTTATTCATTATCAATTAATTCCGCTATAGCACAGGCAGCCTCTTCCCGACATCGCGAGAAACTGGGCCAGTCGTTGAAATCAATGATGGCTAGCGTGCCATCGCTTCTGACGATGCAGTCGCCACCATAGACATCAACCTGAGCCAGCCGGGCCAGCCGCTCGGCCTCGCTACGGAGGGTATCTTCATCATAGTGGTAATGATGGGCCTTGCCATTAACCACCTCATTACCGAACTTCGAGACGCCATCGTCGGCAGGATAGTAGCAACGGAAGAAACCCGAACCACGCACCCCGTAGAACTTCAGCAAGTCACCTTTCACATGGGTGCTCACCACCTGTTCGCTAATGCCACGCGACGCCATCTCCTGGCGGGCAACCTTGAGCGCTTGCTCATTGGCACAAAACACGATATCGTCTTTCTCCTCGGCTACTCCATCGCCCCGCTTCAGCCAAAAGCCGTCAGCACCCTCGACGGGAGGCATGGCTATGTCGTTCACTCGCATCAGTCGGTCGAGAGCACTTCTGTGGCAACACAAGGCAATGGCATCGGGATGGTTCACGCAACGTGCCCCACTCTGCCGCATCACCTCCAAGGCCGACTCCGAGCGTGCCATCGACAAGCAGACATCTGCATCCACACGGCTCAGCTGGCGCTCACTCACGAAGCTGACTGTATGGCCTCTTTCGCAGAGTCTCTTCCCAGCCGCATCGAGTATCGCCTTGTCTTTTTCAACCGAATTGGGCGAATACCGCTCGTCCCTATAAACACATAATACCCTCATGATTCAGCCTGCGTGCTCAGTTATCGTTCTTTTAAAAACTCCTCAGCCTTCGCAATATCCGTGGCGTGGTCGATGTCGAGTACCTTTGTGAAAGGATAAGCCCTCAGCCTCAGACCATCGCGAATCAGGCCGCGCTGGAAGTTGCGCATGCGGCTCTCGCCACGCTCCATACAACGGTTAAGCGTCTCAATGGCAGAGGCTTTCAGACCGTAGATTCCACCACTAATAAATATCGCTTCGGCATCTGATTCCTGATGGGAGGCGGTCAGTTCCTCACGTGTGTCAAAGAAACCGGTAATCTCGGCAAAGCCACCAGCCTCGCCCATGGTAGATAAAGCCTCGCCCGCCGGCGACGCGGCTTCGGCCACACTTTTCACGCCCACATACAGGGGTTTCTCGTCGTCTATAAAGTCTGTGACGCCCATCATTCCGTCAGCCTCTGTCTGCCCGAAAGCCTTCACATACTCACGAAACTCCTGCTCACGGAAAATCGTGTCGACCGTGGTCAACACAAACGGCTCGTCGCCCAACAGACGACTGATTTCGAAAAAGCTGTGCATGGAACTGGGTGTGCTCTTCACCACATACCTCAGCGGCACACGACGGCCATAGAGTCCGTTGCGCTCCACATCAGCCAGATGGGCGGCCACGGCCGTCATCACCTCGTTGCATATCACGATAATCTCTGTGGCATCGTTATCCATAAAAACGCGAATCAGCCTGTCAATCAGCTGTTCGCCATTCACTTTTACCAATGGCTTAGGAGCATGAACCCCTTCCTGAGCCAGTCGCGAGCCCTCGCCCGCTGCTATGATAGCATATTTCATTTGTAGCGTTCATCGATAAAACGCTGCAAAATTATATATAAAAGGTGAAAACAGAAAACTTTTTAGCATTTTTTTGTTTTCACCTTGCCGGGTTTATGAATTGTTGTCAGTTCACTATCTTCAATTGCCTCATATTGATGTCGCCGTTGCCAGCTTTGTGCATATCCATCTTCCGGGTGGTTCCCTCCACCGTAATATCGCCATTGCCCGTCAGCTGCATGTTCACATAGCCACAGGTGAGCCCCTTCACTACGACATCTCCATTGCCCGTCAGTTGCAAGTCGGCTCGGTCGCAAATCAGGTCGCTAAAACGTATGTCGCCATTGCCCGTCAGACTTACCGTCAGATGGTCGGTATCCACATGCCCATCAGCCATAAATTCACCATTTCCCGTCATATTCACCTCGGTCAGGTCGGGGGTGGTAACAATCACCCTTACATCTCCACGGAATCCCGTTACGCTGAGGGCTTTCATCTTGACCACCAGCGTACCGTCTTCCACGCGGATGTCGGAGGCCTCAATCAGCCGTTCCTTTCCTTCTACGCATACCGAGACGGAGTCGCCTTGCTCGTAAACCACATCAAAGTTTCCCGTGATATGAATCCGCTCAAAATCGGAAACGCGCAGGTTGCGGGTCACCTGCTTGCCGCGGTGAGCACCAGTACGGATTACGCAACTGGTCAGCACGGCCGACATCAATACCATAACGGCCATTGTTGTGAGAACACTTCTTTTCTTCATATTCCTTAAATGTTTTTGTTTTGTTATTTTCGTTTCTGAACGTTAGACGAAAGGAAAACAAGAAAAGTTGCAGCATTCCCCAAAAAAGAAGGACTGGCATCCCTTAAAGGTGTCAGTCCTTTTGGTTATCTTGGCAGTCTCCATGCATAGACAAACATGGCCAAGGGCAATGGTAGAATCTGTTCATGTTGGAAGCTTATCTAGAGCATTTTGTCTATATCTATTGACAGGCCTATGCTGAAAGATGTGCCGGTAGTGAGCGGCGAGCAATAGTAGTAGGACTTGGGCTTATAATTGAACAGGTTGTCGATGGCGGTATTCAGATGTATGCCGCGCCAAAGATGGTGCTGGAGCATGAGTTTCCAGATGGTGTAGCCTTGGTCGACATCGGTATCGCCCGACTGGGGTTTGCCCTGGCTGCGCCCGGAGAGAGCGGCGTCGAAAGCATAGTGACGCGAGAAACGGTGGTCGTAGCCTAAGCGCCACGTCATGGAGTGCGAGCGTGGCTGTGAGAACTGCGAGTAGATGACGTTGCCCGTCTCACGCATCCACGAATAGTTGAGCTTCATCGACAGCCCGCAATCCCAAATGTGAGCCATGCTGACATCAACGCCCCACACCTTCACACCGTCTTCATTCCAATAAAGCGCACTTGGCAGCCCATCGGGAGTTTCGCCTCCGTCGATGGTGGTAATACGCTTATCGAAGATGTTGCAATAGCCCATGAGGGTGAAGCTATATCGTCCGTCGAGAAAGCTGCTGTTTCTGATGCGGTTGGTCCGCTCAATGGCGATATTGACATTATTGCTCTTCTCGGGTTTCAGGTCGGGATTGCCAAGAATCATGTAGCCCATGTCGCCCATGTCGAAGTGCATATACATCTCTTTGAGCGTAGGTGCGCGGAAACCGAGAGCGTAGTTGGCACGAAGCGTTATCCACGGGAACTTATAGACCAGGGCCATGCGCTCGGTGAAGGCCTTCTGGCGCGATGCCGAGAAGTAGTCATAACGGATACTACCTACGACATTGAGCCTGTCGGTAATATTCCAGTCAAATTCGGCAAAGCCGTCGATATTGCTCTGTGAGTGGTTGGCGTTGTCGACGAACTGATAGGTTGTAAGATAGTCGTGCAAAAAGTCGGCTCCCACTATCAGGCTGTTCTTTCCAAACGCATTGTAGAAGAGGGCGTGCACCACATGCTGCTGATTGCTGTAGTCGTGATCGTGGGTGCGTGTCCCGCCAGGCAGGAAATTAGCCTTGTCGTACTGGTCGTATGCATACGAGAGTTCCAGATAACGGTCGCTCTTCCAGGCATACTTCCCTTTCAGTCCGGCACTATAGCCTTTGTAATGATAGTCATGCGTGTCGCGCTCGCTAGTGCGGAAGAAGTACCCCCCGCGAGCGATGAGCGTGAGATAGTCGGAGGCTCTCCAGGTCAGCCGTTCCTTCACGTTGTAAGTCTTCTGACCGAACAGGCGGCTGATGTTAGAGTCATCTGTCAGCACCGACTCGTCGTAAGGTAGTCCTTGAGCCTTCTTCATCAGTTCGGCGGCAATCTCCTCAGAGGAATGAGCCTTGGGCAGGTTGACGGGGTCGATAGTGGTGTGCTGGAAGCTGGTCTGCGAGTTCCATCTTCTGGTGTTGAACGAGAAGGTAGCTCCGTTGCGCCACTCATGCCCGAAGGTATTGTAGCGAGAGTTGACGCTGGCGGTCCAAGGTTCCAAATACTCCCGGCTGATGATATTGACCACTCCACCGACGGCATTCGAGCCATAAAGAGCCGACGAGGCCCCTTTCACAATCTCTATGCGCCCCACGTTGTCGAGGTTCATACGGCTGTAGTCTATGTTGTCCATGGTCTCTCCTGCCATTCGTTCGCCATCGATGAGGAAGAGCACGGCATTTCCTCCGAAGCCACTCATGTTGAGCGACGTCTCCTGCGTCATGGCCAGGCCGAATTCCAATCCGGGAATCTCTTGTGTGAGCATGTCCTGAATGTTGGTGGCATCGGTAATCTTAATGTCATGAAGGGTAATGAGACGCGTCACCACAGGTGCATCTTTCAGGGCCTTGGGCGAATGAGATGCTGTCACCACCACCGGCTCGAGCTCTACCGAGTCGCGGATGGTTGACTGGGCAGCCACGCGTTGAGCAGGCACGACCAATGCCATGCCTGCCAGGATAGTGTTCAACACGTTGACTATGAACCGCTTAGCCACCGCTTATTGTTTTATTCCGGTGAAGTGGTAATCCATCGCCATGGGCATGCTGCCATACTTCAGCGAGAATGTCACAACCAAGTTCTTGCCGTCCAGCAAAACGACTACATCGCTCACGGTATAGGCTTTTTCATCGCCGCTGGCTGTGGTCACCTTTCCACTATATGAAGCCAGTTTGCCGCTAATGGTGTTGCCGCTCTTTGCCAATGGAATGTTCTTGACGGGGAATGCCGGGATGGTCATCATTCCCATGCCTGCCTCTGGAACAAGCATGTCAACCGTGGTGTCGGAAACTTTAGTAAACTGGTAGGTTCTGGTCTCGTTCGACGATTCCTCGTTCATTACCATTATCACCTCGTTACCAGAATACGTACCTAACACCTGTGAGGCCACAGCTACTTCGGGCTCATCGTCGTCGCTACTGCACGAACAATTGCCTAGCACGATGGCTACTGCTGCAACCATCATGGTCATCAAACTTTTGAATTTCATAAATTGTTAAATTATTAATAAATTGAATTGAATATTTTATGTCAGTCCGTTATTTTCTCTGTACTCAGTTGTTGCTTCTCGTAATCGTACTCCGACCCGTAGGCGCTATGGGGAATGCTGAAGATAGCTATCATGAAGAGCACCGCCAGGCTGACCACCCACTTGTTGTGCTTCCACTTCAGCGTGGCCAAGGCCACCAGGAAGAAGAGGAACGACAGCAGGGTCTTGTTGTCTGTCAGGTCGGTACCGTAGGGAAATCCCGTCCACCAGGGACCGAAGGCAGCATGCTGAACAAGCGGCCCGAAGATGAATCCGCCCACAAACAAGGTGGCAACTGTTATCTTCAACCAACGGCTGTATTTTTTGCGCGTAAGTACCAGCATGAGTGTATAGACGGCAAACAACATGGCCGCAAACATCAGCAGGATGTGGGGCACAAGGATGCCGGCAGGAACATCATTCCTGAATCGCATCACTACCGGCTCGTCAGCCAGATAGTCGCGACCTCCCACCGTGATATAATACTGCAACTTTCCGCCCACCGGCTGCACGGGCAGGAAGGCCTGCCATTGGTTGTCTTTCCACTCGAAATCAACCGTCGTGTAAGCGTTATTCGTGGGATACTGGCGATAATGCAACTGAGCCAAAGTGCTTTGCGGAATATCCTTCAGCTTCAGCATCTCATCGCGTTGCACACCACTTCGGGGCAGTTTCAGCTGATAACTCGTCCCATTCAGCTCTACAGCCACTTTCTGGGGATGCGTCGGACCTGTCATGCGCTGGTAGACGCTCAGCGCAATTGTAATAACCACGGCAAGAAGCCAATACAAGAATTTTCTCATCTCACGGGAGGTGTTAAGTGAACTTGAAAGGTAATGGTCTCCTCGCCCCGGAGCACCTTCACGGGAATGGTTGTACCGGCCTTGAGCTCTGCCAGCCGCTCCATGTATTCGTTGATGTCCTTCACGGGCTTGCCATCAATCTCCTGAATGATGTCGCCACTCCGGATACCAGCCGTATGGGCTGGTTTCCCAGCCACCACGATATCGGCGCGAAGGCCGGGCGTGCTGCTTGCACCCATCACATCGGGCATCAGTCCGAGCGTCACCTTAAACTTGGCATGCTTCATCGATTGCGTGCTGGGCACGTTGATGTAGTCGGGCGTTTGGGGCATGGCCGCAAGCTGGCTGATCAGCAGCTTCGAGAAGTCGAGCGTCTGCTGCATACCTTCGTAGTTCAAGGTTGAGGGCACGTCGGCAGGCGTGTGATACTCCATGTGTCCACCCGTGGTGAGGAAGAGCACAGGGATGTCTTGCGCCACAAACGAGGCCTGGTCGCTGGGACCGTAGCCATCGGGAATGCAGCTGACGTGCACGCCCGTCTCCTCTCCCACTCGCTCGACCATCGCCTTGAACTGGCTGCTGGTGCCTGTGCCCGACACGCTCATGGCATGGCCACGCATGCGCCCTACCATATCGAGGTTCACCATAGCCACAATTCCGCCTTTGTCGGCGGGGAGGTTTACGCGGCGGCCGTCGGCTTTCTTCATCCAGTCCAGAAACAGCTTCGAGCCCACCAGTCCTTGTTCCTCCGCACCGAAAAAGGCAAAAATGATACTTCTGGGCGAGCCGGCTTTCTTGAAGTGCCTGGCCAGTTGAAGTACCACGGCGTCACCGCTGGCATTATCGTCAGCACCCGGATGGACACCAAGCGTGTCTGGGCGGCGCGAGCCAGAGCCTTTGCCGCCCATGCCCAGATGGTCGTAATGCGAGCCGATGACTATATATTCGTTTTTGAGTTGTTGGTCTTTTCCCGGGAGCACAGCCATGATGTTGTGGGTGGTGCGCTGCTCAGTCTTCCCATACGTGAAGTCGTGATAGAACCCCTTTTTCTTCTTCCCCTTGACAATGGGCTTGAGCTTCAGACTGCGCAGTTGGCCGGTAATATACTCAGAGGCAAGCGTGTCGCCGCGGGTGCCCGGATATCTGCCGCCCAGCTCTTGCGAAGCCAGGTATTCCACCGTCTTTCTCATCTCGTCCTGCCGCTGCTCTGAGTTGGCAGCGCTTTTCTGCTTTTGGGCATAGACAGGCACAACGAGCGCGAAAGCAAGTGATAATAATATGTATTTATTTCTCATAAATGGATTGTATTTCTAAATTTGGGTGCAAAGATACAACATTATCCTGGGAAACGCAATCCACATTTATGATGATTTTTCTGTCTGCACAAACAAAATGAGTATCCTTGCAGCCAAATATAGAAATTCCCGTAAGCATGATGATAACGCATAAAAGCAGTTTAACCTGTCTCTATCCGGCTCTCGCTAATGCGTAGCCTTGAGATATTGCAAATCGCCATCACTTTATTTATTTTGCCAGTTCTGCTATCTCCTGCGCCTCGCGGTCGGCATGGGCAGCCTCCGCGCCGTGGATGGGCGTGCCGTCCATGACGTTGGCACCCGGACAGAGTTTCTTGATGAAGCGGACCGACGAGCCCATGCCCGAGCCCTCGTTGGTGCAGAAGGGAATGATGGTCTTGCCCGTGAAGTCGTACGACTCGAGGAACGTGTAGACGACCATCGGCATCGTGCCCCACCAGTTGGGATAGCCCAGGATGATGGTGTCGTACTGGGAGATGCTCTCCAAGGCGTTCTTCACCTCGGGACGGGCCTGGTCGTGCAGCTCCTGCTTGGCTTCCTCGATGCAGGTCATATACGACTTCGAATACTCGTAGGTGGTGTCAATCTGGAACACGTCGGCATCGGGCAACAGGGCCTTGATCTTCTGAGCCACCACCTCGGTATTGCCCAGCTTCAGATTCTTAATGCTGCCGTTCACATAGTTCTCCCCGCGACGGGAGTAGTACGCAATCAATACTTTTTTTGCCATATCTTTATTTTAAATTTCGATGGCAAAGTTACGGCAATCCCCCGAAACTGCTTTTACACAATTTGCGGGGGATTTTACCAAATTCGAAGATTCGTCTTGCTTCGGGCTGTTTACTCGCGGAAATCGCTGGGCTTGGCACCCAGGTTCGTCTGCACGTAGCGGCTGAAATGGGCTGGCGACGAGAAGTTGAACATGTCGCAGATGTCGGTAAACGAGAGGCTACGGTCGCGCAACAGGCGGCTGATGTCGAGCGCCGTATAGCGCGTTATCCAGAAGGCGGCGGGCAGTCCGCTCACCTTCTTACAGACCTCGCTGAGGTATTTCGGGGTGACACAGAGCTTGTCGGCATAATAGCTGATGTCGCGGTTCTGGCGGAAGTCGCCCCGTTCGAGCATCGCCATGAACTCCTCCATCAGCTGGTGCTGTTGCGAGCTGATCTTGTCGGCAGGATAGAGGTGGGCGTGGAAGTCGAAGAAGTCGATAATCATGCACTCCACGGCATTCATGAGCGCGTCGTGGCGGAAGAGGTGGCCCGTCTGCTTCAGGCGTCGCTTCACGGCCTCGAAGTTCAGCTGGCAACGCTCCTGCTGCTCCGCGTCGAGCCGCATGATGGGGTTCTGGAAAAGCGAGAGCTGGCCCCGCATGCCGTAGTTCGACTGAGGCGTGGACATCTCGATGAACTTCTGCGTCACGTAGATGACATCCACGCGGAAGTCCACGCTCTCCTGCAGGTTCTTCACCAGGTCGCCCCTGCGGGCAATAATCAGGCAGTCGCCCGCCTCGAAACGGAACTGCCGCCCGTTTCTTTCGAAGGTGCAAAAGCCTTCGTAGCAATAAGCATGGCAAAGATAGTCGGCAAACTGGGCGTCGCCAATCCGTGCCAGCGTATGGTCTATAATAATGTGCTGAATGCTGTCCATCATCAAACCGAGTTACGATCGTCCTCCACGCTCATCTCACTCATCATACTCTATTCTCAGTTCTTCGCTCACGTTGAAGTCGTCGTGGAAGCCGTCGTCGTAGACATAAACCAGGCGAAGTCCCCGATAGGCGGCCGGCACCCTGAGCGTGTCGAGCAGGTGCCAGCGAGGTCGCCCGAAGTCATACGAGGCCCTGTCGAGCACTAGGCGATTGCTCGTCCAATCGAACTGGTAATAACCGCCTCCGATGCATTGGTCGCCCGGCTTCAGCAAGTCCTTGTGCTGGCCGACCATCCCCAGGCGAAAGTGGCCATCCATGGTGATGATGAACTTTGGGAGAGTCATATTGCAGATAAACTGGAAATTAATTGTTGTCAGCCTCCTAACGTTGCGACCTGCGCCGCTTGGCTTCGGATGCAAATATACGCTATTTCTGCGTGATGGCCAAAGAAAACGCGTGAAATCTTTGCGCCGGTGCCTGCCGGATTGAGGCCGGCCCCCTCCAACTCCCCCTTTGGGGGAGTTGGAGGGGGCTCCTCCCTACTGAACTGCGAAGCAGATGGTCTTGCCTGTATTCTCGACCGTCGGCATGGTGATGGTGAGGGCGTCGGCCGTCTGGCGGAACACCACTTTATGGCTGCTGCCCAGCAGGCGGACCCGCTTGATGCGCTTGCCGTTCATCTGGGGCGACTTGCGGCCGAGCGCCTTCATACGGACGGTCTGAGCCGTGGGGAAGCCCAGCACGAAGGCATAGAGGGTGCCGTTCTTCTGAGTGTAGCGTATGTCCTTGTCGCTCAACGACTCCTGCAGCTTCTCGTTGTCGCGGAACGAGCCGGTATTGGCGGTATTCACGGCTCCTTCGCCATAGACTTTCCAGGGGCGCGTGCCGAAGATGCCCTCGCCGTTGACGTCGAGCCAGGCCTTGAAGTCCTTGAGGAAGGCGCGCTCTTTCTCGTCGATGCTTCCGTCGCCTCGCACGGGGATGTTGAGCAGCAGGTTGCCGTTCTTGCTCACGATGTCGACGAAGGTCTTGACGACGCGCTCTACGGTCTTGTATCTGCCCTTCTCGTAGAGCTTCCTATCGTAGTGCCACGAGCCGATGCACATGCAGGTCTGCCAGGGCCGCGGCGAAATGTCGGCAAAGGCGCCGCGCTCGCAGTCCATCACCACGCCGCGCTGCTGCTCCTCGCTGAGGCGCTTGGCGTTGATGACGGCCTCGTTGCGGCCTCCGTGCATCCTCATGCTGCGGTTGTACATGTGGGCGGCAATCTCCAGTCCGTAGTGCTCCAGGGGCAGGTCGTGCTCGTCGTCAAAGTAGATGAGGTCGGGGTTGTAGTCGTCGATGAGCTGCCGGCAGCGCAGGAACCAGTTCTTGGCAAACTGGGGGTTCATCTCGGGGATGCGCTCCGACCATACGCGGTCGTTGGCCTCATGCCAGGCGGCCATCGAGTCGACGCTGGTGAACCCGCTGGGAATCACTATGTTGTAGCCGCCATAGAACTGCTGGGGGTCGTAGCCTTCCCACCACTTGCCCTTGCCGTCTTCCTTCGTCAGGTTGTAGGCGTCGTATCTCACGCCTGCCTTCTCGCCCTCGGCATCGTAGCCGTAGGCGGTCTGGAACCAATGCCAGGCGTGGGCCGAGTGGTTGCTCACGCCGAAGCGCAGCCCGTTGCGGCGCGCGGCCTTCTCGAACTCGCCCACGATGTCGCGCTTCGGACCCATGTTGACGGAGTTCCAGGGGTGGTATTTCGAACGGTAGTTGTCGAAGTTGTCGTGATGATTGGCCATGCAGACGAAGTATCGGGCGCCCACTTCCTTGTAGAGCTTCACGAGCGCCTCGGGGTCGAACTTCTCGGCTTTCCACATCGGTATGAAGTCTATCATGCCAAACTCCGAGGGATGGCCGAAGCGCTGGCAATGCTCGCGGTATTGGCCCTGGTCCTGCTGATACATGGCCCGTGCATACCAGTCGCCCGCCTCGGGTACACATTGCAGTCCCCAATGCGCCCAGATGCCCAGTTTGGCGTCGGCAAACCATTGGGGAGCCTGATAGTTGGCCGCGAGCGACTGCCACGACGGCTCGAAGACTCCTTTTTCGATATCCGTGGCAACTGCCTGTGCCAGGACGGGGATGCCCATCAGCGCCCCCAAAAGTGTTGAGAAGAACCTTTTCATTTTCATGGTGTCATATTGATTTTGGTGCAAAAATACGGATTTTTTTTAATTATTCTCCACTTTGGCGAAAAAACAGAAGACTATGGTAAAATTGAGAATTTTTTTAGGAGTGAAGGAGTGTAGGAGTTTGGGAGCTAGTCCAAGTGACAAGTGACAAGTGACAAGTGTGATTACCACTCAGGTTTCTTACTTTGAACTTTGAACCTTGAACTTTGCCCCGGCGTCAGCCCTCCCTCCCCCCTTTGGGGGAGTTGGAGGGGGCTCTTCTCTTGTATTTTGCCTTTACGATCTCGTAGGAGTTTCGGGTCAGTTGCTTGAGCAGTTCGTCGGGCGCGGTATCGGGATTGACGCCAATCCAATACTTGGGCGACTCGTTAAACGGCTTGCCGATACAGTCGTGCTGAGCCTTCAGGTCTTCAATCCGCTCGGGCTGGCATTTGAGCGTGATGACGCTAAAATGGTCGCAGTCGAAGAACGAAAACATGTGGCCGTGCACGTAGAATGCCAATACGCCGCTGGCATAGCGGAAAGCCGTGAAAGGCAGCTTCTCTTCCACATCCTCGCCCAGCGAAAGGCAATACTCACGATAGTCTTCTATATTCATAGCTTTATACTCTTTCTTTCCCTTAGTTATCGCCCGGAATGTCATCTCGTCAGAGCCTGGAATGTCATCTCATCAGAGCCCGGAATGTCATCTCGTCAGATGAGAGCCCAGATTGTCAATAAGTTGCAGGTCGGTAAACTTCTTCTTGTAGGGGTCAGCTTTGGGCATTTTCAAGGCGTTAGGATTTACCACCCCTGGCAGCTGGCTCCCTTTGTTCCTTTTCATGCGAGCATGCCATTTCACGATGAGCGGCAGGATTTCCCGGTCGAAGATGCCTTGCTCCACGATACGATAGTGCGGATGGTAGGCCTCACGATATTCGGGCGAATGGCTGATGGCGTATTTGCCGGCAGAGAGGATGCTGTCTATGAAATGTTTGTCGGCCGCTTCATTCGGCAGGTTGAGCTTCATGGTGTCAATCACATTCACGATTGCATGCCACCTGTCGCGCCAACGCTCTACCGAAGGGTGCTTGCCTTGATTGGCACTCCGGATGAAAGCATCGAGCAGATGGTCGGCGCTGACGATTCCTTCCTTGATGGTCCTGATGCTCACACGCACATAATTACCCTCCGCGCCGCAGGGCTCATACATCCACGGCTGGAGGTCGTCGAGCGTGGTGCTGTTCAACTCGTCATCAAGGTAGGCTTTCACCCGTTGCCGATCGGTCACCAGGTGTTCTGCCCCCATATAGTCCTGGAAGCACGACTTATAGATGTCGAGCAGACGAGACTTGGGATAGGCCTGCATCTGCCTGCCGACAAAACCCGCGACGTCTTGCGCCGAGACAGATACCGCCCCCATGAGGATGACGGACAAGATGATCAACTGTTTCATGCTTCAATATCTTTTATTTTGATGGTTATATTGATAGTTTCTTCAATTGAATGGTCCTATCTGAAAGTGACACTTATGGTAAGAATTTCGTATGATCTTCAGTTATTTGATAATGACGATGCAAAAATACGATTATTATCTGAAAACAAGGCCACAAACACAGGAAAAAACGCTTTCCCTGCAGCATTTTTAACTTTTATCCGCTATCGAAAAAACCGACACGCATTTGGCTCTTTGCGCATCGGTTTTTCCTGTCATATACGTCGAAGTTTCTGAACTGGTTGTTAGCCAGCTTCCGTTTCCTATCGCCTTCTTACAAGGATGCCACCAGGATTTCCTTGATGTCCTGCTCGGAGAGGGGCACGTAGGCATTCTCCAGCCCTTCGTTCACGGCGATGTGGTGAGCCATCTCGTCGATACGCTCCTCGCCGATGCCCACCTCGCGCAGATGCATGGGGATACCGATTTCCTCGAAGAAGGCATAGGTCATCTCGATGGCCTTGTGGGCTATCTCCATACCTGTCAGCGTCGTGTCGATATCGAACACGTTGATGCCGTACTTCACAAAGCGCTCCAGCGTGCGCTCGCTCAGGATGTGCTCCATCCAGCGCGGCGTGATGATGGCCAGTCCCTCGCCGTGGGTGATGTCATAATAGGCGCTCAGGGCGTGCTCAATACCGTGACAGGGCCAGCCGCTGGGACTGTTGCCGAGCGAGTAGATGCCGTTGCAGCCCAGGGTGCACGCAAACATCATCTCGGCGCGCGCCCGGTAGTCCTCTGGGTTCGCCAAGCAGCTCTTTGCGTTCGCCATCAGGCTCTTCAGACCAGCCTCGCAGAAGCCGTCGTTCAGCAGCGTAGAGTCCTCGCAGAAGTACTGCTCGATGATGTGGTTCATGGCATCGGCACAGCCTGCGGCCGTCTGTTTCTTCGACACGCTGAACGTGTAGCGCGGGTCGAGGAACGAGCAAACGGGGAACAGCAGCGGGTCCATGTAGCCAATCTTGTCGTTGGTCTCGGTACGCGAGATCACGCCGCCGCAGTCGTATTCCGAACCCGTAGCCGCCAACGTCAGGATGTCGACGATGGGCAGGGCGGCCTGTGCCTTCACCTTGTAGGAAATCAGGTCCCAGGGGTCGCCGTCGTACTTCGCTCCGGCGGCAATGGCCTTCGTACAGTCGAGCACGCTGCCGCCACCCACGGCCAGGATGACCTCGATGTCGTTCTCCTTACAGAGACGCACGCCGTCGAGCACGCTGGGGTCGTACTTCGGGTTGGGCTGTATGCCCGAAAGCTCCGTTATCTCGAAGTCCCTCAAGAGTTCCTTCACACGGTCGTAGAGACCAATCTTCTTGATGCTGCCGCCACCGTAGGCCAGCAGCACGCGCTTACCGATAGCACCCATCACGGCGGGCAGCTTCTCGATAGCGTTCTCGCCAAACACGAGGCGAGTAGGAGTCATGTAATCAAAATTCTGCATAGTTCTTTTTATTTGTGTTTGAAGTTTATCCGTAGGTTTCTATCAGGTATTTCACAAACGGCACGTCGTTGAAGTTCACAGTTCCCGTGTCGTGTTGGTTCATGTTGGCAATCAGAGCCATCTCGTCGGCGCTCAGCGAGAAGTCGAAGATGTCGAAATTCTGTGCCATGCGCTCCTTGTGGCTCGACTTGGGAATGGCCACAATGCCGCGCTGGGTGAGCCAGCGCAGAGCCACTTGTGCGGCACTCTTACCGTAGTTCTTTCCAATATCTGCCAGCACCTTGTTCTTCACAATACCGTCGACACCCTGTCCGCCCAGAGGTCCCCATGCCATCATGCGGGTGCCAAATTCGTCGAGCACCGGATCTATGTCTTTCTGTTGAATCAGTACGTTGCATTGCAGTTGGTTGACCATCGGTTTTACGTCCACATAGTGTGCAAAGTCGAAGAACCGCGCTGCCTGGAAGTTCGACACGCCGATGGCACGCACCTTCCCCTGCTTGTAAGCCTTCTCCATAGCCCGCCACGAACCGAACACGTCACCATAAGCCTGATGGATGAGCAGCAGGTCAATGTAGTCGGTCTGCAGTTTGCGCAAACTCTCGTCGATGCTCTTGGCGGCTTTCTCCTCGCCGGCATTCGCTATCCATACCTTTGTGGTCAGAAATATCTCCTCGCGTTTTACGCCACTTTTAGTGATGGCAGCACCCACGCCTTCCTCGTTATAGTAGGCCTGGGCAGTGTCTATCAGCCGATATCCTACCGACAAGGCATCGCTCACACAACGTTCACACTCTTCAGGCGACACCTGAAACACTCCATACCCCAAAAGAGGCATTTCCACACCGTTTGACAATTTGATGGTCTCCATAATCTAGATTTTATTTTGTGATTTCTGCTGCAAATGTACAAAAAAACCGCAAAATGCTTTTATACAATTTGCGGATTCAATTACCATTTTTTCGTTTTTATTTGTTTCTTACCAGTTCGATGGCCTCTTTGCCCGTGAGATGCTCAATATCGAAGCGGATGACCAACATTCTTGAGAAGCCTTTTTCCAGTTCTTTCTGCAGACTCTCGTCGTGTCCGTGGTTGTATCTGTCACCCAGCAGACGGGCAGCAGCCATTTTCTCGGTCTCATCGTCAACCACATGAATCCGCCCGAAAGCCACCACACTGCGGAAGTAGGTAGTATATTCCTCGGGTTGCACGTCATCCTTGTCGATGACGCAGAATGAGGCCTTGTCGCAATGCCTGATGGCATCGACCTTGTGACCTGCCAAGGCACTGTGGAAGTAAATGCGCCCGTCGGCATAGACAAAACTGATGGGAACGGCATAGGGGTAGTCGTTGTCGCCCAGCAGGGCCAGTGTTCCCGACGTAGAGCGGTTGAGGATGCTGACAGCCTCTTCGTTGCTCAGTTGCTGGCGCTTACGCCTCATTGGTCTGAATTCCATCATTATGACACCGTTTTAAGTCCGATAATCGACGCGATGAGCGTCGTGATGAAAAATAGTCGCCAGAGAGTGGCTGGCTCGTGAAAGATGAAGATTCCCACCAGCACTGTGCCCACGGCACCAATGCCCGTCCATACAGGGTAGGCAGTGCCCAGCGGCAGTGTCTGTGTGGCCTTGGCCAAAAGAATCATACTCAGGATATAGAAGGCTACAAACCCTCCTATCCAGTTCCACCACAGGGCTCCTTCAAGCCCCTTCGATCGTCCGAGACAGTAGGTGAATGCCACCTCGCACAGTCCCGCTAAAATCAAAATAATCCAGTTCATTATGATCGTCCCCTTTGGCTTAAACCGCATCCCTGTTTGCCGGGGATCGCTCAAACCTTCCAAGGCGCTGCAAAGATAACAAATAATCTGAGATAAAAAGCATGTTTCTCTATTCTTTTTTGTATATTTGTGACCGAAATGAGGTAATGAACAGGCCCCCGAATGTTTAGCTCATGAGGATACCTCTTATGAGCTTCCTTTGATGAGAGTCTGTTATGTGTAATAAAAGAGAAAAGTGATATGCCGTATACATACAAATATCCCAGACCAGCAGTGACAGCCGACTGCATCGTGATTACAAAAGAGACTGAGCCAAAAGTGTTGCTCATCCAGCGTGGAAACGAACCCTACAAAGGTTGCTGGGCCTTCCCCGGTGGCTTTATGGATATGGACGAGACAACAGAACAGTGCGCCATCCGCGAACTGGAAGAGGAAACAGAACTGGTGGTTAGCCATGTGCAACAGGTAGGAGCTTACTCAAAGGTCGACCGCGACCCACGAGGCCGCACCATCACCGTAGCCTACCTCGCTTTGATAGATTCTCCAGTACCCATAAAAGGCCAAGACGATGCCGCCAGCGCCCAATGGTTCCCACTCTCCACTCTGCCACCATTAGCCTTCGACCATGCAGAGATCATGCGGGATGCGGTCAAGTTATTGTCTGTTATATGAATTCCGCAAGGCTTGTGGAAATAATTATTTTACGATTATATCGCGTTTTTAGAATAATTATTGTATCTTTGTAGTCAAGATAGGTAATATTGAATAGGGACGTAGAAAATAATGTGCTATGACACGTGAACAGAAAACAGCAATGGCCCGTATTATCAGTGATATGATAAAGGCTGATAATATTATTGAGGAGAGCGAGATAAGGGACATGAAGAAACTAATGTCCGAATATTCTATTACTCATCAGGAGATGAGCGATGCCCGTAAGATTCGCTTTACTGATGCTGTAAACACATTGAAGAAACTATCCATGAAAGAACGAAAATCATTTTTCGACCACATTTACAGCATTGCTCTTAGTGATAATGTCTGTGTACCGCGCGAGGCACTCCTGCTTATTGCTCTTCAGTATTGTTTGATTGAATATGACAAGAAGACAGATAAGTCTTTCCTAAAACCTTATTTGATATCCTGCCCTACTGGAGAGGCTAGTTTCAATGACCAGTATATGGTTTATTTGGAAAGTTCGTATGATGAGGAACGCAATGCGGAACTAATGAAGCACTTCAGACTCTTGGTTACTATCACCCGTCTCTGTGGCTTTAACTTTATCTATATCCCTAAGATGGTTGAAGAGTTTAGAGGTATGAATGAGCAATATGTTAAGGATGTCATCAGCTATATGGCTCCTAATCTAGAAGAGTCATTTATACAGCAGGTTTACGCAAGGTTATGTGACCTCACTACTGTGGATTTTTTCCAGAATGTGCTCTATGAGCGTTTGCAGGTCAAGGCACTTCACAATACACCACCTTCATTGCTTATTAATATAGGTACGTCTGTTGTTCCTTATTGTAGCGCTGGAGGTTCTGTTCAATACTATTCAGAGTTCTTATGTGTACCAATCTCTTCTAGTATTCTCACTTTAGTTGATGACATTTTGGGATTCTATCAAAGTAAGGTGAGCATCCGCCAGTCGATTACTATCAATGACAGCAAAGGGCAGTTCAAGTACTTTGGATTCTATAAGGCATTGTTTGATTTCCTTGTGGCTCCGCCTCCGATTGCTCCAGATCTTATTTTTTTAGGGTTGGATATGAAAACTGGCAGATATCAAGTTGCTTTTAAGTTTGACAAAGACAATGAGAAGAAAGTATGTTTGACTCCTAGAGAGTACGATATCTATTTCCAAATTGCTCTCAGGTCATATAAGTCACGTACAAAAGGACTGCCTGTCGCATACGATAAATACATAAAACCAACGATATCCAAGCTGAAAAGTAAGATCAGTGATGACATTCCCGATTTGACCTATTCAGACCAGTATAAGCCGGAAAGGAATGGCAACGTGTATGTACTTCGCTTAGATAAATCGAAAGTCTTTGTAAGAGTGTGTACGTCCAACTATTGTTGCGAGTACGAAGATATTCCCATTATGAAATATGAGAAGAAATGATTTCTATACCTATTGGCAACGTTGCGGCAACATGGGTGCCAAATTGCTATTTTTACATGGCAATGTTGTCGTTTTGATGAATAGTACAGATATTATCTATATCTTTGCAGTAATATAAATAAAAGAAAGGATTAAAGTATGAAAAAATTCCTATTTTGCTTATCTGTATTGTTGTCGATGTTCAACGTCAATGTTGCAGCGTATGTACGATATGTTACTGTAAATCTCAATTTACGATATGGGCCTGGTATTGCATATGAAATTATCACATCTTTGCCCAAAGGAACGCCTGTATCTATAGATGAAGATTGCGATTGCAAGTGGGTTCTTGTTGAATATGATGGCAAAATTGGCTATATCTCTACGAAGTATTTATCAGAGAATCCTCCATATAGAAAGATTAAGAGAGAATCACAAATTCAGACTCATAAAACCTATCCTACTACATACGATATAGTTAGGTATTATACTAACGTAAATGGTTATAGAGTTCAATCTCCAACTTATTATGATTCTACCCCAACAGGAGCGACAGCTTTATGTAGAGATGGGACATATAGTTTTAGCCGGAATCGAAAAGGAACGTGCTCTCATCACGGGGGAGTCGCCAAATGGCTATAATCACAAATATCGAACCGTATCTATTAAACCAATAAGAACAACATATTATAAGTATGAAACAAATTCTCTGTATTATTCTTGCAATTCTATTGCTATTATGCCTAACACATATGCCTTATGGGTATTACGTTCTGGTCAGATACGCTTCCATGATTATGTTTGGATTCCTCGCTTATTACTATATAATGGATAAGAGGATGGAACTTGGTATCATTTTTGTTGCTCTTTCTATACTCTTTCAGCCCTTCTTCAAATTTGCCTTGGGTAGAATCATGTGGAATGTCGTGGATGTCATTGTGGCTGTAGGACTTATTTACTTAGTTTTGAAATCATCCAAGAAAGAATAAAACTACTTAATTATTTATGGCAGTAATATACAGGGACGAGTATGGCGTTCCACATATAGATGCAAAGAACTACTGCGATGCGACAAAAGCTATTGGCTATTGCCACTGCGAAGATGACTTTTACGATATACAACTATTGCTTTTAGCCGGAAAACAGAAGAGTGGTCATCATGATGATTGGGATGGGCCATATTTGGATATGGTATGTGCCTATTTTAATATTCCTGCCCATGTACAAAGGTTGCCTCCTCTTTCCCCTTCTTATATGGAGCTACTCAAATCTTATTCGGAAGGTGTCAACCGCTACGCTAAAGAGCACCCCAAAGAAGTTCTTGACAAATCTATGTTTCCGATAGATGAAAATGATGTCATTGTAACTCAACACTTGATGGAGGTAATAGGAATTCAACTTGACAAGCCATATAGTTACTTGAAAGATAGTAACGAAATGTCTTTACCAACTAAGGAAGGTTCAAATGTGATAGCGATAGGTCCCAAAATAAGTAGTAACGGGCACACCTTAATCGCCATAAGTCCACATCAGACAATCGAAGGCCCTTTTTCCTATTATGAAATACATGTGCACAGCGAAGAAGAAAACATAGACTTTCACGGTTTCATACTGCCTTGTACATTTACGATATTTATGGGGACAAACTTCAAAATCGCATGGGGAGCCACTGCTAATTATCCTGAAATGTACAATGTTTACGAAATTGACATTGAAAAAGACAGCATAGGGAGTTTCTTTCTTCTTAACAGCGAAAAAGTAAGACTTGATATTAAGCAATACAAGAATTACACTAAGTTGTATGGCAAAATTCCGTTTCCAATATATAAACGGATGTATAGTTCAAAATATGGTAACATCATTGAAATAAATGGCAAGTTCTATCTCATTGACATTCCAATGTTAGGACAGCAGTTAGGATTTGAGCAGAACTATAAGCTTTCTCTTTGTAATAACTGTAAACAAGCTTTAGAGCAATTGAAAAAGGCACAATATACATATCTTGACTTCGTTTTAACAGACGATATAGACAACTTACTGTATGTACATTGTTGTAAAGAAAAGCGCAGGAATTCAACTTGCGACTTTTACAAAAACACCCTACCACAGACTTCTGTTAATGAGATTGACGGAAAGAATTATTATGATGCCAACAACATGGTAGTTGTAGAAAACCCAGAGTGTTCCTTTATTGTCTCTGTAAACCAATCTCCATTCCGTGTTACGGACACGGATCTTTATAAAGATAGTTATATGGGGCTTATTTACAGGAATGACAATAGCAGATCTATTAGGGTAAAAGAACTTTTAAATAAGCTGAAGCCAATAGGTAAAGAAGAACTAAAATACATACAATTTGACACAAAGATTATATTCCCCATCATAAGAAACATAGATTTCTCCGCTTTGCAAACCATTGATGGTAAGAAATTTCCAAAACTTGAATCTTTAATAAAGGAATTGCAAGGATGGGATGGGAATGCCACCATAGACTCCCGTGGGGCTGCAATTTTCGCCATGCTTTTCCATAGATATAAGAGATTCTATAGGTATTCAAAGAATCCTGATGTAATAAAAGTAGCATCGGAGAAAGAACTAATAAATTGCCTAAGATGGACGGACAAACACTTATCCCCAAATGCCAAACTTGGGGATATTCAATACCTAAAACGAGGTAAGCAGAAATTTCCTATTGGCGGTATACCAGACTCTATTAACACTGTTCGTCCTTATTATGAAAAGGGCAAATTGTATGTTGAAGAGGCAAGCGCATTTCGGATGATAATTGACTTAAGTAGCAAAAACACCTATTCATGTCATCCATTAGGCGTATCCTCCAATGAAGACAGTTCAAACTACACGAACCAGATGGAACTATTCGTGAATAATGAATATCGAATAATTGAGGACATAACATATTACAAACATCATAAAGGATATAAAATATGAGCAAACTGAACATGCCATTATTCATGATGAATATCCCTACATCATATTCAACAGATATAAAAAACAATGTATGGATGGATGAATACGATGAAAATGAAATCATTGTGAATAAAGAAAAGGCTATAAGGGAATTATGGGAAGTCTATTCTTTCCTGTCAAGCCAAGGATTTGTGTATCTTCTTCCAACTCCTGCAGATTGTAAACTACAAGACCTGGTTTTTGTAGCAAATAACGGTATCGTACTTGAACACGTGGATGAACCTATATATATAGGGGCGAATTTTCGTGCCACGAACAGGATTGGAGAGGAGAAGGTTGGGATGTCATTTTTCAACAGCCTCGGTTATAAAACCATAAAATGCCCCTATTTCTTTGAAGGAGAAGCAGAGCTAAAACATTTACGAGATAACATCTATATAGGAGGATACGGTATGCGCTCTCAGAAAGAAAGTTACGAATGGATGGAAAAGGAATTTGGCATGAAAGTTGTACCTCTGGAACTCACTGATCCATATAACTATCATCTTGATTGCACGGTATTCCCACTTACCCAAGAAAAGGTAGTTATAGCAACTGATGCTTTTACAAAAAAAGAACTGAAACTGGTAGAGAAGGTAGCAGAAATAATTCCAATAACTATTGATCAAGCACACACAGGTTTGACTAATAGTGTTCGTGTGAATAACTATTTATTGAACGCATCTGATATTGACTTCCTTTCCAAACGCTCTGAAGACTACCGTCTAGAATCATCCAAGAATTTCAGGTTGGAACAAATAGCTGGTGAGAATTGTATGGAAGTAGTATATTTCAACATGGAGGAGTTTATGAAAGGTGGCGCTTTGCTTTCTTGTTGTGTCTTACATGTTAATCGCCATTCATACACAAAAGAACTAATATAACATGGCTCAATCGTTAACTACTTGGATAAAAAAGCAATGCCGAATTGTAAAGAGCAAATCTATAGAGGAGCTTTCGGCTGAATATTGTTTTAGAGATCCTTTGCGTCCAATTCGAAACAATCCAGAAATAATATATGCCCCAGCTGATGGTATCATTGTGGATATATGTTCAGTTAATTCCACGGCTGAGAATATTTATGGAAA
The DNA here is from genome assembly GCA_002350805.1 of Prevotella sp. UBA2850. Lineage (GTDB taxonomy): Bacteria > Bacteroidota > Bacteroidia > Bacteroidales > Bacteroidaceae > Prevotella. Next base: position 96,514 of record DEFO01000011.1, read on the forward strand.
ATATGGTAATATAACCTTGAAAGAGCTAACCTACAATATGCTTCCAGAGGGGAGCTATACTGTTGTCTCGATTTTCCTTACTTTTTATGATGTCCATATTGTAAGAACGCCAGTGAATGGTGTAATTAAAAAGATTAGCCTTCCGCCCATTTATGTGGAAAATAGGCCTATGCTCTCCTTTGAAGATTATTTAATGGATGGAAAATTCACGGAAGCTCGCAAAGAATTATTAAAATCTTTTGCATATAATCAAAGAACCTTGTTAAGTATTCAGAATAGTTTCTTGAGAGAAAAAATGTATTTGCTACTGACTGCTGATTATGATATAGACACAATTTTAAGTTTTATAGACCTCCCAAATCATCCTATGAAACAAAACCAACGTATAGCATCTATTAGATATGGTAGCATGGTTACCTGTATCGTTCCCACTTCTTGGAATTTGGAAACTATATGCAAAGAGGGTACCCATGTTGAAGCAGGTAATGACTCTCTCTTCTATTATGGATAATAAACTCAACTTAACGCGTAAAGGAATATTCCTTTATAACCTTCCAATCTTGGTTAGTGCAATTTTGGAAGAAATGATGATTTTAACCGACACCGTACTGTTGTCTTTTAAGGAACCCGTGTTTCTTGCAACAGTTGGTGTCATAGACTCCTTATATTTACTATTTCTCTCTATGGGAGAATCCTTAAATGATGCATTTCAAAATTATTATGCACGGCACATAGAGAGTAGAAATAAAGTTGGCCAAGTATTCAAATATTCTTTACTTGTTTTTGTTATTCCACCATTGTTCTTCGGCTTGGTAATCTTTGTCGCTATACATGTTGTTCAGCCAGAATGGATTGGAGTTGATCATTATAATATAATAAACAGTTCTATTTTTTATTTAAGTGGTCTGACGTTTGTTACCTATGTTTCATTGTCACTCAATAGTTTGTTGATGGGCATGGGAAAGACTAAAGAACTTGGTGCGGTTTCCATATTAACGGTCATTATCAATTTTGTATTAGGCTATTTGCTCTTGTTCCAATTTGAAACAAGCATCAACCCTTGTGCTGTAATACTCATTTCATCTATAACGGCAGAGGTTGTAGCAATTTCAATTATGAGTTATATTATTTGGTGGGAAAACAAGAAAGATTCCTTTTGTTTATTGAAAAATTCCCACAGAAATAAGATTATTACTATTTTAATAGAATCTGCCTTATACCTTTGTGCTACAGACTTACTTTTTCACATTGGATCTTTGTGTTTGTACTTGTACTGCCTTTATTTTTTTAATGACTATGACACTGCAATATTTACATTGCTGATGGCATACTGGGGTATCATACAAGTTCCTGCACAAAGTTTTTCCGAAACCTCCCTTAATGTCTTTTCCTATATCCACTCCATTAATATGGAAAAACAATACCGTAATATACGGTCAATAATACTAACGTTTTCTGCATCAATTAGCCTTACATTCGGATTGTGTATTTTTCTTTTTGACAGTTTGACTTACGAATATAATGGATTAAAGTTATTTTCGATAATTCTTATCACCATTCTTTCGTTATTAAACTCACGGATGGAGATAAAATCTATTGGGCTCATTTCAAAATTAAAAAATAATTTGTATTTGATAGCACGTGTCCTTTACGGAATCCTATCACTCACGTTTATTATCGTATTTACTGTTCTATTCAAGACTCACTATGTTTACATATTCTTTGCATTCATATTGTCAATAATAGTATGCAACTTTTATTTGGACATTCAAGAGAGGAAAGTGTGGAGATTATAATTGTATAATTTGGTATGGTGAGTTTTATGAAAAAATAGGATAGACTGGAGATCGTAATTTATATATGATTTCCAGTACTCTTTCTGCACTGCCACTACGAAACTTTAATGGTAGCGTACGCAATTGTTCTTCGGTGATGAAAAAGGAAAAGCCTTGCTGTCTGGTGAAGAGGTTTGGATAATTGACCTTAACCAGATCTTCCATCTTATTGAACAACTCATCATTACGTCCAATAAGGTGCATGTACAAAGCATCGTCACGCATAGGACCATGAGGAGCAAAAACAGTTCCCTTGGGGACCATGCATACGTCACTCCCAGTAAATGGAGCAGCAAAATGCACTAGGTATTCTGATTCAGTATCCTCTGTTAATTCGAAAACGTTCTCGTCAATCTTCATTGACTCTATTTGTTCATTTGTAGCCATATTCATTTTTATTAATTTACGAAAGCAAAGGTAGTAATTTTATTCCGATAAACCAAAAAAGGACTTCCACAAGGCTTGTGAATTGTTGTTTTTTGCAATTAATCAAAACAATATCTGAAAAATAATGTATTTTTGCATCGAAAAGATTTCAATGAGAATATAAATCTGACTGCAATGGATATCTTTGATTATATTATAGAGAGGAATTTTTCTCAGGAAGGTAATCCTAACAGACTGTCTTCATACAGACAGGCTGCGGAACTTATCTGTTTGTGCTGGAACAGATTGGATATGAGCTATATTGAGCCATATCTTAATGAGAATATGAAGTGGGAAGGTGGTGAACCACACAAAGTCATCAATGGAAAGGAAAACTATCTGAAGCTGATGGGGCAGGTTTTCGATTCTCTTCAATACTCAAAGCGGAGTTATAGGGCGGATGTTGATGTGTGTAATGACCGATCTTGTGCTATTATAACCGTTGATGGTGTGCATCAAGATATGATGCATCGCCTGAAAATTGAGGATGGACTTATAAAGGAGATAGAGGTAACCCCCTCACCTAACTGGTGGTCAAAACAGTTTGGCGACTCTTCCCCGTTTGGAGTTGTGAGTCAGACCTCATTGCATGAGCAAGCAGCAGCTGTGGCAGCTATAGAGCAGTATGTTAAAACGGAACTGGGCAATAAGCCTATTAAATGGGCTACGCAATATGAACTTAGGAACGCCGATTGTCAGCTCTCTTTCACATGTGACGAATTATCCTATGATGTGTTGGTAGAGATACATAGCCTTGATGACAAAAAGTGCCGATTTGTCATGTACTCCGAAGCTAACAATTTAATTGCAGGATGTCGGGAGAACGACCATATCCCTTGCATTTTAGCCTTGGATGAAGAGCAGAGGTTTGTGAGTCTCACTTTGTTGGAAGACATGGATGTTCGTGTACAGAAGTTAAGAGCAAAGGGTATCAACGAGTGGACGTTCAGAAGCTTATTCAAGACAAAAGCACAATTGAGTAGGTTGGTTATAACGAAAGACCATCGGATCTTGTTGCCAGACTATAACGACATAGAAGTAAAGATGGAACCGCTGGTGAAAGCTGTGTATTTCCTTTTCATGAAACATTCCGAGGGCATTGTTTTTAAGGAATTGGCTGATTATAGGGAGGAACTGCAGAACATCTATAAGAAACTGAAACCAATGGGATTGAACAAGAGGACTATTCAGAGTATAGAAGATGTGACAAACCCTTTGCTCAATTCGATTAACGAGAAGTGTGCTCGCATTCGTTCGGCATTCGTAAAAGAGTTCGACGAATCACTTGCCAAGAACTATATTGTAACGGGGGAACGCGGCGAAGCAAAGAAAATCTCTTTGCCGCGCGACTTGGTTGTCTGGGAAAGCGAATAGGCGGTTGGCATTGGTGGAGCGTAGAACTGAGTAATAAACAATTGCATAAACAATTAGCTATGGGTAATTTGGAAAACACTGGCATGCGAGAGATGGTGGGGAAGTGCGTGTCGAAGCTAGCAGAAAAAGCGGCATCGGAGAGTTCGTCGGGAGTTTTGGGTATCTCTTCGGGATTCCGGCAGTTGGATAGAAGGATTGGCGGCTTCGAGAATGGGAAAGTGTATGTCGTTGGTGGAAGGCCCAGTATGGGAAGAGATGATTTTATGCTGTCAGTGGTTGATAACATCTTGCGGCACACCGAACTACCCATTTTGCTGTTCACGACAAATAAACGGAAGACGGACAGTTTTTCCAGACTTATGTCCATCCACTTTTCTATTCCCACAACTAAGATATATGAAGGAGGTTTGGAGCTTGAAGAATGGTGCCGTTTGGATAAAGGTTTAAAAACTATTGCAGATGTTCCATTGTTTATATACGACAGTTTGACCCCATCTCTTCATGAGGTGATGGAAACCATACGGAATTATGTGCGTGAAAAGGGAGAAATAATAGTCTTCATTGACTGTCTGCAAATGATTGATTTAAGGAATGAAAACGGTAATCCTTCAGAGAGAACGGCAAAGGTGATGGCTTCGCTGAAGCAAATGGCTATACAAGAAAACCTGCCTGTGATAGTCGGGTCGATGTTGAACAATACCGCGGATATTCATGAAAAGAATGGAAGCAAACGGCCTGATTTGACTAGTCTGTCAGACTCCAATTATATGGAGGAATTTGCAGATGTCATCATGTTTGTACATCGTCCTGAACAATATCGCATTTACAAAGATGAGAATGGTCAAAACTTGCATGGAAAGATACAAATTCTTGTGAGGAAGAATGTTTTTAGGCCTGTGTGCGAGATTACACTTCATTATCAGCAAAAGACAGGTGCAGTAGGTACGAAAGAGGAAGCTAGTTTGTTTGTTACTAAACCCGCAAAGGTGGAGGAGGCCTTCGAAAATCTGATGGAAGCATTTGATCTGGAAGAGGTTGTCCCGTTCTGACCTTGTTCCACAAGCCTTGTGGCGTGAAAAGATTTGGATGAAAAGAGGAAAGTGCATATATTTGCACCGAAAATGTAATGAATAAACAATCAATATGATGGCAGGGAAAATGAAAATGTTGGGTGCAGTGGCCGGTGACATCATCGGTTCTGTATATGAGCGTCGGAATACGAAATCGACGGATTTTGAGTTGTTCGGCGACAGAAGCAGATTCACAGATGACTCTGTAATGACGCTGGCTGTGGCTAAATGGCTGTTGGAGGATGAGGCTCATAGCATTCGGCACCTGATAATTTGTATGCAGGAATTGGGTAACAGGTATCGTCATGCAGGGTATGGAGGACGGTTTAAGGCGTGGCTTGGTGCTGACAACCCGCAACCCTACAACAGTTGGGGCAATGGCTCGGGCATGCGAGTCAGTGCCGTGGGGCTATATGCCAAGACACTCGACGAGGCATTGGCACTTGCTGCACTGACGGCTTCGGTCAGTCATAATCATGCAGAGGGTGTGAAAGGTGCTCAGGCGATCGCCACAAGCGTGTTTCTTTGCAAGCAAGGCAAATCGAAACAGGAAATTAAGGAGTATGTGGTAAAGACTTTTGGCTATCATCTCAACAGAACGATAGAAGAGATACGTCCCAACTATCATTTCGATGTGTCTTGCCAGGGCAGCGTGCCCGAAGCGATTATTGCTTTCTTGGAAGGCAATTCCTTCGAAGAGGTAATCCGACTGGCCATCTCTCTTGGCGGCGATTCAGACACTATCGCCTGCATGGCTGGTGCCATTGCGGCCTGCATGTATCCCATTCCGGATGCAATTGTTGAACAGTGCGGTGCCCTGTTGACATCTGACTTGAAGTTTATTAATGACCAATTTGTCGAATTCATTGGAACTAGACGATGATTTAAAAGCAGTGTGTCGATAGTACAGAGGCTCTGTACTGGCAGTACAAACGCATTGTACAACATCAAAACTACATCTTTGTCTTGTTTTGAGACTGTCTTCCTTCTTATTTCTTATTGTGTGTTTTCTTTTTCTTGGGCTCAGGTAATGCCTTACAAGTTTCACGGACGAGCATGGAAAGATAGTCGCGGTCGTCTACATCGGCTATGTAGAAGTAGTCTTTCGCGCCTTCGTAGGGTGGGAGCAGCTCCTTCTTTTTTAGTAAGGTACTGGCGGTTTCAGTGGGTTTCAGGTAGAAGCGGTCGTCGCAGATAAGTCCGAATATTTTGCCGTTGCAATAGATGCCATAGTCGCCAAACATCTTTTTGGTCACTATTTCGCCTGCGCCGCTACACTGGTCGGTGATAAATTGTACAAAGTCTGCGTTGCTTGCCATAATGATTGGATTAATAGAGTAGGTAACGACGTCTGAGATAAGCAATCCACTCGTCTTTTTTCTCCACATGAAGATATTGCTCCATGAGATTGAAGAAAATGTCATAACAAATGGGGATAAAAGTTTGTTGAGCATTGTCTGTCAATAACTTTTTGTATGCAGGCATTGCATGAACAGAGAAGTGAGCATTCTCCCGTGGAAAGAGCGTAACACTCGTAAAATGGGCAATGTCTCCATGAAGCACCATCGAAGCACCAAGAATGTGGTTGCGCCAGATTTGGCGAAACATATTAGAAACAAGGATGTCTGGCTTTACATCTGAACGGTAATATCCGCTTTCCTTGGTCGCTTTGGCATAGGGCTCAGAAAGTCGTGTGCACCCGTCTGCGTCTTTCACATTATTGTATTCCCGCGAATTAGGCTTGAGCGGATATTCCTTTTCTGTATATTTCACCTCAATACCGATGCCACAAGGCTGGCCTTTTATATCTAAATAAGAGATGTAAACGTCAAAAGCCGTATGATCGTCCAAATAATCGCGAATGGGTTCTGGATGATATTCAATCTTGATGTCTTGAATTTTCCAGATGACATTCGTTTCAAGTATAGCATTAAAAAGATCCCTGCATCCTTCAGGGTCTTTGTTCATCGGGAAGAATACATTATACGGAATATGCTCGCTGCGAAGTAGATTTGTCAACATTTGTCCACTTGGAGCCGATGAAGTGGATGGGATAGGTTCTTTTAGTTTGTCTAGGATTTCTTTTCGGAAGCCCTCGAAAAAGACAAGCCCCTTTCGGGCATCGGACATGGCAAGCACATTGGGGTATTTACAGAACCCCACACCGAGTTCCCGCTCGCGGAACAAGACTTGATGCTCCCTGGCTTTTCTTTTGAATGCTTCGTGTGACACCCCGTCCGCTTCTTTGCTCAATTGTGAAAGCACTTCGCCAGAGGAATCCTCCATGCGCTTCGGAGTGTAGTCAATGTTCATTGCCTTTATCATCTGCTTATTATATAATTAGTTGTGGCAAAGATACAAAAAATCCGCGAAACTCATTGAGAGCATCGCGGAAATTTGTGCTATATGATGCAGTTATCCCAACTCATACTCGCCCGTACGAATGGCAGCGATGACTCCACCGTCGATGAGCAGGTCGGTACCAGTAATGAACCGTGCATGCTCTCCCAAGAGGAAGGCGGCGGCCTCGGCTATCTCGTCGCTAGTGCCTACGCGCTGGGCTGCTGCACCTCCACATTGTTGGGGATGGGATACATGTAGGCGGCCTGGCTCGAGATGATGAGCCCTGCGCCACCGGCAGCCATCACTTCGCCGAAGGCATCGACGGCATAGCCCGTGCCCACCATGTCAAGGTCTACGATGTGCTCAGGGTTGGCCTGGTTGGGTGATGCGCCAGCCGTGTCGGAGAAGCCCCGCCATGCCCAGATAAACCATAGCCTGATAGACGATTTCCTTCATGGAGTATAGCATTTTGGGGCTTTTAGTTACAAAAAAAGCCAAATCATTTGCAGAACGAAGAAAAAATAGTATTTTTGTTGTCTAGTTTCACTATAATTCGCAAAGTTCTCCCTTTTATGATAAGAAAAGCCAACTATTCTGACATTGCGTCAATCGTGGAGTATCTGAAGTCAGTGCCTTTCGATGTAAGCCGTACGAAGCTATACACTGCCAAAGAACTTTATGGTGACTTCACTCCAGACAAACCGGGGCTATTAGACAACTGTCTTGATATGCAGATTTACCGTCACTATCTCTCCAAGGGTAAACAGACCAACGACGTCAAGGAGTCCATGGCCCGTACGCTGCATGACCATGGAGTATATGTTGCATTAGGTGAGTTCTTCCGTAGTCACAACTATCTAAAGTGCATCGGTGTTATGGGTGGACACGCCATGTTGCGGACAGATGCGAAGTATCGGCAAATCGTTTTTCTCACTAAACAACTGACCGAACAAGGATTCTGCATGCTCAGCGGGGGTGGACCAGGCGCTATGGAAGCCACTCACCTTGGCGCTTGGATGGCAGGGCGCAACGAAGATGAACTGGAGGATGCACTCCGCATCCTTTCAGCATCACCGTCGTTCCGCGACCTGTCATGGCTCTCAACCGCTTTCGAGGTGATCAACAAATATCCGCAGACCCGATATGAGAGCCTTGGCATCCCTACTTGGCTATATGGCCACGAGCCATCGACGCCATTTGCCACGCATATAGCTAAATTCTTTGAGAACAGCATCCGGGAAAACCATATCCTCACATTGCCTTTTGGCGGTATCATCTATACCCCGGGCAGTGCTGGAACCATGCACGAAATTTTCAGAGATGCTGAGCAGAATCATTATCTATCTTATGGGTTCTCCAGTCCGATGATATTCCTCGGCACCAAGTTCTGGACAGAAGAAATACCAGCCTACACTCTTCTTCTGAAACTGTCAGAAAGGGGCAAATACAAGAATCTCTCACTCACCCTCACTGACGCCCCTGAGGAGATTATAGGACAACTCCTCTCCTTCCAGTCCTTAGCTCAAGAACACCCGGAGGCCTTCATACTTCAATAGTTTCTGGTAACAATAATTTTTTATTTCTTGCGTCTTTTTAGTTCGGGCAATTCCTTATACGTTTCGCTGACGAGCATGGAAAGATAGTCGCGGTCGTCGCAGATCAGTCCGAATATTTTTCCTGTGCGATGTGATACAGTTATCCCAACTCATACTCGCCCGTACGAATGGCAGCGATGACTCCACCATCGATGAGCAGGTCGGTACCAGTAATGAACCGTGCATGCTCGCCCAACAGAAAGGCGGCTGCCTCGGCTATCTCGTCGCTCGTTCCCGTGCGCTGGGCGGCAGAAGCGTCGATCATGGCCTGGTAGCCCTCGCCGTTGGCGCGGAACTCGTCGTAAGCCAACGGGGTGACGATAACGCCCGGCGAGATGGTGTTGATGCGAGCGCGGCGGTTGCGCCAGCTGGTAGCTGCTGCTCGTTGCGCCTGCAGATGGTTCATGCGCTTGGCAATCATATAGGCCAGACCGCTGTCCTTCATGGCCACCTCCTGAACGAACTTCACGTCCTTCAGACTCTCGGTCGGGGTGTTCACCAGTTGCAGTTCGATGTCGTTGGGAATGGGGTACATATAGGCAGCCTGACTCGAAATGATGAGTCCTGCCCCACCCTGCGCCATCACCTCGCCGAAGGCATCCACGGCATAGCCCGTGCCCACCATGTCGAGGTCGACAATATGCTCGGGATTGGCCTGATTGGGCGAAGCACCTGCCGTGTCGATGAAGTACATCACGGGGCCGAGTTCTGCCGCCTTCTTGGCAAAAGCCTCCACGCTCTCTTTCTTCAGGGCGTTCACCACCATCGTCTCCACGTCGTAGCCGCTACGGCGGAAATCGTCGCCCACGCGCTCCAGCGCCTTCTCGCTGATGTCGCCCAGCAGAATCTTCTTGCCAGCTGCGATACGGCGCACGATGGCTGTTCCCATACTTCCGGCACCCAAGAGCGCCACCACTTCCTTCACGTTGTTTCTGTCGAAAATCATAGTCTTTACTTCTTTATATTAAATTATTATATACTCTTGATAAACTTTGCGGGATTGCCGCCCACGATGGTATTGGGGGCTACATCTTTGGTGACAACAGCTCCGGCAGCCACGACGGCATTCTCGCCGATGGTCACGCCGGGCAGGATGATGGCTCCCACGCCAATCCAGGCGTTGCGGTCGATGTGGACGGGCTTGCAACGCAGCACCATACGGTTCTCAAAGTCGTGGTTATCGGTAACGATACGCACGTTGGGACCTATCATCACGCCGTCGTCGATGGTGATGCCGCCGGCCGCCATACACGTTAGCGAATGGTTCACAAACACGCCCTTGCCAATCTTCATCTGGCAGGCGAAGTCAATCTGCAACGGGGGCATCAGGTAGCTCGTGGCGTCGAGATTCCCTTCGAAGAGCTGCTCCTCCAAGGGACGGATTTGCTCGGGCACGGGAGCCGTGGTGTTGATTTTGAAACAGATGTTGGCGCAGTCGGTCATGTGGCGGATGGCCTCTGCATACTCGGGCGTTGCCATATCGACGTCAGCCCCTGAACGTAATTGCTCGAAAATAGTCATATCTTTACACGTTTTAGTTTCTTGGTGCAAAGATGGTGCAAGCCGAGTGCAATCGAGCTTGCTCGTTTTGCCGAGGCGCAGCCCATCTTCGCGGTGTGATGAAATCACGCCGCAAAGGTACGACGAAAACGGCAACTTGGAGTTACCCAAATTGCCGACGGATTTTCAAATATTGCAGAAGGTTTATTATTGGCGGTATTGGCGACGCCGATATCTGGTCGCGACCCGGCAAAACCTGAATATCTGGCGGCGACCCGGCACGACCTGAGCGAGTTCAGTTTTGCTCTTACTGCTTCCGATATTCGCTTGGCGATTTTCCCAGCGCTTTCTTGGTGTAGCGGGTGAAGTGCGAGGGAGCCTCGAAGCCCATCAGGTCGGCCACCTCGGTCAGCGTCTTGGTGGTGTCGTTGAGTAGTGACACCAATTCGAAGACGGCATAGAACTGAATCCATTGTGAGGCTGGCAGACCCGTGACGGAACGGCTGATCTGCGACAGGTATTTTGGCGTGATGCAGAGCTTGTCGGCATAAAAGCCCACCTCGCGCTCACGGCGGGCGTGTTGCTGAGCCAGGGCGAGGAAACGGAGGAATACGCGCGAGGTGTTCTCGCCTTGCCTGCCCTCTGAAGTGTCCATCTGCGCCAGTCCATGCTGATAGACCGTCCAGAGGTCGTAGAGAAATATCTGCATCACGCGGCCCAGCACCTCTATCTTGAAGGCATTATCCTCGCCGTCAAGACGGGAGCGGAACAGCGCTAAGTCGGCATCCATCAGCCGCAGGCTCTCGGCATCGAGGTGGAACGACGGATTGAGACGGATGAAGATGAAACCCTTCGAAGCCCACACCATCTCTGGGTTGAACTGCGAGAGGAATGCCGGCGAGGCCACGAGGAAGTCGGCCTCGAAGTCATCGGAGTAGGCCACGTTCTGAATCGTATTCGACATCTGCCAGATGACTAGGTCGTCCTTCTGAGAGGCAAACGTGCTCTTCCCGTCAGAGAAGGTCATCACGCCCCGTCGCACGATGATGTGCACATGATAGCCAGCATGATAGTCCGACGGCCAGCACGCGTTCTTCGCCGTATTCAGCAGATTGCATCCATATCGTTGTTCCATATCTTCTTTTCTGTTATTTATTAATTGTCAATATGTTCTTCTCTGAAGGGCGCCTCCCCGAAGCCTCATTCTCCTACGATGGTTACGACGAGCTTGCGTGCCCCGCCGTAGTTGCGAAACTCGCAGAGATAGATGCCCTGCCAGGTGCCCAGATTCAGCCGGCCGCCGGTAATGGGAATGATGATGCTGACGCCGCAGAGGGTCGACTTGGCGTGGGCTGGCATGTCGTCAGCGCCCTCCAACGTGTGCTCATACTCCGGACGATTCTCGGGCACCAGACGGTTGAAGATCGTTTCCATGTCCACACGCACGTCAGGATCGCAATTCTCGTTGATGCTCAGTCCGCAACTGGTGTGCTTCGTGAAGATATTCACGAGGCCCGTTGTCGGCAACTTGGGCAACTGGCCCAGTATCTCGCTCGTCACCAGATGAAAGCCATAAGGCTTCGGCCTCAGCGTGATTTCTATTTGTTGTATCATTCCTTTTCCCTATTTTTATATTCTACTTATGCCGAAACGCCTGCCACCGGCCTGCCCCACTCTTCGCCAAACAGCCGAAACGCCCTCTACATTTACCGGAAGGCCTTCTGCATTTTCAGAGCAGCCTTCTACGTTCACAGAGCAGCCTTCTGCATTCACAGAGCAGCCTTCGGGAGTCGTCAAAGAGCCTTCGGCAACGCACGAACTACAACTTGGCGACCAGAGCCTCTATCTTCTTCCGCGTTTCCTCGGTCTTCTGCTCGTCAACCTTGGCGGTGACAATACCCGTATTCACAGCTCTCCAATAGTTGCAGATATCGTAGTATTCGGCCGTTGCCCCGTCATAAACGCCTGGCGAATAGGAAGACACGAGCAGGGCCATCTTCTGCACCTTGGCGGGACTGTTCACACAATACATGCGCTGGATGGGGGCCTGTATCTGCGCGTTCAGGGTGAAATAGTAGATGGGAGCCGCCAGCACCAGCACCTCTGCTTCGGCCATCAACGGGTAGAGCTCTTGCATGTCGTCTTTCTGGATGCAGGCGCCATTGCCCTTGTTGTGGCAATACTCACAGGCCAGACAGCCCGCAATCTTCATGCGCGACACGTTGACCAGCGTTACCTCATGACCAGCTGCCTCGGCAGCTTTTTTATACTCTTCAGCCATCCAGGCAGTGTTGCCCTTCGCACGTGGCGAGGCTTGTAAAATCAGAATGTTCATAATGCTTTTGTTTAATATGTTCTAAACGGTTATTATTTGCCATTCTCCTCAGCACAGAAGGCTGACGATTCATTTCACTTCCAGCTTGGGCCGCACGGGGTCGGTCAGGCGATAGATGTGGTCGTACTCCACCGCTATCACGCCCTTCACCCGTCTGAAGAGCTGCATCGTCGCCTCCAACGTCTTGTCGGCAGGTTTCCTCAGGGCCATTCCGTTCATCAGGCGGTAGTCGTATTTCACCTCGCATTTATACTCCTTGACGGCCTTCAGCAGCGGCGCCTTGCCCACCTGCTCGTCGTACATCACGAGAAACACATCTGGCGAATGCTCCGCCTCCATCCTCTGCGCTTCGACGGGTGCAGAGGGCTCTATCGTCTGCTTGGTCTTGCACGACGTCAGCAAGAGAAGGGCCAACTGGGCGGCGAGAATGAGCGGAATGCCATACTTGAACTTCTTGTGCAGGGTCTTGTGGTGCCACACGCTCATGCCGAGCCACGCGCCCACACTTCCGCCCACCACCGCCAACGCCAGAAGTGTAGCCTCAGAGATTCGCCACTTCGAGTGTCGCGCCCGCCACTTGTCCAGTCCGAACACGAGGAATGCCACCACGTTGATGATGACGAGGTAGACAAGTACTATCGGCAATATATTCTGGTCTTTCATCTTTGATCGAATCTTCTACCACCCGCAGGGTTTCTTTATCGCGAATAATGTAAACACCCAAGCCCATCATGGGCTTTGCTATCCATTATTGAATGTTTTATACTCTCTATTTTCCTAATTTTGACATAAATCGGTTGCGGTCGACGACGAATCGTGTGTGCGTTCCCTCGCCTAATAGCGTTTCACCCGCATAAGCAGACACTTTAAACTCAATCCTCTTACCGTCAGCCTTGGTGACCTCGGCTACAGCAGTCACCTTTTCGCCCAGCTTCGAGGGCTTGAGATGCGAAGATGATATATGTCCGCCTACCGTCGTACATCCCTCGGGCAGGTAGTCTGCTACGGCAAGCATGGCCGCATTTTCCATCAAGGCCATCATGGCAGGAGTAGCCAGAACGGGCAGGTCGCCCGACCCTATGCGAAGGGCTGTAGTAGCCTCGCCAACTGTCAGTTCGCTCGTATGTCTTAATCCAATTTCAATCATCATTCATAAACTATTATAAAAAAAACGAGTACAAATATAATAATAATTCCAGATAATTCTTAACTTTGCATATAATAAATATCGAATACCTTAAAACATAACGACAAGATGAATATGATTGACCAGATTATTGCTTACAACAAGACTTTCGTAGCCGAGAAGGGTTATGAGAAATATCTGACAGACAAGTACCCCAACAAACGTCTGGCCGTGCTCTCATGTATGGACACCCGACTAACCGAATTACTCCCCGCGGCACTCGGTTTGAAGAACGGCGATGCCAAGATTATCAAAAACGCTGGAGGATTGGTCATCTCGCCGTTCGACTCGGCCATGCGAAGCCTCATCGTGGCCATTTACGAGCTGGGCGTCGACGAGATCATGGTGGTGGCCCACTCCCATTGTGGCGCCTGTCACATGAGTTATGACCACTTCCACCAGGAAATGAATGCCCGGGGCGTGGAAGACGACACCCTCGACATCATCCGCAAGTGCGGCATCGACCTGAACCAATGGCTGGAAGGATTTAAAGACACGCCCACTTCCGTGCGCAAAACCGTAGAGACCATCAAGACTCACCCGCTGGTACCGAAGGATGTGGTGGTTCGCGGCTTCATCATCGACTCGGAAACTGGCGAGCTGGAGGAGATATGTCACAAATGAACAGGAAAGCCGACCCGATGGGCCGAGCCATTGCCGACTACCAGCTGACAGGTACGGCCGACAGGCTCAGGGTGTTCTCCCCCATGTTTGAGGAGGACGAGATACCCCTAGCAACGCTTTTCCGCACATACGAGGAAATGCCGGAGATAGAAAGGAAGGCTCTCGACATGACAAGGGGCAAGACGCTCGACGTGGGAGCCGGCTCTGGCTGCCACTCGCTCGTCCTTCAAGGGCGGGGCGTTGACGTGACAGCCATCGACATTTCCCCTCTGTCGGTTGAGACCATGAGGCAGAGAGGAGTGAAGAAGGTGGTCGAACAGGATTTCTTTACGATAGGTGGCAAATACGATACCATCCTGATGCTGATGAACGGCATCGGTATCGTCGGAACCTTGGAGCGCATGCCCGAGTTCTTCCACCACCTCGACAAGATACTGGCGACGGGAGGCCAGGTGCTTTGCGACTCTTCCGACATCAGCTATGTCTTCGAGGACGAGAACGGCCTCATCGACTATCCCGACACAGGCCACTACTATGGTGAGCTGAGCTACAGAATGCAGTATAAGGATACGATTGGCGAGCCCTTCGACTGGCTGTATATCGACGCAGAGACCTTGAGAAAGGAAGCAGAGGAAAACGGATATGCTGTGGAAGTGGTGGCTGTTGGTGAACACTTTGACTACACGGCCCGTATCACTAAGAGGTGAGGCATAACGACTTGGCTGAAGAGATACAAACTTGCAAAAAGAGCAACAAACTTAACTTGCCAGAAGAGCTACAAACTTAACTTGCCAGAAGAGCAACAAAGCAAAACGAAAAAAAAATGGGAAGCGGCTCAACTCGCTTCCCATTATCTTTTATTTTGTATTCCCGTTTAGAAAGGCAGGTCGTCGGTACTGCCACCATTATCCTGAGCAGGAGGGAATGGAGCCGTAGCACCAGCAGCGGGAGCGGCGGGAGCAGCAGCAGGAGCAGAGGCGGCGGGAGCGGCACTACCCATTGCGGGAGGCGGCGGGAATGGAGTGTTGACATTTGCTCCGGGATAACCCTGGACAGAAGCCGGGTCAACACGCTGGATGTTCCAGGCACGAATGCTGTTGTACCAGCGTCCTTGATACTCGTGAGCATCGATGTCGAACGAGACGATGAGCTCTTCACCAGCCTTGATGGCAAACTGAGCCAGACGTTCGGCACCAAAGACATCGAACACCATCTTTTTGGGGAAGTTGTCGTGTGTCTCGAGGACAAACGAACCCGCTTTCCACTCTCCACGTGCTGAAACACCACTACGCTCGGGCAGCACGGCAATAATCTTACCTTGTAAATCCATTTATTATATGTATTTTTTATTAGAGTTGATTGTTTTCAGTTGCGAAATTACTAAAATAGTTCTAAAAACAAAAACTTTTTCCATGATTTTTTGTTTTACACAACGCTTTTTTGTAATTTTGTATCGAATTAACCAATGATGCATCATAACAATAAAAATTAGATACTCATGAGATTTACATTATCCAGTTCGGCCCTGAGCAGCCGACTTGCAACCCTTGCCAGGGTCCTTAACAACAAGAACAGTTTGGCTATCCTCGACTGTTTCCTTTTCGAAGTGGATGGCAACCAGCTTACCATCACAGCCTCCGATAGCGAGAACGTGATGAAAACCACCATAGTGCTCGATAATGTGGACGGACAAGGCAACTTTGCCGTACATAACCGTACCATCCTCGATGCCGTGAAGGAATTGCCGGAGCAGCCCCTCACCCTCGATATCGACATGGAGGCCTATACCATCAAGGTGATTTATCAGAATGGTATCTATAATTTCACAGGTCAGAATGCTGACGAGTATCCCCGTCCGCAGGCCATCTCCGACAATGCCACCAGTATCGTTGTCGACGCCAATGTGCTGGCCAACAACATCAACCGTTCTATCTTCGCTACCGCCCAGGACGAGCTGCGCCCCGTGATGAACGGTATCTATTTCGACCTTACTCCCGATGCGTTGGCTATCGTGGCCAGCGACGGTCACAAACTGGTGCGCAACAAGAACTACACGGTGAAGAGCGAAGTACCCGCCGCCTTCATCCTGCCCAAGAAACCTGCCACGCTGCTGAAGAACGTGCTCCAGCGCGACGGCGGCGACGTGACCATCCGTTTCGACGAGCGCAACGCCGAAGTCTCGTTCGCCGACAGCGTGATCACATGCCGTCTCATCGAGGGTCGCTACCCCAACTACAACTCGGTGATTCCGCAGGACAACCCCAACCAGATTACCATCGACCGCAAGTCGCTCATCGGAACCTTGCGCCGTGTGCTTCCCTTCGCCAGCGACAGCAGTCAGCTCATCCGCTTCCGCGTGGAGCCAGGCAAGCTGACACTCTCGTCAGAGGATATCGACTTCGCCACCAGCGCCAAGGAAGAAATCACCTGCGAATACAACGGCTCGCCCATGAGCATCGGCTTCAAGGGCCCGTCGCTGACCGACATTCTCAACAACCTCGACAGCGAGGATGTGATTATCGAACTGGCCGACCCCAGCCGTGCCGGCATCATCGTACCCGGTCAGCAGCCGGAGAACGAGGACGTGCTGATGCTCATCATGCCCATGCTGCTGAACGACTAAATCATCTGGTAGAAACATTATGAAACTCAACCTTACTAAGCCCCTGATTGTCTTCGATCTCGAGACAACGGGGCTTGACCTTGTTAATGACCGTATCATTCAGATATCATATATCAAGGTGAATACCGATGGCACCGAGGAACGTGCCAACTTGTTTGTGAATCCCGAGAAGTCCATCCCGGCAGAGGTGACAGCCCTGACAGGCATCAGCAACGACGATGTGAAGAACCAGCCCTCATTCAAAGAGCTGGCCCCGAAGCTGAGCGAGAAATTCACCGGTTGCGATTTTGCCGGCTTCAACTCCAACCACTTCGACATCCCCATGCTCGCCGAGGAGTTTCTGCGTGCCGGCATCGACTTCGACTTCTCGAAGTGCCGCCTCATCGATGCCCAGACCATCTACCACAAGATGGAGCGTCGCAACCTGGCTGCCGCTTATAAGTTCTACTGCGGCCGTAAGATGGAGGACGACTTTGAGGCTCACCGCGCCGACCAGGATACCGAAGCCACCTATCGCGTGCTGATGGGACAGCTCGACATGTATGCTCCCGGACGCCAGGAAGAGCCCGAACGGCAACTCAACAACGACATGAACGAGCTGGCTGCTTTCTCGAAGACCAACGACAACGTCGACTTCGCAGGCCGTATCGTGTGGAGAGACATGGTCGACGCACAAGGCAACGTGCTCACCGACAAGGACGGTCATCCTCGCAAGCACGAGGTGTTCAACTTCGGAAAATACAAGAACTGGGCGGTGACCGACGTGCTCAACCGCGACCCGGGTTACTATGGCTGGATGCTCTCCAGCGATTTCACCAACAACACCAAGCAGGTGCTCACCCGCATCCGCCTGCGTGCCTTTAACAACAAATAAATGCTGAAAGGAAAGAAAATCGTTCTGGGCATTACGGGCAGCATTGCCGCCTATAAAGCCTGTCTCATCATTCGTGGCCTCATCAAACAGGGAGCTGAGGTACAGGTGGTCATCACACCGGCTGGTAAGGAGTTTATCACGCCCATCACCCTCTCTGCCCTCACCCACAAGCCCGTCATCAGCGAGTTCTTCTCACAACGTGACGGCACTTGGAACTCGCACGTCGACATCGGGTTGTGGGCCGATGCCATGCTCGTCGCACCTGCCACCGCCAGCACCATCGGAAAGATGGCCCATGGAGTGGCCGACAACATGCTCATCACCACCTATCTCTCGATGAAGGCTCCCGTGTTCATCGCCCCGGCTATGGACCTCGACATGTATGCCCACCCCTCTACGCAAGCCAATCTGCGCACATTACAGGAGTACGGCAACCATATCATCGAGCCGCAGAGCGGTTTCCTGGCCAGTGGCTTGGAAGGCAAGGGACGCATGGAGGAACCTGATGTCATCGTCGAGGCGCTCAGCCGTTTCTTCGACCATCAAGCCGCCACGCCCGCAACCCAGCCCGCTCCCAACCAGCGTCCTTCCACACTTGCCTCCCAGCACATTCTCATCACGGCCGGCCCCACCTACGAGAAGATCGACCCAGTACGCTTCATCGGCAACTACAGCAGCGGCAAGATGGGATTCGCCCTGGCTGAGGAATGTGCCGCCCGTGGTGCTGAGGTCACCCTCGTGGCTGGTCCCGTCAGCTTGAAATGCTCCGAGCGCATCCGCCGCATCGACGTGGAGAGTTGTGAGGAGATGTATCAGGCTGCCGTCGAGGCTTGGAAGAAGAGCGACGCCGCCATTCTGTGTGCCGCCGTTGCCGATTTCCGTCCGGAGACACAGGCCGACCACAAGATCAAACGCGAGAAAGACGATTTGGTGATTCGCCTGAAACCCACTCACGATATCGCCGCCGAACTGGGACGCATGAAGCACGACCGGCAGAAGCTGGTGGGCTTTGCCCTCGAAACCAACGACGAGGAGCGTAATGCCCAGCATAAACTCGAAAAGAAGAACCTCGACTTCATCGTGCTCAACAGCTTGCGCAACGAGGGAACGTGTTTCCGTACCGACGAGAACCAAATCAAGATTATCTCAAGAGAGGGCGAGCGGACCTACGATAAGAAGCCGAAAACTGAGGTGGCCAAAGACATTATTGACGCACTTGAAGCATTGTTTTAAGGAATGATGAAGAAAATCCTGTTCCTCGTATGGAGTTTGCTCGTCTGCTGCTCGACCCTTGTGCAGGCACAAGAGCTGCAAGCACGAATTACTGTGAATCACAATCAGATTCAGGGAACCGACAACAGCGTCTTCGAGAACCTGCAACAGACCCTCGAACAGTTTGTCAACGACCAGCAATGGACCTCCTTGCAATTCCAGAAGAACGAACGGATACAATGTACCTTCAACATCACCATTACCAAATACGACGCATCGACAGGACTGTTCACGGCCAACGCCCTCATCCAGGCCAACCGCCCCGTCTACAACTCAGGCTACACCACCACCTTATATAATAATAAGGACAACGATTTCAACTTCGATTTCCAGCAGTTCAACCAGCTGAACTACAATCCCGAGCAGATTGACAACCAGCTGGTGGCACTCATGGCCTACTACGCCTATCTCATCATCGGCCTGGACCTCGACTCGTTTGCGCCCATGGGCGGCGAGGAGGTGCTCCAGCAATGCATGTATCTCACCAACAACGCCCAGAACCTCAGCTACACAGGATGGAAGGCATTCGATAACGACCGCAACCGTTTTGCCATCATCAACGACTACCTCGACGGTGCCATGCGCCCCTTCCGGCAGCTGCAATACGACTACTACCGGCTGGGACTCGACGAGATGGCCAATAATGCGGAGCGCGGGCGCACCAATATCACCAACGCCCTGCTGGAGAACCTGAAAAAAGCACGCGAGGACAAGCCGCTGAGCTTGCTGCCACAGATATGGACGGACTACAAGCGCGACGAACTGGCCAGCATCTACGAGGGGAAAGGCACTCAGAAAGAGAAGGAAAGCATCTACGAACTGCTCTTCTCTATCAACGCCTCGCAAAACAATGCCTGGGAAAGGATCAAGAAATGATTAAAACACTATACATCAAGAACTTCACTCTCATCGACGAACTGCGCATGCAGCTCTACCCCGGTTTCTCGGTTATCACCGGTGAGACCGGTGCCGGAAAGAGCATCATCCTCGGAGCCATCGGCCTTCTGCTGGGCAACCGAGCTGACTCGAAGAGCATCAAGCAGGGTTGCGAGCGCTGTACCATCGAGGCTCACTTCGACATCTCACGGTACGACCTGCGGAGTTTCTTCGAGGAGAACGACATCGACTACGATGCTGACGACTGCATCCTTCGGCGCGAGCTGACAGCAGCAGGAAAAAGCCGTGCGTTCATCAACGATACGCCGGTGCCGCTGACCCTGATGCGCGAGCTGGGCGAACAGCTCATCGACATTCACAGCCAGCATCAGAACCTGCTGCTCCAGAAAGAAGACTTCCAACTCGGGGTTCTCGACACCATCGCCAATAACCAACAACAATTAGACAGTTACCGCAAGGCTTACAACGAATACCGGCAGGCGCTCCAACAGCAGGAGCAAATGCGGGCCGACATCGAGCACAACCGCCAGAACGAGGATTTCATGCGATTCCAGTACAACGAACTGCATTCGGCAGCCCTCAAGAGCGGCGAGCAGGAAGACCTGGAACAGCAGGCCGATATGCTCAGTCATGCTGAGGACATCAAACAGGCTCTCTACGAGACCGACAACCTGCTGAGTGGCGAGGGAACAGGCATCGTGGGCCAACTGCGGCGCGCCTCCTCATCGCTGCGCACTATCGAGAAAGTGTTCCCGCAGATGGCTGAGATGGCAGAACGCCTGGAAAACAGTTATATCGAACTGAAAGATGTGGCCGACGACGTGAGCAGTCAGATGGACCGCATCGACTTCGACCCTGCCCAGCTCGATGCCGTCAACGAACGGCTCGACCAGATTTACAGCCTGCAGAAGAAATATCACGCCAGCACCATCGACGAGCTTATCGGTATGGAACAGCAGCTGGCCAGCCAGCTCTCGCAGATAGAGAACAGCGACGAGGAGCTGCAAGCACTTGAGCAACAGACAGATGCCTGTCTGAAGAAGGCAGAGCGACATGCGAAAGAGCTCAACCATTCTCGAAAGGCTGCGGCTAAGGCTGTTGAGCAGCAGATGCTCGAACGGCTGGTGCCACTGGGCATTCCCCACGCCCGGTTCAGCGTCAGCCTGCTCCCCAAGAGTCTTGCTGCCGATGGTGCCGACAAGGTGGCATTCCTCTTCTCTGCCAACACCTCCACCCCGGTGCAACCCGTCTCGCAGGTGGCTTCAGGCGGTGAGATTGCCCGTGTCATGCTGTCGCTCAAGGCCATGATCAGCGGGGCCGTGAAACTGCCCACGATCATCTTCGATGAGATTGACACCGGCGTGAGCGGCAAGATTGCCGAGAAGATGGCGGTCATCATGAAGGAGATGGGCGATAGCGACCGACAGGTCATCAGCATCACCCACCTGCCACAGATTGCCGCTCGTGGAAGCCACCACTACAAAGTGTATAAGGAAGAAACGGCACAGGGCACACACAGCCATCTGACCGAACTGACACCCGACGAGCGCATACAGGAAATCGCCCAGATGCTCAGCGGTGAATCGGTCACGCAAGCAGCCCTCCAGAACGCCAGAGAGCTACTCTGCGCCGATGGAGCAGCCCTCCAGACATGACAAAGACCATCGATATTATTTCAACAATAGACATCATTCATCCAAAAGAAACGAAAAAAACATTATTCATGAAACGAATCGTCATATTCATCACCCTCCAACTCACGCTCTTCATGGGGCAGTTCGCTATGAACCATTCCTTGAATGCCCAGCCGGCTCCTGTGAAGCAGGCAGCCAAATCTGTTTTCACCTTGACCACCTTCCGTGCCGACGGCTCTTTGCTCGCCAGCAGCCATGGTGTGTTTATTGGCAACCAAGGCGAGGCCCTCAGCGACCTGACGCCTTTCCTGGGTGCCCGACGAGCCGTTGTCGTCGATGCCAACGGTAAACAGATGAATGTGGAGCGCATCCTGGGTGTCAACGACATCTACGACATGTGCCGCTTCAAGGTGGCAGGAAAGACAACGGCTGCCCAGGTGGCCACGACGGTGGCGCCGACAGGCTCGTCGGCATGGCTGCTTCCCTATGCTATGGGCAAGAACCCGCTGCAAGCCGTCCAGACAACGGTCAAGAATGCAGAGACCTTCATGGAGAAATATGGCTATTACGTGTTCGACATCTCCGTCCCCGAGAATGCTGTCCATTGCCCGTTTGTCAACGAACAAGGCCAGGTGCTGGGCCTTCTGCAGCTCACCAGCAGCGGCAACACCATCCATGCCGCCAGCGCCTTCTTCGGTAGTCAGCTGCGGTCCACCGCTCTGGAGTTCAACGGAAACATCCTCGGCCGCATCGGCATTCCCGTGGCCCTGCCCGAAGACCGCCAGCAGGCGCAACTGGCTCTGCTCATGTCGGGTGGCGACTCGCTGAAGCAGGCCGCCTACGTAGGCGATTTCATCAACCTCTTCCCCGACCTGCCCGATGGCTATCAGCGTCGTGCGCAGATGGAAGTGGATGCCGGCTTGTATGATGCCGCTGCCAAGGACATGGAGACGGTCATCAACAAGAGCGAGAAAAAAGACGAGGGCCACTATGCCTACAGCCAGCTCATCTATCAGAAAGAGCTCTACCACAACCGGCCGTACGCTCCCTGGAGTTTCGACAAGGCTATCGAAGAGGCTCAGCAGGCCTTTGCCATCAACCCGCAGCCCGTCTATCAGCACCAGGAGGCCCAGATCCGTTTCTCGAAGAAAGAGTATCAGAAAGCCTACGACATGTTCATGCAGCTGACTAAGACTCCGCTCCGCTCGCCCGAGATTTTCTACGAGGCCGCCCACTCACAACAGATGATGCAACCCAACGATACGGCATTCATCGCCCTGATTGACAGCGCCATTATAGCTTGCGACTCCATCAACCGTGTCAACCCGGCTCCTTATATCCTGGCTCGCGCCCAGGCTTGGGAACAGGCAGGCCAGTATCGTAAGGCTGTAGGCGACTACAACATCTATGCGTATATCATGCGGCCCACTCTCACCGCACAGTTCTTCTATTCCCGCGAACAATGTGAGTCGAAAGCCAAACTTTGGCAGCAGGCGCTCAACGACATCACCATCGCCATCGAGCTCGACAAGCAACAGCCGGTCTACTATGCCGAGAAAGCCAACCTGCTGTTACGTGTGAACCAGATTCCCGATGCCATCGACATCGCCCGCCAATGCATAGCCATTGACCCCGACTATCCCGACGGCTATCTCATATTGGGTCTTGCCCTCATCCAGCAGAACAACAAGGCTGAAGGTATCCAGCAACTGCAAAAAGCCAAGGAACTGGGTTCCGAACAGGCCCAGCCGCTGATAGATAAATACCAATAACTCATTGGTGAAAGGAGTGAGCAGGAGTTAGAAAGGCTTCAAAAGTTAGAAAAGCTTCAAAAAAATGAGCGGGCATTAGTTTTCCAAAGAAAGCTAATGCCCGCTATCTGTTTTGCTACTTCCGGCTTACGTACGATTCGTCCCTACTCCTTGGAAGCGTTGCTCTTATCTCCAGAAACGCGAGGTGATATCGGAGAATTGCTCTCCCGTCACCCGTTTGTAAAGCCGTTGGTTGGTGGTGCGGTCTTTCAGGCATCCCAGATGCTCGATGTAAGGCCCAATCTTGATGTAGTCGAAATCGCTCTTACTGATTTGGCGCGAAATAACCGTCTTCCCACTATACCAAGCCACCTTATACTGAGGATGCTCGCGATGCAGATACTTCGCCAGTTGATTCACGTTCTCCGGCTCGGCGTCACCGCCCATGAAACAAATACAGGTGATGTCGTGCCCATACTCTTTGACAAACGAATCGAGCACCATGGGGGTAAGCGGTTCACCGATGTTCCCCCACAGATATTTCGAATGACATCCCGGACAATGGCAGGGACAATTGGAAATATTGATAGAGAGGGTCACCTCGTCGGGAATCTCCTGAAAAACAACACCGGTATTGACGTATTTCAACATAATCGTACTACTAACAAAAGAGAAAGGGACAAAGGGCAGCAGATCCGACACGGCTCGTCGTCAGCCGATCTCAGCCCTTTGTCCCTGAGTCATTACATTTGATTGGAATGAGCATAGAAGCGGCGGGCAGCCTCCTCCTGACGAGGCTGGCTGAAGTTACTCACGCGCTTCAGATAGCCAATGATACGGGTCATGTAATCCACATTCTTCGAATGGCAGTGGGGACACTCCTTCAGGTAGCGCTTGTCGATATGCCCACAGTCATTACAGATGGTATTGGGGATATTGAAGGTAAAGTAGTTGCATCCTTCTTTGGCGGCAACGCGCAGCAACTGACGATACTGCTCCTTGCTCAGATGCTCGTCGAGGTTCATGTGCAGGGCACTACCACCGGTGAGATGCTGGATATAGGGAGCACCATGCAACTTGAACTTATCGATGATATTCAGCGAGTCGTCCTCTACCACATAGAAATAGGAGTTGTAACAGTCGCGCGGAACGAAATAGCCGTCTTCACGGTCCCACTTGGCATGCTTCACACCCACATTCTCGGCAGGAATCATCTCNNTCGCAGTTGAACATCACATCCTTCGAGCGATACTCCTTATTTTTCTTCTCCACCAGTCCGAGCACCGTCTGCACGAACTTCAGGTAGTCGGGATTGTCGTTAATCTTCAAGCCCATAAACTCAGCAGCCTCCACCAGTCCGTTGACACCGATGGTCAGATACTGACGGCCGATATTGATGTAACCGGCATCAAACAGAGGCAGCATGCCATGCTTCCAAAGATCTTTCAGGTTCTCATTATAAGCCAGCTGCACCTTGTGACAGAGGTCGATGACATCGAGCAGATACTCCTGATAGTCCAGTTTGTTGTTCACAGCATACTGAATGCAACGGTTGAGATTGATGGTGAGCACACTCTTCGAGCCTGTAGACACGCCACCGGCACCCAGCGTGTAGCTGAAACCGTTGTCTTGTATCTCGTTACGCAAACGGCAGCAGCTGGAAAGTGAGTCGGCATTGTCGCTCATATAGGTGAAGAACGAGTGTCCCTCGCTATACATCTCGGCCGTAAAGTCTGCCATGTCGGGATCTACCATCTCGCCGTCTTTGCTCAGCAGAGCCATTGTCTCCACCGGGAAGGTGAGCACGGCCTTGGTGCGCTCCTTGTTGAACCATTTCATGAAGCGCTTCTGCAGCCAGCAGAGGCCAGGCCAATCGGGCTGGCTACCGTCGGGGAAGTAGAAGTTGCCGAACAACGACTCGAAATAGGGTTTGTCATAATAGGCAATATTCCAGAATACGGCCTGATAGTTGCGGGCACCTGTTGGCTGGTTGATGCTATAGACAATCTGCTCAAAGCAATCGGTAATCATCTTGTCGATGCTACGCTGCTTCAGGCTGAGGTCCACAATCTTGTCGGGCTCCTTCCAATAGTCCTTACCATACTCCAGTCCGATGAAGTAGTTCAGGTACATCAGGAACTCAGGCGTGGCACAGGCACCGCTGAGCATACTGCTCACCATGAACACCATGTTGACGAATCCTCCGCAGAACGATTTGAGGTTGGTGGGTGCCGTCGAGTTGCCACCGATCGACATCGTACCGCCAATCAGCCAGGGATACATCGTGATACTCGCACAATAGTTTGCCAATGACGTCTCATCATTCTTATAGATAAAGTGATGAGTCAGCATGTAGATATACTTATCCGACAGGTCCTTGCCATACATCTTCTTGATACGGTCGGTCAGCAGACGACGGTTCAAACGGATGAAGTTCGACTTGGGCAACTCACCAATCAGAGTTGCAATATTTTTATGTTCGACATTTGCATTGGCGTCATATTTCGAACCAGTTGCTGCATTGGCTGCCTCGCAATAGTCTCCCAAAAATTTCAACTTCTCCAAAGTCTCACGGTCTTCTGTGTGAGCCTGGCGGTAGAGCATGAAGCTCTTGGCCACCTTATAATAGCCTTCCTTCATCAGGGCCTCTTCCACCTGGTTCTGGATATCCTCCACCTTGATACCTTCTTTGATATCCAAGTGGCTGAGTATCTGAGAGATACATCCCAAATCAATTGGTTCATCAACCGAGTTAAACGCCTTGATAATGGCGTTCATAATCTTGTCTAACGAGAAGCGGTCGACACTACCGTCGCGCTTGGTAATGGTAAAGTTTTTAATCTCCATAGATTGTCAGTTTTGGGAAACTTTTCCCGATTTAATTTTTAAAAAGTTTCCCATTTTGGAAAACTACAAATGCGAAATCGGCTACAAAGTTAGCAAAAATTTCAATACCCTGTATACAAAAACAGGAAAAATTTCCAAGAATTTTTCCTATGCGCAAAATACCTAAAAATGATGATTGCTTTTTTCCAGAAAAATACTTAATTTTGCAAACTGCTTATATATATTAATAAGGTAGCGAACAAGATGAAGAATCAAAAGATGTATGAGGCAGGCGACAAGATGATCTCGCTCATTGCCGACAACTATAGCATTTTGCAGAGCCTTGGCCGTTTCGGCATCAACCTGGGTTTTGGCGACAAGACCGTCAAAGAAGTGTGCGAGGAACAGGATGTAGACACCTACACCTTCCTGGCCATTGTCAATTTCTGCATCAACGGTCATAAGGACCTCGACGAGAGCGACCGTCTGTCCATCCCTACCCTGATTCATTATCTCAAGGCCAGCCATGAGTATTACCTCGACTTCCAGTTGCCGTTTATCCGCAAGGAGCTAGAAGAGGCGCTCGACGAGAGCGACAACCTAGCCCGCCTTATCATGAAGCTCTACGACGAGTATGCCCGCGAAATCAGGGTGCACATGAAGTACGAGGAGAAGATGGTCTTCCCTTATGTAGACGCCCTGTTGAAGGGAGAGATGCCCGAGGACTACGACATCGACACCTTCTCGAAGCATCATGGCCAGACCGACCTGAAAGTGCGCGAGTTGAAGAATATCATCATCAAGTACCTGCCTTCCGACGGGCTCCACAACAATCAGCTCTCTGCCACCTTATATGATATATATAATAATGAGGAGTGGCTCGCACAGCATGCCCTGGTGGAAGAACAGATATTCATTCCGGCCATCCGTCGTTTGGAGCGCCAATCAAAGAAGAACGATGTGTCGGAGAGAATCTCGAAGATGATCAGCCAGAACAGTTCCAACGAAATGCTCTCTGACCGCGAGAAAGACGTCATCATCAGTTTGGTACAAGGAATGTCCAACAAAGAGATTGCCGACCACCTCTGCATCTCCATCAATACGGTCATCACCCACCGACGCAACATTGCCCGTAAACTACAAATCCATTCTCCGGCAGGCCTCACCATCTATGCCATTGTCAACAACCTGGTTGACATTAGCAGCGTAAAGCTCTGAATAGTCTTGCCAACAAAAAAAGCCACTCATGTGAGTGGCTTTCTATCAAGGGGCAATACTTTCCTTTACTTTTATTTTGCGTATGCCACCGAACGAGTTTCGCGGATGACGGTAATCTTCACCTGTCCGGGATACGTCATCTCGTTCTGGATCTTTGTGGCAATCTCGCCAGACAGAGCCTCGGTCTCGGCATCGTCCATCTTGTCGGCACCGACAATCACGCGCAACTCACGACCCGCCTGAATAGCATAGGTCTTTGTCACACCAGGATAGCTCATGGCGATGGCCTCCAGATCGTTCAGACGTTTGATGTAAGCCTCAACAATCTCACGGCGGGCACCAGGACGGGCACCTGAGATAGCATCACACACCTGCACGATGGGAGCCAGCAGCGTCTGCATCTCCATCTCATCATGGTGAGCGCCAATGGCATTACAGATATCAGCCTTCTCCTTATATTTCTCGGCAATCTTAGCACCATAAAGGGCATGAGGCAACTCACTCTCCTCGTCGGGCACCTTACCAATATCATGCAACAGTCCTGCACGCTTGGCCTTCTTGGGGTTCAGTCCCAGCTCTGAGGCCATCACGGCACACAGGTTAGCAGTCTCACGGGCATGCTGCAGTAGGTTCTGGCCATAGCTCGAACGATACTTCATCTTACCCACGATACGAATCAGTTCGGGATGCAGGCCATGAATACCCAGGTCGATAGCTGTACGCTTACCGGTCTCTATCACCTCATTCTCCAACTGTTTCTTCACTTTGGCTACCACCTCCTCGATACGTGCCGGGTGGATACGGCCGTCGGCCACCAGCTGGTGCAATGCCAGACGGCACA
Source organism: Prevotella sp. UBA2850 (assembly GCA_002350805.1). Lineage (GTDB taxonomy): Bacteria > Bacteroidota > Bacteroidia > Bacteroidales > Bacteroidaceae > Prevotella. The sequence continues at coordinate 124,738 of DEFO01000011.1, forward strand.
CCTCACGACGAATGGGGTCGAAGGCAGAGATGACGATGGCCTCAGGGGTGTCATCCACCACAATCTCCACGCCGCAGGCAGCCTCCAAAGCACGGATATTACGTCCCTCACGGCCGATGATACGTCCTTTCACCTCATCATTATCGATATGGAACACACTCACCGAGTTCTCGATAGCTGTTTCGGTAGCTACGCGCTGAATGGTCTGAATCACCACCTTCTTAGCCTGTGCGTTGGCATTCAGCTTGGCCTCGTCCATAATCTCGTTGATATAGCTCTGGGCATCGGTGCGGGCCTCGTCTTTCATGCTCTCCACCAGTCGTGCCTTGGCCTCTTCGGCGCTCAGTCCGCTCAGCTCTTCCAGTTTGGCACGCTCCTGCAACTGCATCTTCTCCAACTCATCCTGCTTCACGCTCAGCAGTTTCTTCTCATTATCCAGACGTTGCTTCTGCTGGTCGAGTTCCTGTTTTCTTCTGCCCAGCTCTTCCTGTCGCTGGTTGAGCGAGATCTCACGCTGCTTGAGCCTGTTTTCACTCTGTTGAATCTTCTGGTTGCGCTGTTGAACCTCCTTTTCCAATTCAGTCTTTTTGTTCAGGAACTTCTCCTTCACCTCAAAGAGTTTCTCTTTTTTCAACTGCTCGGCCTTTTCATCGGCCTCATCAACCATTTTCTGATAGATGCCTTTGATGACATACCTAAAAACTAAATATCCGAGCACGCCGCCCACGATGAGTGCGGCCACTCCGACAATCACTGTCAAAATCATGAATTCAATATATTTAAAGTTTATAATATTCTCTCGTCAAAGCACCTCTTCGATTTCTTGGGTCAGCTGTGAGAGAATATGATGATAGGGAAGGGTGTCATTGCGCTTGTCGGTTTTCTCAAACCTCAAGGCAATGTCCACCAATGCCATATACAGTATTTCCTTTTCGCTTTTCCTGCCTTTGAACAGGTTGGAATAGGTGTTTACCGTATCTGTGATGAGTTTTGCCGCTTTGCGATACAACTCCTCGTCATCGCGGTTGATATTCACCGCCATGTCCGTATCGTAAAGATGCAACCTTATCTGTAGTTTTTTGTTCTCTTCAGCCATCAACGTTCAATCTAAGATGTTTAACGTTTCAGCGAGTCATTCGGCCGACAGCAGCTTGATAGCCTTGTCCACCTCACGAATCATTTTTGCCACCCTGGCCTTGGCGCCTTCCAGATCCCCGTCGGTAATCTCCAGCATTCTGGCCATCTTGAGTGAATTATAGTCGTTCTGCGCCTGAGCGAGTTGGGCTTTCAGCTGTTTCACCTCCGCCTCTTTCTGATCCACCATCGCATAGAGCTCCTCGTTCTCTTTTTTTATTTCAGAGAACTTGAGTATCAATTGCCTGACACGCGTTTGGAACAGCGTTAAACTCTTCTCATTTGCATCCATGCTGCAAATTTAGTAAATTTTCTTTGTTCAACCAAAAATTTAACCGACTTTTTATTCGTCCTTCTTTTTCGGTTCCTTTTTGGCCAGCATCACCACCTGATAGATAAAGTCGGTAATCCACTTTTGCGAGAATCCCAGACGCTTGTCATATTGGCGGATGGCAGCCACGGTCTTCATCACGCCGGCATCCTTGAAGTCGTTCTTTGTAAAGATATCATTCACGGTCTTCTCGGTCATGGCATAGATGGCCTTCTTCATGAATCCCGGTGTACGCAACTTAAACTTCATGAGGTTGCCGGTCAGCATCATCAAATCTTGCGAAAAGCCCTGGAACTGATACATATACGTCTGCACGTCTTGTATTTTCCGGCAGTTTTTCTTGATGCTATTGTCAATTTCCTTAAAGAAATCATCATCCGTCTTGTAAAGATCCTTCATCATCTTCTTGCAGGCAGTTTTCTCTCCCACTCCCAGTTTATTATTCTGGGTCGGCACGTGTAATGTCTGCTTGAATGTCCTCAAGTCGGGCAGCATAGCCAAGTTACTGATACCCAGATTGGCAGCCATCGATGACTGAAAGTACACTCTAACGAGGGTCATATAGTCTTCCATGCCCCCTACCTTATGTTCCTCGGCATCCTTCTTTCCAAAGAGCTTACTAAAAAATCCCATATTTTTTGTTAATAATTTTTTAAATTAAAAATACATATTTGTTTAAAATCGCCTACAAAATTACAAAATAATTATCAATATCAATTGCCAATTATCCTTTTTTTTGTATCTTTGCACCCAAAATAATAAGGAGTACGACATGAAAGGAATTGTTTTAGCCGGTGGCAGTGGCACCCGCCTCTACCCCATCACGAAGGGCATCTCGAAACAGCTGATTCCAATCTTCGACAAGCCCATGATCTACTACCCGCTGTCTGTATTGATGCATGCAGGTATCCAAGATATATTGGTGATATCCACCCCGCACGACCTTCCCGGCTTCCAGCGCTTGCTGGGCGACGGTTCCGACTTCGGTGTCCGTCTGCAATATGCTGAGCAGCCGTCCCCCGACGGTCTGGCCCAGGCATTCATCATCGGTGAGCAGTTCATTGGCGACGATTGCGTCTGCATGGTTCTTGGCGACAACATCTTCCATGGTGTCGGCTTCACCAGCATGCTGAAAGAGAGTGTCCGTGCTGCCGAACAAGATGGCAAGGCCACCGTCTTTGGCTATTGGGTCAACGACCCCGAGCGCTATGGAGTGGCAGAGTTCGATGCCGAGGGCAACTGTCTGAGCATCGAGGAGAAGCCCCAGCAGCCCAAGAGCAACTATGCTGTGGTGGGTCTCTATTTCTACCCCAACAGTGTGGTCGAGATTGCCAAGCACATCAAGCCCAGCGCCCGTGGCGAACTGGAGATTACCACTGTCAACCAGGAATATCTGCGTCAGGGCAATCTGAAAGTACAGACCCTGCAGCGTGGTTTTGCCTGGCTCGACACCGGCACCCACGACAGTCTCAGCGAGGCCAGTACCTTCATCGAGGTCATCGAGAAGCGTCAGGGCCTGAAGATTGCCTGTTTGGAGGAAATAGCCTTCAAGCATGGTTGGATCAGTGCCGACAAGCTACGTGAGATAGCACAACCCATGGCAAAGAACGATTACGGAAAGTATTTGCTTAGTTTGATTGATTAAGTTGATTATGAAACAAGAGAACATCATAGAAAGAGACGCACAAATGGCGTCCATCGACGAGGAATCTCGTCCATTCTTTAATTTAGAGGCCATCTTCAAGACAGTTATTTTCAATTGGCCTTGGTTTGTTATATCGGTCCTCATCGCCCTGGCATGCGGATATGTATATAACCGTTATCTCACCCCCACCTATCAGGCCGGCTCAAAGATGTTGGTCAAGGTTCAAGATCCTCTGGGCCTGAACCGAGGACGCTTCAGCGGTCTGGCTGGTACGATGAACACGATCAGCGAGATGGGCAACGAGATGGAAATCATCAAGTCAAAGGGCCTTGCCCAAGACATCATCACCGATTTGAAACTCTACGTGGAATACGAGAGCGAAGGATTCTTCCAGAACAGTCTGCTCTACAAGAAGAATCCCATCACCGTCGATATCGATGCCTACCACCTGTCTGTTCTTCCTGCTCCCATTAAGATGCAGATTACCCGCGAGAACAATGTCTACGAGGTGACAGGTACCTATTATGTAGCAACACAAAGCGGACAGTCCGGTCCTTATGCCATGCGTGCCAGTTTTGCCACTCTGCCCAACCGCATTGTGACCCGTGCTGGTTATATCACGTTCAACTCCTCACTTTTCGGAACGCTCCGTAACGGTAATGTACTGAATGTGACCATCTATCCTCCAAGGATGCTGGCTGGCAGCTATGCCTCTTCATTAACCATATCGGGGAAGGACAACACCTCCATGCTCTACCTTATTAAAAAAGATAAGAGTGCCCAGCGTGCCATCGACTACCTCAAGCAACTCGTCATCTGCTACAACCGTCAGTCGAATGAAGACAAAAACCTGGTGGCTCTTCGCACCGAGGAGTTCATCAACACCCGTATCGAGAAATTCGGTCAGGAGCTGGGCTCTACCGAGAGTGCCATCGAAAGCTTCAAACAGCGTCACCACGTGGTAGAGCTGAAGAGCGACGCCACTGAGGCCGCCGCTAATGCACGCAGCACTGAGAAGCAGCTGGCCGACATGGAAGTGCAACTCATGTATCTGAACAGCATGACCGATATCATCAACGACCCTGCCAACAAGTATCAGTTGCTTCCCACCAACTACGGTCTCTCCGACCCCACCTCGTCGGGTATCATCAGTCAGTATAATGCCAAGGTACTCGAGCGTAACCGTCTGATGCGTACTGCCGGTGAATCCAACCCGTCACTCATTCCTCTCACCACCGAACTCGACAACCTGCTGGCAGGTCTGAAGAGTGCACTCGCCCAGGCCCGTCGCCATTTCGAGATGCAGCGTGGTGTCGTTCAGAATCAGTTAGGCAACTATTATAATAAGATCGACCAGACTCCTCAACAGGAACGTATCCTCTCTGAGATTGGCCGTCAGCACGATTTGAAGAATGCCATCTATCAGACATTGCTGCAGAAACGTGAGGAGAACTCCATTTCGCTGGCTGCTACTGCCGACAAAGCCCGTCTGCTGGAAGAGCCGTCATACGCCGGCACTCTTAAGACGCCACTCATCATGATCAGTCTGATAGCCATCTTAATTGGTCTGCTCATCCCATCCCTCTTCTTCTTCATCCGCGAGGTTCTCCGTTATAAGATTGAGGCTCACGAGGATGTGGAGAAAATCACCAAGCTCCCCATCATCGCCGACGTGCCTATCGCCAGCGACACAGCCAAGAC
>DEFO01000011.1:129611-131296 GCA_002350805.1 Prevotella sp. UBA2850
AACCTCAACTTCATGCTGGGAGAAGGACAGAAGGTGATCCTCTTCACGTCTACGACGTCGGGAGAAGGAAAGACCTTTAATGCGGCCAACCTGGCGGTGAGCTACGCACTCCTCGACAAGAAGGTCATCATCGTAGGTCTTGACATCCGTAAGCCACGCTTGGCCGAACTCTTCGAGATCAGCGACCATCACCACGGTATCACACCATTGCTGCCTCTCGAAGACCCCACCTTCGAGCAGATTCAGAAACAGATCCTTCCTTCGGGCGTCCACGACAACCTCGACCTGCTGATGGCAGGACCTATCCCGCCCAACCCCGCAGAGTTGCTGGCCCGCGAGAGTCTGGTGAGAATCATCGACAAGCTACGTGAGCACTACGACTATATCATTCTCGACACCGCTCCTGTTGGTCTTGTCACCGACACCTTACAGGTAGGTCGTGTGGCCGATGCCACCGTCTATATGTGCCGTGCCGACTACACTCCGAAACAGAGTCTGGGCATGGTCAATGCGCTGGCCGAGCAAGAGAAGTTGCCGAACATCAGTATTGTCATCAACGGCATCGACATGTCGAAGAAGAAGTATGGCTACTACTACGGCTACGGCAAATATGGCAAATACTCCAAGTATGGTTCCTACTACAGTTCGTACTACGGCCATAATGGCAAGTACGGCAAATACGGACAGTACGGACGTTATGGTGGCTACGGCAACTATCATGCTTATGGCTATGGTGACTACCGCAAGAGCAACTATGCCAACCAAGATGATGATAGTATCAAAGTGTAAATTGAAGACTAAGATATGACGATAGCAGTAGATTTCGACGGAACGATTGTGGAGCACGCCTATCCTCAGATTGGCGAAGAGCTCCCTTTCGCCACCGAGACGCTCCGCATGCTCATCCGCGACAGGCATAAGCTCATCCTCTGGTCCGTCCGTGAGGGTGAGCTGCTCGACGAGGCCATCCAGTGGTGCCGAGAGCGTGGTGTGGAGTTTTATGCTGTCAACCGCGACTATCCGGAAGAGGTAGCCAGCCACAACCGATCTTACTCCCGTAAGATCAAGGCCGACTACTTCATCGACGACCGTAACCTAGGCGGTCTTCCAGACTGGGGTCTCATCTATCAGATGATTACCCAGGGCACCACCTGGCAGGATCTCCTTCGTGATGCACGCCGCAATGCCCGTCTCGACAGTGCAGGCAACACAAAGAAAAAGCATTGGTGGCAGAGGAAGTAGAAATAAGAGTATATGAATATGACCTTGTCTCTTTGGATGATTGGTATCGTCATCCCATTTGTAGCAGCATTGCTGCTCACGATGTGGATCCATCCGCATATTGTGCGGCTGGCCAAGCGTCGTCATGTCACCGACGATCCTGATGCCCGGAAGCTCCAAAAAGAGCCGGTACCTGTCTTGGGAGGAATTGCCGTGTTTTGGGGTATCATGGTAGGTATAGGTCTCACGTCGATGTTCTTCAACAGCTATGCGCTGTTCACTCCGGTCATTGCCATTACGGTGATGCTGTATATAGGAGCCATTGACGACTTGATTGGTCTGAGTCCTCTCCTCCGTTTGTTCATCGAGGCACTAGTCATCGCCTTTGTCTGTTGGATGGACCAAGTAAACCTCAATAGTTTTCATGGTCTTTTTGGCCTATGGCATCTACCCGTGTGGTTTTC
>DEFO01000011.1:131339-132161 GCA_002350805.1 Prevotella sp. UBA2850
ATCATCAATGCCATCAACATGATCGATGGGGTTGATGGTCTTTCCTCCAGTTTCTGCGTGATGGCCTGTACGCTCTTCGGAGCAGTGTTTATCATTGCCTTCGACGGTTCTATGGCAGTACTGGCAGCCTTGGTAGCAGGGTCGATGATACCCTTCATTTTCCATAATGTCTTCGGCAAGAAAAGTAAGATGTTCATTGGCGATGCCGGCACTCTGATGATGGGCATCATCATGACCATCTTTGTGCTCCATATCATCGACGACCACTCGCGAGTGAGCAAGACCTTTCCCACCATGGGACTCGTTGCCTTCACCATCTCCGTGTTGTCTGTTCCCATCTTCGACACACTACGCGTCATGACAGGCCGTATCATGAAAGGTGTCTCTCCTTTCCATGCCGACAAGAGTCACCTCCACCATCTGTTCATCGAGATGGGCTTCTCTCATGCCGGCACTTCTGTATGTGTCATTCTGCTTAACTTGCTGAATGTGCTCTGTTGGTTCATCACCTGGCGCCTGGGTGGAGGAGCGCTCGACCAGTTTGCCGTTGTCGTCCTTGTGGGTTTCTTCAACACCACTGGCATCTACTACATTGTCCGCCGTCTCGACCGCAACAAACTCGTCTATAGAATTCTGCATCGCCTGGCAGTAGCCAGCCACATCGAGCGAGGTCCCCTGTTCCAAAAGATCCAGAGAATCGTCGACAAGATATAAAAACGCGCGATGGCGACCCGTTTGGGTCGCCATCGCGCGTTTTATATTTAGGAGTGTAGAAGCGCCGAAGCAATTCATAATTCATAATGCATAATTCATAATGCATAA
>DEFO01000045.1 GCA_002350805.1 Prevotella sp. UBA2850
TCGCTCATGATGCGGGGACTGATCTCTTTCCAACGGGCCTTCACCTGACTGACGAACTGGCGGCTCTTCCACATGTCTGTGAAGAAACTCGGCACATAGGTGTAGTTGCTGATGTGGCGGGCAGGGTCGGTGCCGAGCACCGTCTCGCGATAGTCGGTGAAGAAGGTGTGGCCGGTGCGCATCTGTCCCCAGTCGAAGTCGTAGCCGGCATCGAAGTCCCATAGCGGTCCGAAGGTCCACAGCGAGCCGGCGCCGTCGTCCTTGTAGAGATAGATGCTTCGCGGTGCCGCTACCTCGACGTTGTAGACCAACTCCTGGATGAGCAGATAGTCGATCATCACGCCGATGTCCATCACCTTGGCCAGTGCGTCGTAGTCGTGGGCCAGGATGAGGTTCTCAATCTGGCTCAGGGCGGTGCGGGCGCCGCTGATGAGCGTCTCGGGCGTGGCATAGTCTTCCGCCTCGGGGCTTTTCACACAGACGGGCATCCTGTAGACTTGCGACCAGAAGTTGTCGCCTTCACCGGGAGCCTCCTCGGGTCCGTCGTCGACGTCGAGCGACAACAGCCAGCCTTTCTTGCTGCTGATGTTCACACGGCTCTTGCTCTGCTCCACCTGCTCGGTCAGCATGTAGAGGCCTTTATAGTCGCCGTTGAGCGTCAGTTCTACGAAGCGTGTATGGTTGGTATAGGGAATGCCCAGACCGCTGCCCATCTCGAAGACGAAGGTGTTCATCAGGTGGGTCGGGTCACGGTAGTTGGCCAGCATCACCCAGTCTTTTTCTTCGGCAAGGCCGAGAATGGAGGCCTTCTCGTCGAGCTTCAGACGGTAGGGCTTCTTGGGATACCACTCCCACGTGGAGTTGCCTCGTCCGCGAATGCGCCCGCGCCCCTCGTAGTCCCATTCGTCGTTGTCCGACTCTATCTTGATGCTGCAGCCGCGATAGTCTTCCTTGCTGGTCACGGCCATATTGTTGTCTACGTCGATGGTGATTTTTGCTACTTGATACTTAGGTTCTGTCGGTTTGGGCTCATATTTTCTCACCTGTGTAATCTCAAAGGAATAATAGGTGATGGTGGCCTGATTCCGATGAAAGTACTTCGTGTGCAGTGCGCGATATTTGCCGCTGACGACTACCGTCTCGTCTTTCAGCGCCTTCCATTCGTCTTTCATGTTGGTCACCGTGACTATGGCACCCTCCTCGTCACCGCCTCCCATGAAGGGATTCACCTGTTCGCGGTCGAACTTGATCTCCCAATGGTTGCCACTCTCGTCGCTCACCAGCTGGCAGCGGAAGTCGGTCAGCTCGTGCTCTGAGGTGTCTTTGGGATATGTGATGGTGACTTCGTCGTCGGACGTTGGTTCCTGCTCGTCGCTGTTGCTCGAACAACTTACCACCAGCAAGGCCAACAGGCCAAAAAGAAATATTCTCTTCATCTTCTTTGTATTCAACATATCGGTTTTCTGCATCATTCTCAATCGGTCTTTAAACTGACAACAGGAGCGTTTTCCTTGTTTTGAGAGTCCATTCACGTCAGATATCCTAAAAGACCGATGGGGAATAATAGCGGGAGCGAAACCCGACCCGAAAAGGCCACTGGCTCCGCTCCCCAAACCTAAAAAACGGTGCTTTAAAAATGCAGTTTGATTGTCATCACTGCTTTATACTGTTTGCCGTCCTTGGTATATACCCAAGTAGGTTTCATGGAATAAGACTTGCCAGCCTCCACCGTGCCGGGTTTGAAGCCGATGGGGAAGTAATAAGACGTACCGCTATACTCGTAGTACAACTGGCCATCGCCCCATGTGGAAGAATAGCCTGCAGCACTAATCCACGGTCCAATGCCATTGGTCGTGCAATGGTAGTCGATGGTGCCGTCGGGCTGCGTCAGTCCAATGGCAATCTTACCTTCTGCGGGTCTTACAAGGTCTGCCTCACCTTCCACGCCAGAAGACTCGCGCGAAGCTGTGAGAGCCAGAATCTCTGCGGGCTGCAGTTTGAAAGCCTTGCCAATCTTCTCCATGATACCCTCACCAAGCAGGTCTATCTGAGTGACCTCATAGCCCTCGAAGGCAGCGTCGAGTCCTTTCACGTCGAAAGAGACAGCCACGTCTTCAGGATCGCCTGCAGGAATCTCGATGAAGCCCTTCACGCTGGTGCCCTGGAACTTCACGTTGTAGGGCCACTGCTGGTCGTTGGTCTCGTCGTCGTCCCAAGCCTGGCGCTGATAGTTGGTCGGGGTAGCCACCACCACGAGGTAGAGCTTGTCGGTGCCGGCGGGAACCTTCATCTCAGCCACGGCGTTCTTGCCCTTGGCCATGGTGCCATAGACCGACTTATCGCCACAGATGGCTACGAAGCCCACGCGATAGGCCGAAGAGTTGTTCGACTGCTGGTTGTAGGTCGAGACATTGCCCTTGGCATTGCCATCGCCGTCGACCACCTTACCGGCATCACCGTCGGGAAGCGCACTGCCTGGAGTCACTGCCTTCAGGTCGGCTTTCACCGTTGTGCCTGCAGCAGGAATGTCCAGTTCGATGGTGTTGAAACCTGTAGTGCCAGGACAGTTGTCGTAGGTAGGCTGGAATCCACCGTCCTTTGGCAACACATTGGTTGTGTAGTTGGCAGCACCGGGATTCAGAGAGAGGTACTGGTGTACGGCGTCGAAGTCGTAGTTTACGGCACGGGCGGCATAGTCGTAGTACTCGTCGTAGAACTTCTCCATGTCGTTGCCACAGAACAGGCGGGCATAGGTCTGCAGAGGATCCTCGGGGAAGGTGCTCTCCTGCCAGATGCGGCCGTAGGCCTCGATGCCGTGCTTCTGTGTCAGGTAGTAAGGCAGCCAGTAAGAGGCATAGCGCATGAACTCATGGTTGAAGTGGCGGTGATGGTTGCGAAGCCATACTGCGGGATGAGCCTCCTGAGTGAAGCACTCCTCGGGATAGTCCTGGAACGACTGCCACTGGGCGCACTGCTCCCAGTAAGCACAGCCGCCGGCACCATTCTCGCCGAAGCCATAGCGGAAGCCGCCGTTCATGCCGTATTCGGTCTCCTGAGCCTGACCATTGAGCAGCTTGTCGCAGCCCACCTGGTACTGGAACGAGTGACCAATCTCATGGCCGATAGTCGAACCGACGGGCTGACAGGTAGAGGGGTTCACCCAGAGGGCACCAATCTTATTGTCGTAGCCTGAGCCGGTGGCGAGCCAGTCTTGCTGGTAGAGCAGATAGATCTGCATCTTGTAGTTGTCGAGGTTACTCTTGCCCTGGCCCACAGTCACCATCTTCAGCTTCTCCACATTGGTGGTATAGAACTGCTCGGCCTTCTGCAACAGGTCGTCGATATTGACGCGCAAGGATGCGGGCACGTCGGTAGAGTTGGGATCATAGCCGAAGCCGGGCTCCCAGAACACGAAGAAGTGCTCACTCTGCTTCATGCGCCAGAACGACCACTTGGCATCGTCGCGCAGCATGTTGTCTACACCTTTCTCGAAACCTTCGTTCCACGGGCCGGGACAGGTGTATTTGTCGAAGTTCTGCACCTGCGAGCGGTCCATGATATGCACAGCATCGGGATTCTGGTTCTGGTGAACATTGATGACAGAGACTTTGTCGCCACAACGAATCTCAATCTGCGCGTCGCGGTAGAACTCAGAGTTGTTCTTCGTCAGACAGAACGGCATCTTCACCTCACCAGCCTTACCAGTATTCACTGTCAGGGTGATCCACTCAATCTTGGTATTGGCGGCACGGGTGGTCACATCGCTGACGCTGGCCGACCAATCGTCGTTGGCAGTGAACGTGATGGAGCTCTCCACCTCGTCCCATTCCACCGTCTTATTTAATTCACTCTCCGCAATAGATATATTGCCGACAACGATTTCATCGTCATCCGAACAAGCGAAGAGACCGAGAGCGAAGAGCGCTACGAGGGCGCTCTTGCTCATGAGTCTTGAAATATGCTTCATACAATATTTATTCATAATATCATTCTTTGTTGGAGTTTGCGATTTCCGTCAGTACCTATTGCAATCATTCAAATGTTATATTGAGGACGAATTCAATATATTTGCTAAAATCATTCTTGTCTGCATATACAAAATGTGCTTTAACTCCAGATCCGGATGGAACCGCTGGAGCGCGTCCTATACGCATTCCCACATCTTCTGTATGAGTCTCCAGGAAGTAGAAGTTGCCTGCTTTATACCCGTCAGCGCTCCAATTTGTAATCACATTTTTGACATCCATCCAGTATCCTGGACTTGCGGTATAACTGGCATCTGTTATCCAACTACCATCATCTTTTACAATATACATCATGATATCATCGACCTCGAGAGCACTGTTAAAGTCTGCAACAGATAACCCAAAGCATGCACTAATTGCATTTTCACAAGATGCAAATGATAATTCGGCATAATTGTAGTCACCATCAGGTATGCTTATATCACGAATGATCGTTCCCGGGTCGGTAACCGCAAAGTTAACGTTGAAGCGGATATAGTCATCATAGTCCTTGCCATTGTCGATAGCAAAACCTACGTTGGCAGCCACCGACACACCGGCAGCAGACTCTTCGGGCACAGTCAGAATGAGGGCCTTCTTTGCCTTGTCGAGCTCGATGCTGGCAACACCTGTCGATGCGTCAGAAACCAGACCGGAAGCATTGTACCACCAGCCGTTGCTACCTTTGGTGGCAGCAGCCTTGTTCCAGATACCACGGGCGGTATTGATGTTATAGAACACCACCTTGCCAGTTTCCAAACCTGCCAACATATCATCGACCGTCATCTTCATCTTGGTCTGAATCTGCTCAGCATAATCTTTCAGATAGATTGTCTTCGGAACCACATGTCCCTTGCGAAACTCTGCATTATAGGTAATGTTTGCTCCGGCGTCGGCACGGAGATAAGGAGCCTCTTCCGGGCCATATACGTGTTTCTCAACGGCATCCTCTGGATCGTCGCTACAAGCGGTGAAACCCAGGGCCAGGCAAGCCATTGCTATATATAATATGTTCTTTTTCATATCTTTCAAAAAATTATGAATTATGAATTATGAATTATGAATTAGTTTGCTGCTGTGTAGCCAGGATTCTGCTTCAGATTGGGGTTACCGTCGAGAGCGGTCTGCGGAATGGGGAATATGTCGGTGTGACGGTCTGGCTCAGGATCCTTGCAGAACCACGACTTGCCACAATACACGTTCATATTCGTACCCCTAATCGTAAAGCGGATGATATCATCGCGACGGTGGGCCTCGCAGACAAACTCGCGAGCCAGCTCGTCGAGCAATCCGCCCAGTTCGATGTCGTCGCCACCCTGATAGTTCTCTACCCAGTGGTCTTCACCACCTAACTCACCGGTATTCTCACGGTGTCCGTAGTTGTACTTACTGCCGCCTTTCAGTTGTGCTGCTGTCACCTTTGCCTTGGCAGGGTCAGCCTTGAAGTTACGGGCACGTACCTGAGTAACCAATGCTGCTGCATCGTCCTCGGTCTCACCGTTGTAGCCACCCAGACGGAGCAGGCACTCGGCCTTCATCAGCAGGGCATCGGCATAGCGGTAGTAGGGCACATCGTCGTAGCTCGAACCGAAGTCGCCACTCTTGATCTCATACTTCACCAGGCGCCAGCTCTCCATGGGGTAACAACCGGGGTTGTCGATGCTGTGCAGCTCACGGCTATAGTCGAGAGGCTCGCCGTCGAGCAGGATAGGACTGCCGTCGAGGGCATACTGCGGACCGCCGGTCCAGGTGTTCTCCAATCGGGTGTCGCCCTCCTCATAGATGTCGAGGAACTGCGGGAACACGATGCCACCGCCTGTTGCCCAGCCCGAGAAGTTCCAGCGGGCACGGCCTGCGTTGTGAATCCAGAGGTTAGCCATGAAGTTACCACCGGCATACTTGTTCTCGAACACGATACCGAAGATAATCTCGGGCGAGGTGCTGATATCCTCCAGGAAGTTGTCGCTGTAGTTGGGAGCGAGGGCGAACTTGCCCGAGTTGATGATGATATTCAGGCAGTCGATACACTTCTGATAGTAAGAGGGATCCTTGGCATTGGGGAACCATGCGTCGTGGTTCAGATAGAGCTTGGCCAGCTGCATGTAGGCAGCATATTTACTCAGCTTGCCGAGCGACACATCCTCACCGCACTGCTCAGCCACATCCTTCAACTCACTCTCAATCCACTTGAAGGTCACCTCAGGAGCAGCCTGCTCAGGTGTCCAGCCTTCGGGGTGAACGAAAGTAGTGTCGAGCGGAATGTTGCGGAACAGGTCGAACAGGTTGTAGTAGTACATGGCACGGTAGGCACGCACCTGGGCTTTGATGAGCTCACTGCCAGCCACCTGCTCGTTGGCCAGAATCTGGTTGCAGGCATTCACACCGGCATAGTTGTTGTCCCAGTTCACCTCGAAGTGACCGATACCCGAGTTGAACTCGTGCTTATGCATGGAGATATAGAGGTCGCCCCAGCCGATACCGATACGGTTGGGAATGCCCCATACGTCGGAACTCTCGTCCATGATGTCGGCCATGCCGAACCATCCCCAGTACACGTCGCGCAGACTACCGTAAACGGGGGCAATAGTGGCTTCGAGGTCGGCATCCGTAAACTCATACTTCTCGGAAGCCAAACGGTCGTATATCGTCTCGTCCAAATCTGTACATCCACCGATGGTCAGGCCGGCAGCCCCTACCATAGCGGAAACGATGATTTTGTTATATATTGCTTTCATATTTCTATTCTTTATTAAATTGTCAATTACCCATTGTCAATTATCCATTAGAACGTTATGTTAATACCGAATGTATAGGTATGAATGGTAGGATACTTGTCGCGCTGGTCGATACCCGAGTACTGGGGGTCACCGTTGGAAAGTTCCGGATCCAGTCCGTTGTAAGAGGTGATGGTAAACACATTGTCGGCAGAAGCGTAGATGCGTGCACCCTTGATGTATTTGTTCTCCTTCAGCGGAACATTGTAGCCTAAGGTGAGGTTCGAGAGCTTGAGGTAGTTACCGTTGCTCAGGTAGTAGCTCACGAAGGTCTGCTTCTGAGCGGGCTTCAGCACGTTGCCGTCGCTGTAGGGAGCCTCAGCGGCATCCTTCAATCGGTTGTAGGTCACGGCATTATTCTGATAGTAGGCGCGGGCCTCGTTGAGAATCTTGAAGCCAAACTGACCGGTGAACTGCATGTTCAGGTCGAAGTTCTTATACTTGAAGGTGTTGCTCCAGCCAACGTTGAACTTAGGAATGGCGTTGCCGAGATTCTGATACCATGTCTCCTTGTCGGTCAGCATGTTGTCGTTGAACTCGACAATCTCGCCTGTCTGGGGATTCTCAATCATCCAAAGACCGTTCTCGCTGACACCTACCGACTTCAGACCGTACCACTGTCCGAGGGGCTTACCCACTTCCATGATCTGCGTGGAAAGTGAGATAGGCTCACCGAGGTAAGCGATATAGTGACGGTTGGCTGTCTCATAGAGGTCGTTGGAGAGGCTCAGCAGCTTGGTAGCGTTGTGGGCGAAAGTGGCTGTGGTCTTCCACTCGAAGTCGTTTGTGCGGACGGGGATAGCGTTGATGGCTACCTCGATACCTTGGTTGCGCATCTCACCGACGTTGGCCCTGGTGCGGGGATAGAGGTTGGGCGGCACGGGCACGTCATACTCCCAAAGCATATCGACGGTCTTCTTGCGATAGAGGTCGATGCTACCCCAGATGCGGTCGCCGAGGACGGCGAAGTCGAGACCAACGTTATACTCGGTGCTCTTCTCCCACTTCAGGTCGGGGTTCGGGTTCTGGTCGACTTTCAGACCCTGCTTCCAAGTACCATTGTCATAGTAATAAGGTGAGCCAAGTGCCCAGGTGGTCAGCGAGAGATAGCGGGCGCCGGGAATCACACCCGTCACACCGAAGCCTGCACGCAGCTTCAGGTTGTCGAGCCAGCTGCGAGTGCCTTCCATAAACTTCTCGTTCGAGATGGTCCAACCGAGAGAGACCGAGGGGAAGGAACCCCACTTGTTGTTCTCACCGAACTTAGAAGAACCCTCGCGACGGAGCGAGAGCAGCACGTTGTACTTGTCGGCAAAGCCATAGCTGACACGTCCGAAGAAACCAATCAGCGTGTCTTCGCCCTTACCGCTGCCCATGCCGGCCTTACCGTCCTTCAGGTACTGACCAACACCGAGGTTGTTGTACTCGAAGAAGTCGTTCAGGAAGTTGGTGTTGTTGGCATAGAAGCTCTCGTCCATATTGAACTGGTAGCTGTAACCCACCAATGCCTCGAAGCGGTGGTTGCCCCACTGGTGCTTATAGGTAGAGGTCAGCTCCAGGTTGTCGCTCTTATAGTAGCTGTAGCTCTGGGTGGCATAACCTGTGGTATAGCTGTTCTTCTGTCCGTAGTGCTTAGAGGTGTAGTAACCTGCGTCGTGACCGTTGTAGCGCTCGGTGCTGAGCATCAGGTTGGTCTGCCATCCCTTAATAGGCTCAACGGTGATGTTACCGGTCAGACGGGTGGTCTCAGTCTTCCACTCACCCTTCTTCTCGTTCAGGATACCGATGGGGTTGTAGTAGTAGTTGATACCGAAGTTCTCATAGTAGTCACCGTCTTCTGCATAGATAGGCTCTGTGGGGTTGCGCATGAGGGCCTGGCGATAGACCATGCTGCCTGCGGCATCCACGGGACCATTCTCGTGCCAGCGCTTCAGGATATTGAACGACAGCTTCAGCATGTCGTTGAACATCCAGTGAGAGACACCGGCATTGAAGTGCATCTCCTGGGCGTAGGTGTTGATGAACACACCCTGCTGGTCGCGATAGGTGAAGTCGGCATTGTAAGAGGTGCTCTTGTTACCACCGCTGATGCTTACATTATGATTATGAGTGAGGGCTGTGCGCGACACGGCGTCGAGCCAGTCGGTGTCGTAGCCACGGTCGGTATAGTTGGTCTTGCCGGCACGGATGTCGCTGCCGTCCATCATATCGAGCTTCTTACCGAAAGAGGCCAGCGATACGTAGCCGCTGTAGTTGGCTGTGGTACGAGTCTCGCGCTTACCGGCCTTGGTGGTGATGAGAATCACACCGGCAGCACCACGGGTACCGTAGATAGCGGCTGCAGAGGCGTCTTTCAGCACGTCGATACTCTCGATGTTCTCAGGAGCAACAGAACTGAGACTGCCCTCCAGACCATCGACGAGCACGAGTGGCGAGTTACCTCCTTCGAGCGAGATGATACCACGCAGACGGATGGAAGAGGCGGAGCTCGGGTCACCAGAGCCGTTGGCGATGGTCAGACCGGCCACCTTACCTTTAATCAGGTCACCGGCGTCGCGGATGTTACCTTGTGCGAAGTCCTCAGCTTTTACGCTGGTGATAGCAGAGGTTACATCGCCCTTGCGCTGGGTACCATAACCGATGACGACCACCTCGTTGAGCAAGGCATTGTCTTCCTGAAGTGTCACATCGCTACCGGCAGGTATTTCCTGGGCAACAAAGCCGATGTAAGAAACCACCAGCACGGCATTTCGGTGGGAGACCTTGAGAGAGTAGTTTCCGTCCAAGTCGGTAACTGTAGCGTTTGTGGTGCCCTTCTCGGTCACGGTGGCGCCTATGATAGGCTCGCCCTTCGCGTCCTTGATAACACCTTTCACTGTCACACCTTGCTGAGTCACTTCAGCAACGGTTGGTAAAGTGCTTTCTGCGGCATAAGCTCCTAGAGCCCCGCCCAGCAAAAGCAAACATAAGAGATGTTTCTTCATACCAATTTGTTTTTTAGGTTTATGAATTAGGTTTATGAATATTTATGTTATACATGTTTTTTTTATTAAGATTCGATAATGATGCCGCAAAGTTAAAAAATATTAGCGTGGCAGGATAAAAGAATAGTCCAAGATAATGCAACAAAAGTCTAAAAGCTGGAAAATAAGCACTTTTTGGACTATTTTTCTATTACTTTGGACGATGGTTTCATAGGCTGTCCCATTTCTTTGTTATCTTTGCAGCGAGAAGATAAAAAACACAGAATACGATATGAAAAAAGGAATCCTTATCAGCTTGTTGACCACTGTGCTGCTGGCCGGCACAGCAGCCGCCAAAGACTATCGCTCCATCAAGAGCGTGCAGGCAGTCAGCGTGGAGGTGCCCGTGGGTAATGCCCCGAGGCTCCCCTATCGGTTGTGGGTGGAATATTCCGACGGCAAGGGTGAGTACCGTCAGGTGAAATGGCTCAACGCGTCGGAGGCAACCGAGAAGGCCGAGGCCAATCCTGCCATCAATCCCATAGGTAACATATATAAGGTACGTGGAATGATTCTCGGCGACAACTCTACACCTAACGGCTACCCTGTCTCGGCAGAGGTAAAGGTGGTGGCCGACGCCAAATCGGCCAAGGACTGGAAAGTGCCTTCCAACACTCCTGTGGCTGAGACGCTGCCGCTCGACCAGGTAAGCATCGACGGCGACAACCGCCTCACGTGGAACCGCAACCTCGACATCGACCAGCTCATCAGCCTGCCGGTGAAACAACAGCTCTACAACTACCGCGACACCTACGGACTCTCCACCGAGGGCTATCCCGAGGCCGACGGCTGGGACTCGCCCACCACGAAGCTGAAGGGCCACGGCTCTGGCCACTATATGTCGGCCATGGCTTTCGCCTTTGCCAGCTGTCAGGACAAAGCGAAGAAAGCCATCCTCAAGCGCAACATCACAGAGATGGTGAACGGACTGCGCGAGTGTCAGGAGCGCACCTTCGTGTGGAACGAGCAGCTGGGACGCTACTGGGAGGCCCGCGACTTCGCCCCCGAGGAAGAACTGAGACAGATGCAAGGCACATGGAAAGACTTCGACCGCTATAAGAAAGAGTATCAGAAGTATGGCTACGGCTACCTGAACGCCATCCCTGCCCAGCACTGCGCACTGATAGAGATGTACCGCGCCTACAACAACGAGAGCTGGGTGTGGGCACCTTATTATTCTGTACACAAGCAGCTGGCAGGCCTCATCGACATCGCCACCTATATCGACGACAAAGCCACTGCCGCCAAGGCTCTGCTCATTGCCAAGGATATGGGACTGTGGGTGTGGAACCGCCTGCACTACCGCACCTTCGTGAAGAGCGACGGACGGCAGGACGAACGGCGCGCCAAGCCCGGCAACCGCTACGAGATGTGGAACATGTACATCGCCGGCGAGGTGGGCGGAATGGCCGAGTCGCTGGCACGCCTCTCGGAGATGACTGGCACGAAGGAGGAGAAGGCCCGCCTGTTGGAGGCTGCCACCTATTTCGACAGTCCGGCATTCTTCGACCCGCTGGCCCGAAACATCGACGCCATTCGCACACGGCATGCCAACCAGCACATTCCCATGGTGACGGGCGCCCTGCGCGCCTTCCGTGGCAACAACAAACCTTATTACTACAACCTCGCCCAGAACTTCTGGACGATGATACAAGGCCGCTACCGCTATGCCATGGGCGGTGTGGGCAACGGTGAGATGTTCCGCCAGCCCTACTCGCAAATCACCTCTATGTGTACCAACGTCACCAGCTGGGGAGGCCGCGAGCTGCATCCCGAGCCGACCATCAACGAGACCTGCTGTGCCTACAACCTGGCAAAGCTGACGAAGGACCTGAACTGCTTCAACCCCGACGATGCCCGCTACATGGACTACTACGAGCGGGTGCTCTACAATCAGATCATCGGCTCGCTCAACCCTCGTGAGTACCAGACGGTCTATCAGTATGCCGTGGGCCTCAACGCCTCGAAGCCCTGGGGCAACGAGACACCGCAGGCCACCTGCTGCGGAGGTACGGGTGTGGAGAACCACGTGAAATACCAAGAGGCAGCCTACTTCGTGAACGACAACACGCTCTGGGTGGCGCTCTACATGCCGACGACAGCCCACTGGACGAAGAAGGGTGTCGTGGTGAAACAGGAATGCCAGTGGCCAGCAGAGCAGACCACCATCCGCATTGTCCAAGGAAAGGGTACCTTCGCCATGAAACTGCGTGTGCCCTACTGGGCTACCGAGGGCTTCGACGTGAGACTCAACGGCAAGAGCATCGCCACCCACTACCAACCCTCGAGCTACGTGGAGATTCCTGCCCGTAAGTGGACCAAGAAAGATGTGGTAGAGGTGGTCATGCCTTTCACCAAGCATATCGACTTCGGTCCCGACAAGATGGAGACAGCACCGGCTTATGAGAAAAACGGCAAGACGGAATACACCCCGATGTGGGCAGGCGCCTTTATGTACGGTCCGCTGGTGATGGCCACCACCGGCATCAACAACTGGGACGAGGCCACCATCAACGTCAGTTCCGACCTGAGCGACGTCACCCTCAACGGTGCCAAACAGGGAACAGGTGCCGACGCACATCTCTATACCCTGAGTTATGGCGGACGTACGTTTATCCCCGATTATGCATGCGACGAGCATGTGACCCACTATTTCCGCATGAACGTAGAGGCTGACCCGAATGTGAAATTGACGACGACAGCTACCGATATCGACAAGTCGCAACTGCGTGAGCTGCTGCTGATTGCCAAGAGCCGTGCCGACGAGCAGCAGGCTTGGAATGCACTGGCCGTGAAAGTGCCTGAGTATGCGCCATGGGCCAAGCACGGGTTTGCCCGCATGACTGCCCAATACGAGAAGACGCTGCCCTACATGGATGCACCCAAGGACCAATACTCACAGGAAGAGATCGACAAGGCTGCCGGTGCTCTGAATGCCGTCATCAACACCATGCGCCCGGGCAATCTGCCGGAACTGGAGGACATGGATGAACTGATGCAACTTCTGGAGAAAGCCAAACAACTGCCCGAGGACAACAAGGCCGCCAACCGCGCCATCGGCTATGCAGGCATGGTCATACGCTATGTCAGCGACGGCAGTGGTACGATGGACATGATTGAGCGTGCCACCAACCAACTGAAAGAGGTGCTGAAATAGTTTTCACCGACCCTAAATCATGAAAATGAGAAAAATACTGACTTTTGCCACCCTGCTGGTCTGGTTGACCGGCAGCGAGGCCTCAGCCAAAGACTATACCGTGGCATCGCCCAACGGAAAGAATATCGTAACGGTGAGCGACGGCATCAAGATCACCGTCAGTCACAACAGCCTGAAGGTTGTCGACCTCCTGGCAGGTCTCGACATCTCGACGGGGAAAGCTAGTGCTACAAGAAAAGCTAGTCCCACGAGCATCACGAGCGCCAGGAAGACCGGCGTCACCAAAGAGACCATCCTGGCTCCGTTCTACCGCCAGAAATCGTTCACCACAGCCTACTGCCAGCTTGACATAAAGCTCGGCAAAGACTGGGGCATGCACGTCAGAGCCTACGACGAGGGAGTGGCCTATCGTTTCTACACCACCAGCAAGAAAGAGGCGGTTATTACCGATGAAATGGCCGATTTTTGCTTCCCGGAGGACAGCAAGGCATGGCTCGCCTATTCCACCAACGACCAGAAACCGTTTGCCATGGCCTTCCAGAATTACTACGACGAGACCCTGCTCACCGAAGCCAAAGACAAATATGCCTTCCTGCCCGCCACCATCGAGCGTCTGCTGACTGACGAAGCTGGCAAGGGAACGAATGGCGGTGTGAAGGTGACCTTGCTCGAGTCCGACCTCCGCTCCTATCCCGGCATGTTTCTCAAGGCCGATGGCACACACCTCAAGGCTGCCTTTGCCAAGTATCCGAAGAAGATGGCATACTACAAGTGGCGCGGCATGAGCTATGTGGAGACGACTGAAGACTATATCGCCAAAAGCACGGGACCACGCACATATCCCTGGCGCGTGATGGCCATCACAGAGAGCGACACCGAGATGCCGGTGAACAACCTCGTCTATGCACTCGCCACACCCAACCAGACGGGCGACACCTCGTGGATCAAACCGGGCAAGGTGGCCTGGGACTGGTGGAACGACTGGAACTTGAAAGGCGTCGACTTCGAGGCTGGCATCAACACCCGCACCTATCAGTATTACATCGATTTCGCCGCCAAGAACCATATCCCCTACGTAGTGCTCGACGAGGGATGGTATGACTCCAGCAAAGGCGATATCATGAATCCCATCAAAGACATCGACCTGCAGGGACTGATCGACTATGCGAAGGCCAAGAACGTGAGCATTGTGCTCTGGACGGTCTTCAATGTGCTCGACGAGCACCTGATAGAGGCCTGTGAGAAATACACCAAGATGGGCATCAAGGGCTGGAAGATCGACTTCATGGACCGCAACGACCAGACGGCCGTCGAGATGGCCGAGCGTCTAGCCAAGACGTGTGCAGACTACAGGCTCTTCGTGGATTATCACGGATTCTATGCTCCCACAGGCATGAACCGCACCTATCCGAACATCCTGAACTACGAGGGAGTCTTTGGCATGGAGGAGGCCCGCTGGGCCAAGAAGGACACCGACATGCCCCGCTACGATGTCACCTTCCCCTTCATCCGCATGATGGCAGGCAATGTCGACTTCACACCCGGAGCCCTTCGCAACGGCACCAAGGACAACTGGGTGGAATGCTATCAGAACCCCGTGTCGATGGGCACCCGCTGCCATCAGCTGGCCTGCTACGTCGTCCACGACTCGCCCTTCACGATGCTCTGCGATGCTCCCACCAACTACGAGCGCGAGCAGGAGTGCACCGATATCATCACCTCCATTCCCGACGCATGGGATGAGACAAGAATCCTGCAAGGCAAGATGGGTGAATATATCGTCACTGCCCGCCGCAACGGCAACGACTGGTATGTGGGCGGACAGACCAACTGGGACCGCCGCACCGTCGCTCTCGCTCTCGACTTCCTGCCGGCAGGAGCGTCGTATGAGGCTACTCTCGTCACCGACGGCATCAATGCCAACCACCAGGCCGAGGACTACCGCGTTGAGCGAAAGACGCTTACAGCCAGTGACTCGCTGGACATCCGACTCGCCTCTGGCGGTGGCTTCGTATTGAAATTAATCAAAAAATAGCAAACTATATGAAAAGACTATTGACCATCTTGCTGACGGCCGTCATCGTCACCACCGCCTCAGCAGCGAAGAAACAGGCACCAGCCCACGGCTATCCTATCAATCCGGTGCCGTTTACCTCTGTGAAAGTAACCCCGGGCACCTTCTGGGGACAGCGGCTGGAGGCCAGCCGTAAGGTGACCATCCCCCTTGCTTTCTCGAAGTGCGAGGAGACGGGTCGCTACACCAACTTCTCGAATGCAGCACAGCACCTGAAAGACCCTTCGAAGGTATTCAAGGTGGGCGGACTGGCCTTCGACGATACCGACCCCTATAAGACCATCGAGGGAGCCTCGTATATCCTGCAGACCTACCCCGACAAGAAACTCGTGGCATATATTGACTCCGTGCTCGATGTCATTGCCTCGGCACAAGAACCCGACGGCTATCTCTACACCTCGCGCACCCAGAACCCCAAAGAACCCCACGAGTGGGCGGGCGAGAAGCGCTGGAGCAAGGAAGAGGACCTCAGCCATGAGCTCTACAACCTCGGTCACATGATAGAGGGTGCCATCGCCCACTATCAGGCCACGGGCAGCCGTAAGTTCCTCGACATCGCCATCCGCTATGCCGACTGTGTCTGCCGCGAGGTGGGACCCAATCCCGGACAGGCTTGTGTGGTGCCCGGTCACCAGATTGCCGAGATGGCTCTTGCCAAACTCTATCTCGTCACTGGCAACAAGAAATACCTCGACGAGGCAAAGTTCTTCCTCGACTATCGCGGCAAGACCACCATCGTGCATGAGTATTCGCAGGCTCACAAGCCCGTCGTCGAACAGGACGAGGCCGTCGGGCATGCCGTGCGCGCCGCCTATATGTATGCAGGCATGGCCGATGTAGCTGCCCTCACTGGCGACGAGAACTATGTCAAGGCCATCGATGCCATCTGGGACAATATCGTCACCAAGAAGCTCTACATCACTGGCGGTATCGGAGCCACCAGCAACGGCGAGGCTTTCGGCAAGAACTACGAGCTGCCGAACATGAGTGCCTACTGCGAGACCTGTGCCGCCATCGGCAATGTGTATGTCAACTACCGTCTGTTCCTGCTCCATGGGCTCTCGAAATACTACGATGTGCTGGAGCGCACGCTCTACAACGGCCTCATCAGCGGTGTGTCGCTCGAAGGCAACGGCTTCTTCTACCCCAACCCGCTGGAGTCGATGGGACAGCACCAGCGCCAGGCATGGTTCGGCTGTGCCTGCTGCCCGAGCAACATCTGTCGTTTCATCCCTTCACTGCCCGGTTATATCTATGCCGTAAAGGACCGCAACGTCTACGTGAACCTCTTCCTCTCCAACAAGAGCAACCTCACGGTGGGTGGCAAGAAGATAGCCCTGAGCCAGACCACGGAGTATCCCTGGAATGGCGATATCACCGTCAGCGTTGACCAGAATGCCGTCGGACAGTTTGCCATGAAGATACGCATCCCCGGATGGGTACGCAATCAGGTGGTGCCCTCGAACCTCTATCAGTATACCGACGGCAAGCGCCTCGGCTATACCGTGAAGGTGAACGGCCAGGATGCCGCGGCCAGCGTGACGGAGGATGGCTACTACACCATCAGCCGCAAGTGGAAGAAGGGCGACAAGGTGCAGATTCACTTCGACATGGAGCCGCGCACCGTACGAGCCAACAACAAGGTGGAGGCCGACCGCGGCATGGTCAGTGTAGAGCGCGGACCGCTGGTCTACTGTGCCGAGCATCCCGACAACAACTTCGACATCATGGGAGCTCTCATCAACCAGCATCCTCAGTTCCGCCTCGGCAAGGGCGAGATTGCCGGAACACCTATTCAGACACTCGTCACCGATGCCCAGACGCTGACATTCAACAAACAAGGCGAGCTGGAAGCCCAGAAGCAGGCGCTGACGCTGATTCCCTACTATGCATGGTGCCATCGCGGCAGCGGAAAGATGCGTGTCTGGCTGCCTCAAGACCTCAGCGCCACCAATCCCACTCAGCCTGCCACCCTCGCCTCTGAGAGCCGTGTCAGCAGCTCAACGGAGAAGATGCCGGCCCTCTCCAGCATCAACGACCGTCTGGTGCCAAAGGACGAGAACGACCGCAGCGTGCCCTACACCCACTGGTGGCCGAAGAAAGACTGCACCGAGTGGCTTGCCTATGAGTTCCCGCAGCCCTCAACAGTGCAGAGTGCCACCGTCTACTGGTACGACGACGGTCCCTGGGGCGGTTGCCGCGTGCCGCAGTCATGGCGCATCCTCTATCAAGACGCTCAGGGCCAGTGGCTGCCAGTGACTGGTGCCGACGGCTATCCCACCGAAAAGGGTGCAGCCTGCACGGTAAACTTCGACCCCGTAAAGACCAAGGCCTTACGTCTGGAAGTGGTACTTCCCAACGACAACTCAGCCGGCCTCTTTGAGTGGATAGTGAAGTAAAAGAGTATTTCAAATCATAACAGCTATGAGCCCTGGAAGTCTTCCGGGGCTCATTTCTTTATGACACAGTTGGCACAGTGGAGCTGGCTTTGACTCACTGTTCAGCTGCAAAGGAAAATTTTGCATGGGCAATTGTTTTGTATTTCGCGGGAAAGCAGTATCTTTGCAGATGATAAAGATTTAACGAACAAGGATGGAACAGAAGGATGACAATCGGCGACAAAGCCAGATCTATCGGGTGACGCTGGTGGGCGGCGCAGTGAATGTGCTGTTGCTGCTCTTCAAGTTCGTGGCCGGCATTGTGGGACACAGTGCCGCCATGCTGGCCGATGCCGTCCATTCACTCAGCGACTTCCTGACCGATGTCATCGTGCTCATCTTTGTGCGCATCAGCGGCAAGCCCAAGGACAAGTCGCACGACTATGGTCACGGCAAGTTCGAGACGCTGGCAATGACGCTCATCGGCATGGCGCTGGCCGCAGTGGGCATCGGCCTGCTCTATGGCGGAGTGACGAAGATAGCGGCGTGGTGGCATGGCAGCCAGCTGACTGCCCCCGGCACGCTGGCCTTGTGGGCCGCCCTGTTGTCGGTAGTGCTCAAGGAGGCCGTCTTCCGCTATTCCATGGTGAAGGCGCGGCAGTTGCAGTCGCAGGCTGTCGAGGCCAACGCCTGGCACCACCGCAGCGACGCCCTGTCGTCCATCGGCACAGCCATCGGCATTGGCGGCGCCATCTTCCTGGGCGAGCGCTGGACCGTGCTCGACCCCTTGGCGTCGGTCGTTGTGGCCCTGTTCATCATGAAGGTAGCCATCGACCTGCTGCGCCGTGGCATCGGCGACCTCATGGAGCAGTCGCTGCCCGACGAGGTAGAGAAGGAGATCCTGCAGTTGGCCGCCTCCGTCGACCGAGTCTCCAAACCCCACGACCTGCGCACCCGTCGCATCGGCAACCATTACGCCATCGAGATGCACATCCTCATGGATGGCAACCTGCCCCTACGCGAGGCCCATGAGAAAGCCTCCGAGGTGGAACGTCTGCTCAGGGAGCACTACGGTGCCGAGACCCATGTGGCCGTCCATGTGGAGCCGGAAGAGGAGTGACAAGTGAGAAGGTTGTCTAAGTGAGAAGTGACAAGGTTGTCTAAGTGAAAAGTGACAAGTGACAAGTGATAAGTGAGAAGTTTTTTAGGAGTGTAGGAGTGTGGGAGTGTAGGAGTGTAGACAATACTCCGCCTCTTGAGCTTTGAACCTTGAACTTGGAACTATTTAAGGAGTGTAGGAGCTTTTCCAAGTGAGAAGTGACAAGTGAGAAGTGACAAGTATGATTACCTTAGGAGTGTAGGAGTGTGGGAGTGTAGGAGTGTAGACAATACTCCGCCTCTTGCACATTGAACCTTGAACCTTGAACTTGGAACTATTTTAGGAGTGTAGGAGCTTTTCCAAGTGAGGAGTGACAAGTGAGAAGTGACAAGTGTGATTACCTTAGGAGTGTAGGAGTGTAGGAGTGTAGACAATACTCCGCCTCTTGAACTTTGAACCTGGAACTTGGAACCTTGAACCAGCGGCTTGCCGCCTTCTGTGGGCAGCATTGAACCTTGAACCTGGAACTTGGAACTTCCAAATTAGCCTGCCGGCTTGAGGAGTAACCAAGCTCCCCCTTGGGGGAGTCGGAGGGGGCTTTGAACCTGGAACTTGGAACCTGGAACCAGCGGCTTGCCGCCTTCTGTGGGCAACATCACAGCTGAGAACTGAGAGGTGAGAGCTGACAGGTATGATATGATTTCTAGCTTGAGAAAAAATCCGTGAGTTCTGTGAGATCTGTGTGAAAAACCACTTAAACAACACTGACAACATGTAATAACAAATTGCAGTTTTATAGATTTCCCGCGATAGCGGTAACTCTCAGATTTCTACGAAGTATGTATATTGCCCTTCGGGCAGAAATCTTGGAACTACAGCCTTCGGCTGGAAATCTTAGAACCAATTCTACCGTCAATACAAAACCATGTTGTGATGAAAACCACTCAAACAACAAGAACAACATACAACGGTTTGATGACCGTTATTGAACTTTGAATTTTTGGAGCAGCGAGCGCCAACAAGCTTGCTTGATTGGCCGAGATTCCCGCTAACGCGCCTACCCGTAGCCTTTCGTGACAAGAATCATGGACTGTAAGGACGTAACCTTGAACCAGCGGCTTGCCGCCTTATGTGGGCAACCTTGAACCTGGAACTATTCTAGGCGAGTAGGAGCTTTCCCAAGTGAAAAGCCTGTTTTATAATTCTTCCTCCGCAGCCTTCATGTAGTTCTCACTTTCTTCCTCAAGTTGAGGATATTTCTTACCTCTTCCATCCACCAACTTCCGCTGCAATGAATGGTCCTGCAGCCAGATATGGTTCAGCGTAAAGGCAATCGACTCCAGCGTCTGTTCCCGCTTCGACGGCTTCAGGTCACATTCCCATACCGTGATGCAGTGCCACCCCATCTCTGCCAACCGTCGTTGCTCCTCCATGTCACGCTCCTTGTTCCTGCGTATTTTCGCCACCCAGAACTCCCTGTTCGTCTTCGGAATCTTGCAGCACTCCGAATTGTCAATTTTCAATTGTCCATTATCCATTTGTGCAGTTGGCAATTGCACATGGTGTCCGTGCCAGAAGCACCCGTTCACAAAGATACACGTCCTGTACTTCCTCAGCACCAGGTCCGGATGACCAGGCAATCGCTTATGGTTCAGCCTGTAGCGGAAACCCCGTTTCCACAGTCCACGCCGCACAATCATCTCCGGCTTCGTGTCCTTCGACCGAATCGCAGCCATATTAGCATGTCGCTGTTGTGCGGTGATTTTGTCCATATTACTTCAACGTCTCCACTAATTCATCCATCGAGCAACAAACGGCACTGAACAGTTTGTACATCAGTTCCGGCTCCTGCCTCACGGGAATATAGACCACCACCGTCCGTCCCCGTCCGGCAAACCAGCCCGCCTCAGTATGAGCGCTTCTGCCGCAAGGCAGCACCAGCACACACGTGTCGCACGCCTCCATCGCCTTGATGTCGTTGTCGAACTGTCGCACGGCCTTCGGGTGTTCCAGCTGCTCACGATACTCTTGCGGTGACCATTCCATATAGTTCTCCGCCACGCAGCTCCATTTGAATCCCTCATCGCCCGAAGGCGGATTCCGGAAGTCATACACCTCATGTCCCGCCCGTCTCAACGCTTCCACCACCTCGGGGTAGAACTCGTTCCGCCAGCTACTGGCCACATATATCTTTCGTTTCATCGTTGTGTAATTTAAGACTTCAGGTTCTTCTCACCACCCTTAAATCTTGGTTTTACTCATCATTCTGACCTATCGTCAAACTCCCATTGCATCCGCACAAATGACTGCTGCAACTCCTGCACCTGGATCTCTGGAGTGATGGCTGGCCGCAGATGGGCTACTTGCAGTGTATAGTCTGCATTAATGCCTTCCATGGTGAATCCATCCTTCGTGGCAAGGAGACGCTTGAGATATCGTTTGCGTTCAACAGTCATTAACTCGGCATCCTTGTCAGACAAGTTCTTGAGCGGAGCATATTTGTCATACAACCGGGCCCTTTTGTGCTTGGCGAGAACCGCATTAACAAACGATACGTAAACCTGCACATCAGCTTCCACCGCCCATGGCGAAAGCCAAAGCGATAACGTCTGAAGATGGGGTGTATGCACAACATAAACGCCTGTCGCAGACTCGTCATACTTGAAAATCACGCACGCGTCCTCACCCTTTTCCTCGTCACATTCCGCAGGGTAAGAATCGTATAGCAGATTCTCCGGATTTGCATCTTCGGGCAATGGCTGTATGTAATCGACAGCATAAACCAGATTGAATGACTTAGGTATGTCCGCAATTGTAAGATTGGAATATTTCATAGGTCTTAATGAATTTATTTAGCCATATCAAATTGCATGTTTTTTAGCATCTTTATCACCTGCAAATCCGCTGGCAGCCACCGCACGCTGTCCAGTTCATCCTTCGCCAGCCAGCGGGCGGCTTCATGCTCATTCAGATGCAGCGCCTCGGGGTAGAACTCGTTCCGCCAGCTACTGGCCACATATATCTTTCGTTTCATCGTTGTATAATTTAATTTATTCTCGCTATTTTCATCAGTTCTTCGGGTACCCTACATTTCGCATGCCGCCTCCTATTCACAACATTCATGAGCCTCCTTGTTGCTTTCTTGCAATATGGTTCATATAAGGTTAATAGGGGATTTCGCTGTCTTTGATTGCAAATATCATTAGTTTCACTGCGTGGAAAAACTATGGCACGTCTAATACAGGGCTCTTAGCCCACATTGCAGCTATATTTC
>DEFO01000026.1:0-23201 GCA_002350805.1 Prevotella sp. UBA2850
TCGATGGCCTTGTCGGGCAGGAAACGCTCGCTGATGTAGCGCTCGGAGAGTTGCACGGCTGCAATACAGGCATCGTCCTGGATACGCACCTTGTGGTGGTTCTCGTAGCGCTCTTTCAATCCACGCAAGATGGAGATGGCACTCAGCTCGTCGGGCTCATCGACCATCACCGTCTGGAAGCGCCGCTCCAGGGCCTTGTCCTTCTCGAAATACTTCTGATACTCGTTGAGCGTGGTGGCACCAATCGCCCTCAGCTCGCCGCGCGCCAAGGCCGGCTTCAGGATGTTGGCGGCGTCCATGGCGCCCTCGCCACCGCCGGCTCCCACCAGCGTGTGAATCTCGTCGATGAAGAGGATGATGCGCCCCTCGCTCTTGGTCACCTCCTTGATGACACCCTTCAGACGCTCCTCAAACTCACCCTTATACTTCGCACCTGCCACGAGCGCACCCATGTCGAGCGAGAACAGCTGCTTGTTCTTCAGGTTCTCGGGCACATCGCCCCGCACAATACGCTGGGCCAGTCCCTCGACGATGGCGGTCTTACCCGTGCCCGGCTCACCTATCAAGATAGGGTTGTTCTTGGTTCGCCGGCTCAGGATCTGAAGCAGACGGCGTATCTCGTCGTCGCGGCCGATGACGGGGTCAAGCTTGCCGGCACGGGCATCGGCCACCAGGTTCTTCGCATACTTGTCGAGCGCCTGGTAGTTCTCGTCGCCGCTTTGCGACTTCACGCTATCGCCCTGACGAAGCTCGCGGATGGCCGCCAGCATGTCTTTCTCGTTCATGCCGGCATCTTTCATGATGCGGCTGGCCGTCGAGTTGACGTTGAGCAACGCCAGCAGAACGGGCTCCACGCTCACAAACTCGTCGCCCAACCTTCCGGCCATGTCCTCGGCCTTCACCAGCACCTGGTTGGCATCGCCCGAGAGATAGGGCTGGCCGCCTTGCACGCGAGGCAGATGCTGAATCTCATTGTCCACCAGCTGCTCAATATGTGCGCCATTCACCCCCAGCTTCTGGAAGATGAACGTCGTCACGTCTTTTCCTTTCTCCATGACGCCCTTCAGCAGATGCACGGGCTCTATGCTCTGCTGACCGGCTCGTTGCGCGGCATTCACCGCCTCCTGGACGGCCTCCTGCGCCTTGATCGTAAATTTGTCTAAGCTCATAGTTTTGCTCCTTTCTTCTTTTTTTGTTGATTCTTTCTGCTTTTTTGCGCTCAAACTCCGTGCCCAACGAGGCGAAGCGGACAAAAAGTCAGTCGGCTATGCCTTTTTGTCGGAATAAAATACCTTGCAAATGTTTAAATTACGATAAAAGAAAGGTGTAGCATTTGGTCGTTCAAAGATAAAACACGATATTTGGGCGGTTGAACCATTAACGACAAGAAAACATGATGAAATTGAAGACCATGTTGCAACACTTGTTGCGGAGTCCGAGGGAGTTTCCCGTGGAGGCCATCTTAGGATTGGTGTTCTTCGGCATTGCCGCCTGGCACACCACGTTCATGCAATACGATGAGTCGACAGGGCAGCGCATGGGCAACTCGACGCCCAGCATTCTGCTATTGTTCGTCCCGCTCTTGGTGCTCACCTTCTACCTGCACAAGGTGAACCGATGGGCCTACGTGGCATCGGGCTTTTTGTTCCTGCCCCTGATGGCCGTCAACCTGTGGCCGTTCCTCCAGACCTACGGCTTCTACTTCACCTATGTGCTGGCGGCCATCCTGCTCGTCATCGGCACACGCCGCATGGACAACCGCACGTTCGGGGAGCATGCCCTGCATGTGGCCACGCAATTGTTCTTCGGCTTCCTCATTTCGGGAGCGCTCACGGTGGCGGCCGTTGCCATTGCCGGGTCGGTGGACTACATCTTCAACCTGCATTACGAGCGCATCTACGAGTATATCTGGCAATTCATCTGGCTGGCCATCGCGCCCCAGGTATGCTGCTCGCTCATCGCCCACGGCGAGGACGAGGAGCATGAGCCGGCAAAGGTGTTGCAACTGATGCAGAACTTCATCCTCTCGCCTGCCGTCATCATCTATACGGTCATTCTCTACCTCTACTTCATCAAGATCACCCTGGAGTGGGACTTGCCCAAAGGCGGCGTGGCATGGATGGTGATGGCGTTCATCACGGTGGCGCTCGTGGGGTGTCTGGCTCAACACGTGCTCAGCCGCAGGTATTACGATTGGTTTTACCGCCGTTTCACATGGATAGCCATTCCGCCACTCATCATGTTCTGGGTGGGCTCGCTCTATCGCATCCGCTTGTATGGCTTCACCGAAAGCCGTTTCTACCTGACGGTGGCCGGGGTGCTGATGACGCTCTTCGTGCTGATGCTATTGTGGAGACGCACCAACCGCTTCCAGCTGATGACCTTGATCTTCGGAGCGGCCGTCGTGCTCTTCACCTACATTCCCGGCATCTCGGCCCACGACATCGGCCTGAAGTGCCAGCAGGCACGCCTGAAGCAACTCATCACCCAACTGAACCTGGCAGACCCCAAGACGGGCAAGTTGCATAAGAAGATAGCCACGGAGGGAATCGTCACCGATAGCCTGCTTTGCATGCAATATCGCGAGGCCTGCAATGTCATCAGATATGTGAACAACGGCATGGGAGACGACAAGTTCGTGCAACAATATGGCGAGTGGGACATGAGTGAGTATGACTTCAACTTTCAGCATTGGGTCGTCGACGATTCCGAATCCGACTTGTATTGGATGAAGCAGCCCGTTGACTTGGGCGACTATCGCATCATGGGACCTGCCGACGACTACACGTCGAGCATGGAGAACGGGCGGTTTGTGGTTCGCAACCAGCTGAACGAGATAGTGATGAGCGACCCCATCAACGAACGAGTGAAGAATGACCCACAATGGAAAGAACACCTGGAGCAGGTGATGGTGTGCCGCAACGACTCACTCCTGATTGTGCTCAGCAACATTTGGGTAGAAAAAGATAGCGTGGAGCGCTTCGAGTATAATAACATCATCTATAAAAAGGCTCCTCGCAGATAGCCCAAAGCCTTTAGAGCCCCCTCCAAGGCCCCTCTGGGAGTCTGGAGGGGGCTTTTACACCGCCAGAACAATTCTCCACTAAATTGTCAATTGTCAATTATCCATTATCAATTGTCAATTGATTTATCCATAGTCCATTGTCCATTATCAATTATCAATTGAATCCACATTCACATTACCGCCTCCACATGATGCTTTCCCTCGCTATAGGGAACGAGGTTACCCTTGATGGCCATGCCGTCGACGGTAACCGAGCTCACGCCCTTCTGGCGCCCATGGGGATTTCTCACCACTATCTCGTATTCGGCATGGCGGAACTTGCGGCAGACGGTATAGCCCGTGGCCGTCGCGGGCAGACAGGGGTCGATCAGCAAACCGTCGTATTGGGGTTTGATGCCAAGTATGTATTGCGAGACGGTGAGCCACATCCAGGCGGCCGTGCCCGTCAGCCACGAGTTCTTACCCTCACCGGGGCGGGCGGCATCCTTGCCGGCCACCATCTGGCAATTGACGTAGGGCTCCACCTTGTGTAGCGTCTGGTATTTCTCCTCGACATACGACGGCAGAATCTTCGTGTAATGCGTCCACGCATCGTCGCCACGGCCGGCCATCGTCTCGCCGATGATCACCCACGGATTGTTGTGGCAGAAGATACCGGCATTCTCCTTGTAACCCTCGGGATAGCTGGAAATCTCGCCGTACTCGTAGAGGTATTTCGAGTATGCCGGATGGTTGAGCACCATGCCATGCTCGCACTCCAGGTATTTCTTGCAGGCATCGAGGCTCTTGGCCACCATACCCTCCTTGGCACCTATCTCGGCCATGGTGCACCAGCCCTGGCTCTCGATGAATATCTTGCCTTCCTCACATTCGTTCGACCCTATCTTACGACCGAAATAATCGTAGGCCCGCAGATACCACTCGCCGTCCCAGCCATGGCGCTTCACGGCCTCTGTCATCTCGTCGACAGCCTGTTGCATGCGGGCGGCCTCGTCGGAGAACGCTGGTGACGAGGTGTTTTCGGCAAGTTTCTTGCAAAGAGCGATGTATTCCTTGCCCGTGACGACAAAGAGTCCGGCAATCATCAACGACTCAGCCTTCGAGCCCTCGCTCTTGTTCTCGGTCGTCTGGAAACTCTCGTTCGGGTCCCACGAGAAGCAGTTGAGGTTCAGGCAATCGTTCCAGTCGGCACGCCCGATGAGCGGCAGACGATGGGGCCCGAGATGGTCGATGACATGGTTCATCGACACCCGCAAGTGCTCAAATAGTGTTACCTCCGTGCCCGGCTGGTTGTCGAAGGGCACCATCTCGTCGAGTATCGAGAAGTCGCCCGTCTCCTTCAGATAGGCCACCGTACCGAAGATCAGCCAGCAGGGATCGTCGTTGAACCCTCCGCCGATGTCGTTGTTGCCTCGTTTGGTGAGCGGCTGATACTGATGGTAGCAGCCACCGTCGGGGAATTGCGTGGAGGCTATGTCGATGATACGCTGGCGCGCACGGCTCGGTATCTGATGGACAAAGCCCACCAAGTCCTGGTTGGAGTCGCGGAATCCCATGCCTCGTCCGATGCCACTCTCGAAGAAAGAGGCCGAGCGCGAGAAGTTGAAGGTGACCATACATTGATACTGGTTCCAGATGTTCACCATCCGGTCGAGTTTCTCGTTGCCCGTCCGCACGCTATAGATGCTCAACAGGCGGTTCCAATAGTCTTGCAACTCGGCAAAGGCCGCATCGACCTTCTCGGTGGTGTCCAGCCGCTCTATCGTGGCATGGGCCTTTTCCTTATTGATGACCTGCGGGGCCGAGAACTTCTTGTCGGGCTCGTTCTCGACATATCCCAGCACGAAGATCAGGTCTTTCTGCTCGCCCGGTTGCAATTCCACCTCTATATAATGCGAGGCGATGGGACTCCAGCCGTGGGCATGGCTATTGCGCGGACGGCCTTCGACGACGGCTTGCGGGGCATCGAAGCCGTTGTACAAGCCCACAAACGACTCGCGGTCGGTATCGAAGCCCTGTATCTCGGCGTTCACATGATAGAAGGCATAGTGGTTGCGGCGCTCCCGGTATTCGGTCTTATGGTAGATGGTAGAGCCCTCTATCTCCACCTCGCCGGTCGAGAAGTTGCGCTGGAAGTTCTCCATGTCGGTAGCGGCATTCCACAAGCACCACTCCTCCAACGAGAACAGCTTCAGATGCTTCACCTCACCACTCAAGTTCTTCAGGGTGAGCTTCTGCACCTCGGCCCATGTCTTGAGCGGAACGAAGAACAACACCGATGCCTCTACATCGTTCTTCCGTCCCGTGATGCGCGTGTAGCCCATGCCATGGCGGCACTCATAGAAGTCGAGCGGCGTCTTGCATGGCTTCCAACCGGGAGACCAGATGAGCTGAGAGGTTTCTGGGAGCTGAGAACTGAGAACTGAGAACGGAGAGGTATGATTTGCTTTTTCTGCTTGAGAAGCTTCACTATGGCTTGTGCTCAAGCCCTGAGGCATATCATACCTCTCAGCTCTCAACTCTCCGTTCTCAACTATATAAAAGTATCTGCCGCCATTGTCCATCGGCACATTATTGTAGCGATAGCGGGTGATGCGGCGGAACTTAGCGTCTTTATAGAACGAATAGCCGCCGGCCGTATTAGAGATCAGCGAGAAGAAATCCTCGTTGCCCAGATAGTTGATCCAAGGCCACGGAGTCTGCGGATCGGTAATCACATACTCGCGGCGTGCGTCGTCAAAATGACCGTATTTTTTCTGATTCATGGCAGAATGAATTTTTTACTTGTGACAAACTAATTTCTTTGCAAAGGTAATGAAACTAATGAAGAAAAACGACAATTCGTACGAAAAACTACGCAAACCGTAAAAATGATGCTCCTTCTTTTGATGATGTGAAAACCATTCACGGAAAACAGTTGCAAGTAATAATAGTTAAAAAAAGTATAATAAATGAATTTTTTATAATTTTATGCTTGCATTTGTTAAGAATATTACCTATATTTGCACATCAACTACAAATACTTCATAACTCTCATTGCTGAGCTATGCATGCTGGACTTACTAATATTGGGTTGAAAGAAATATCCATCTAACTTAAACAATAAATTTTAAAACAGAGAGATTATGAAGAAAAGGGTATGTTTTATTTTCGCCAGTTTGTTCCTATTTGTTGGAATGGCAATGGCCCAGATGAAAGTAACCGGTAAGGTGGTCGCTTTTGACGACGGCGAGCCCATTATGGGTGCTACCGTACAATTGAAAGGCGACAACAAAATCGGTACAGTAACCGACGGGGGAGGTAATTTTACGCTTACCGTCCCCAACCGCAATTCCGTGCTGCGTTTCACGTACATCGGAATGGTTCCCCACGAGGAGGTAGCCAAGCCCAACATGCTCATACGTATGCAAGACAATCCCAACGACCTCGACGAGGTGATTGTGGTGGCTTATGGCACACAGAAGAAAACCACGCTGACTGGCTCTATCCAGGAAGTGAAGAGCGAGGCTATTGAGATGCGCCCCACCTCGAGCGTTGCCTCTGCCTTGGAGGGAACTGTGACGGGTGTGCAGGTGAACAGCACTTACGGTCAGCCCGGTGAGGACCCCAGCATCCGCATTCGCGGTGTGGGAACCGTCAACGGTGATTCCAGTCCGTTGTACATCCTCGACGGCGTGCCCTTCGGTGGCAACATTTCCGACCTGAACCCTGCCGACATCGAGTCGATGTCCGTGCTGAAAGACGCCGCCTCGGCAGCTCTTTACGGAAACCGTGCCTCTAACGGTGTGATTCTGATTACCACAAAGAAGGGAAAACACGGCAAGATGAACGTCAGCCTCGACATCAAGCAAGGTACTTACAACCGAGGTATCAAGGAGTATGCCACCATCAACGCCTTCGAGTCGGTGGAGATGGAGTGGCAGAACCTGAGAAACTATGAACTGATTCGTGGCGTCTCCGACGAAGAGGCCAAGGAAACAGCCACCAAGTCGCTTGCCGACCACATGCTGCTCAACATCTTCAACAAGCCTTATGAGAGCATACTCGATAGCAACGGAAAGATTGTATCCGGTACGGACATCCTGAACGGATATAAGGATGACCTGAACTGGTTCGACCAGGCCATCGTCTCTGGCCATCGTCAGGAGTACAACATCAGTGTTAATGGTGCCAACGATAAGGCCGATTACCTGGTTTCATTAGGTTATCTCGACGAGAATGGATATATGGAGAGTTCTGGTTTCGACCGCCTGTCGGCACGTGTATCTGCCAATCTTCAACCGAAGAAGTGGTTTAAGACAGGTCTGAACATTGCAGTTACCCATCAGAATCACCACACATCCTATAGTACGGGAACCAGCACGATTGCCAACCCGTTCTATTTCTGCCGTTACATCGCTCCCATCTATCCCGTTCACCTGCACGATGCCACTACAGGCGAATACCTGCTCGATGGCAATGGCAATAAGCAGTGGGACGGCGGTTCTTATAAAGACAGTAACGGCGATGAGATCATCAACAGAAAATGGAATACCGACCGCCACGTTATTTGGGAGAATCTTGCCAACATCGACAAGACCGTGCGCAACACCATGAATGGTATCGCATACGTGGACTTCATCCTGCCCTACAACTTCACCTTATCGT
This sequence comes from Prevotella sp. UBA2850, assembly GCA_002350805.1. Classification (GTDB taxonomy): domain Bacteria; phylum Bacteroidota; class Bacteroidia; order Bacteroidales; family Bacteroidaceae; genus Prevotella. The sequence continues at coordinate 7,673 of DEFO01000026.1, forward strand.
TCAAAGGCAATCTGAACCTTCGGTCTACTGTAGAGCGATCGTTCGACAACTCGTTAGTCGGTGACGGAAAAGGATCAAACGGTCGTGCCAAGCGCGAGGAATATCAATACAAGAACTACAACTTCCAACAGCAGCTGCACTGGAACCATGAATATGGTATTCACTCGATTGACGCTTTGCTTGGCCACGAGAACTACTATTATAACTATAACTACATGTACGGTTATAAGACCAACGAGGTATTCTCTGGGAAGACGACCCTGCGTAACTATACTGAAATCAGCAACCTCTACGACTATGGCAACAACTACCGCACAGAGTCGTACCTGGGTCGTGTGCGCTATGGCTACGACAACCGCTACAATGCTGAGGTCAGCTTCCGTCGCGACGGTTCTTCACGCTTCCACAAGAGTTCTCGCTGGGGTAACTTCTGGTCGGCTGGTGCCAACTGGGTCATCTCCAATGAGGAGTTCATGAAGAAGTACGACTGGGTGGACTATCTGAAGCTGCGTGCCGACTATGGTGAGGTAGGTAACGATGCCGGTTCGGGCTACTATGCCTACTGGTCGCTCTACTATGCCACACAGAATGCCAACAAGGGTGGTTACTGGATCTACCAGCTGCCGAATGAGGAACTGCAGTGGGAGACCGGACAGTCGTGGGGTATTGGCATCGACGCCCGTCTGTTCAAGCGCTGGAACTTCAGCCTGGAGTACTTCGACAAGCGCAACAAAGACCTGCTCTTCGACGTGAACCAGCCACTCTCGGCAGGTGCCACATCGACTAACCCGGCAGAGTCGGTCATCACCAAGAACATTGGTACCATCTCTAACAGAGGTATCGAGTTCTCGACCGACGTAGACGTGTTCAAGAATCGCGACTGGCGCGTCAACCTCAATGCCAGCATCACATGGCTGAAGAACAAGGTCATCAAGATGCCAGAAGAGAACAAAGACGGTATCATCGACGGAACAAAGAAGATTGTAGAAGGCAGAGACCGCTACTCTTACTGGATGTACACATGGGTAGGTATCAACCAGCGAAACGGACTCTCACTCTATAAGTTCAACGACGAGGATTATTACTTCGAGGACGCCGAGGGTAATGTCTATGGTGATGCAGAGAATGGCTCTGCGATTACGGGTGCAAAGAAACTGGCTGCTGTGGAGGTTATTGACGGACAGGCTTACACTTACACCACCACCTATGCCAAGAAGGAATGGCACGGATCGGCCATGCCAAAGGCATACGGCAGTTTCGGTCTGACAGCTTCGTGGAAATCGTTGAGCCTATACACACTGTTCACTTATTCGCTGGGCGGTAAGGTTATCGACACCAACTATGCTTCGCTCATGTCGGCTAGTGCCAACCCCACAGCTATGCACAAGGACGTGTTGAAGTCGTGGACCTATGAGCAGCGCACTGAGGAAAATGTCATCAACCCCGACGGCATTCCACAACTCAACCATGGTGCTGCCATCAACAGCGACGTGACCGCATCACTCAACGCCACCTCGTCGCGTTTCCTCACCAGTGCCAGCTATCTCATCCTGAAAAACATCACGCTGAGCTATCAGTTGCCCAAGAGTTGGGTGCACAAGCTGGACTTAGACGCTGTCGGACTCTCCGTATCGTGTGAGAACCTCTTCACGAAGACCTCACTACAGGGTATGGTTCCCCAGATGTCATACGCAGGTACGCAGAGCAACTACCTCGTCACACCACGCGTGTTCTCTATCGGACTGAATGTGAAGTTCTAATATAAACATCAATATAAAGCATACAACTATGAAAAAATATATCATTTTACTGGCTGCTGCCGTTTTCGGCCTGACAGCTTGTGACAGCGATTATCTGGAGACTTCACCAGAGAACTACGAAAGCACATCGGTCATGGTGGAGTCGGCTAAGAATGCCTCGCTCATCATCAATGGTATGTGCAGGGCTATGACCACGCAGTATTGCAGCACACAGGGATTCAATGGCGAAGGCGCTATTAAGACATTCTATGGCAACTATCCCGGACAGGACTGTCAGAAATGCAACTATACCACTCGACTTGATGCCATCAACCAGACCATTCATCTGAACAAGACGTCTATCTATAACTATTTTGCATGGTATTACTATTACAAGCAGATAGCCAATGCCAACAGCATCATCTGTAACATCGACAATGCCACAGGCGACGAGGCAGACAAGGCTTTCGTCAAGGCCCAGGCGCTGACCTTCAGAGCCTATGCCTTCTTCATGTTGTCGCAGATCTATTGTCACCGCTGGAGCGACGAGAAAGGTAACTGCGATGGTATCGTGCTCCGTGTGGACCAGTCGGTGGGCGACCAGGGACTGGCAACGCTGGCAGAGACCTACGAGCAGATCTATGCCGATCTCGACGAGGCCATCAGCCTCTACCAGAAGAGCGGACAGGACCGTGGCAGCGACGAGTATTACAAGCCGAACATCGATGTGGCGTATGCTGTTTACGCACGTGCCGCTCTCACACGCGAGGACTGGGCCAATGCTGCCAAGTATGCAGCGCTTGCCAAGGCGAAGTATTCTATCATGAGCAACAACGAATACAACGACGGCTTCCACACTGCTAACAAAGAGTGGATATGGGGAGTCTACGAGGCCATCGACCAGACCATCTATTTCTATGCCTTCCATGCTTATCAGGCTTCAAATGCTGCTACCGGCCAGTGCCGACGCTACCCGCTGGCCATCAGCAAAGAACTCATCGACCAGATTCCCGAGACTGACATGCGCCGCAATCTGTTCCTCATTCCTTCAGCAGAAGAACTCAGTGCTTGTAGCGATAACGGAACAGCACCGTCGAAATCGGCACTGTACAAACGTGCTAAAGCAGACTATAAAGCCAGGATGGATGCCGACAGTTATGTGTTCGCATACCAACATTTCAAGTTCCTCATTCAGTATGCCAACGGAGGCCCGTTCCCGCTCATCCGTGCAGCCGAGATGTACTACATCGAGGCAGAGGCCGACTATCATCTCAACAAGATTGCCGAGGCACAGCAGCTCATCTACGATGCCAACAAGCTGCGTGACCCGTCGTACACCAAGTCGACAAAGACAGGCGAGAGTCTGTTGGACGAAATCAAACTCTATCGCCGCTTTGACCTCTGGGGCGAGGGATTCGACTGGTACGACTGCAAGCGCTGGGGTATCACGCTGAAGCGTAAGTCAAGAGCCGAAGGTGGCAGCTGGATGAAAGCCTACGCCATCACCCTTGGCCCGCAGGATGCTAACCAGTGGACATGGATTATTCCTGAGCGTGAGACGGAATACAACGGAGCTCTGAAAAACAAAAATACTACTTCAGGAGAAAAGTAATGATAACCTCTCTCTAATAAATAGTACTTTTTTGACTTGACAGAATGACGTGCTCGTGATGAGTACGTCATTTTTTTGCTCATCTCATCGTAACTCCACATAACATTCTCCATCCCAGCAAAAAAATAAAGGAGTTTCTTTTGTTCTGCGCTCGATTTTTCGTAACTCTGGCTATGCCGAACTTACTCACGTTCGAAAAAACTCAAAAAGTTTTTGGTTTTTTGCTCACTTAATCGTAACTTTGCACCGGCTTACAAAATGTAGGCTAAGGGGTGCCCGATGGTTCGGGCTGAGATTATACCCTCTGACCTGATCCGGATCATGCCGGCGTAGGGATTCTGACAACCTCTCCCCCTTTATTATTTATTTATAATAAGGTATTATAGCAAAATGAAGAAAACTATTCTGTTTGCAATGCTGCTCGTGGCAGCAGGACACGCAAACGTGTATGCACAGACGACAGAAGACTCGTTGCGCATGGAACAGCTGCAGGAAGTGGTGGTGAAGGGCGTGCGCGCCCAAAAGAACGCACCCTTTGCTGTGGCGAACATCAAGAAGACAGAGCTGGGCGAATTCTCAAAGACGGGTAAGGAACTGCCGTTCCTCTTCTCGCAGACACCGGGCGTGCTGGCATGGAGCGAGAACGGACTGGGCACAGGAACCACCTATATGCGCATCCGTGGTGCAGGCGACTCGCGCATCAACGTGACACTCGACGGTGTGCCCCTCAACTCGCCTGAAGACCAGTGCGTGTTCTGGGCTAACATGAACTCGTATGGTTCGCTGTTGGGCTCGGTGCAGATTCAGCGCGGTGTGGGCTCGTCGACCAATGGCGACGGTGCCTTCGGTGGTACGGTGGCCCTCTCGTCGGCCATTCCGCAGCAGACACCCGGTCTGGAACTGTCGGCAAGCTACGGTTCGTTCAACACATTTAATGTGGGTGCGAAATTCTCTACGGGTTTGTTGTGGAACCACCTCATCTTCGACGGAGCCTATCACGAAACCAATACCGACGGGTTTATCCACGGCACCAGCGGCCGCTCGGGCTCGTACTATGGTGGACTGACGTGGATGGGCGACAACTTCCAGCTGCGCTACAAAAACATCGGTAACTTCGAGAAGACCGGACAGGCGTGGAACGGTGTGACTGCCGGCAACGACGATCTCTCGCTGATGGACGGCACCTATGGCGCCAATACCGGCATCAAGACTTATAAAGACCTCTACGAGGTGGGACTGGGCCGCTACAACTCGCTCTACGAGCAGCTGACCTACGATGCCGACGGTAACTTTGCACGTGACGCCAACGGTAACTACCTGACCGAGCGTTACACGATGAGCGACGGCTCGTACTGGCCGAAGACCACCGACAACTTCTGGCAGAACCACAACATCCTCTCTGCTGCCTGGACCATCAGCGACCGATGGAACACATCGGCATCGCTACACTACACGCATGGCTACGGCTACTATAAAGAGTTCCGCCCCCAGAACAAAATCAAGAAACTGGGACTGCCCAACGCTGAGTTTGGCTATGATGCTGTCGACGGCGTGAAACGTACCGACTGGGTGCGCAAGAAGGGGCTGAAGCAGGATGCCTACGGACTGGTGTGGAGCATCAACTATAAAGACGACGAGTGGGACATCATCGGCGGACTGAGCCTGCAGAACTTCGAGGGCAACCACTTCGGATATGTGACCTACCTCTCTGACGACAAGCTGAGAAGTCTGCTCATGAAGAATGGCGACTACCAGTATTACGACTCGGATGCGAAAAAGCTCGATGGCAACGCCTACGTAAAGGCTGCCTATGCCATCACGCCGGCATGGAGCGTGTTTGCCGACATGCAGTACCGCCACGTGGGCTATAAGACCGACGGCTACAACGATAAGTTTATTGAAAACAAAGAGACGGGGCTCTACCTCAAGCACTGGCTCGATATCGACAAGAAGTACGACTTCTTCAATCCCAAGGCTGGTTTCAGCTTCAATCAGAACGGCCACCGCTTCTACGGTTCGCTGGCCATGAGCCACCGCGAGCCCGAGCGCAACAACTTCACCGACAATGCCAACTATCCGGCACCCAAGGCTGAACAGCTGATTGACTACGAGCTGGGCTACCAGTTTACGGGCGACAACTGGCATGTGGGGGCTAACTTCTACTACATGGACTACGTCGACCAGTTTGTGCAGACGGGTGCGCTGAGCGACATTGGCGAAAAGCTCACCACCAACGTGAAGGACTCTTACCGCATGGGTGTGGAACTGCAGGCTGGATGGAACGTTACGCCTTGGCTCACGCTGGAGGGTAATGCCGCCCTGAGCAAGAACAAAATCAAGGACTTCGACGAGTTTGTGGAAGACTGGGACGACTGGGATTATAAAGACGATGTGGCTGCTCGCCAGTATGCTATCGAGAACTATCATATCGATGGCAACGGCGACGAGCTGCGCCAGCTGCACTATGACAACTCGACACTGGCCTTCTCGCCATCGGCGATTCTGAATGGTTTTGTGAATTTCCACTATAAAGGACTGCAGGCTGTGTGGCACACCAACTACGTCAGTCGCCAGTATCTCGACAACACCGAGAATGCCGACCGCTCGCTGCCTTGCTACAGCACTTCGAACATCAACCTGAGCTACACCCTCAAACCTAAGAAAGCCATCAAGGAAGCTATCGTTGGCCTGAACATCAGCAATGTGTTCAACCGCCGTTATGCCGCCAGCGGCTGGGTCTATTCGGCCATCGCCGAGAGCTACGGCCATACGCCCGACAACCGCTACTATCAGATTGGCTTCATCCCCATGGCCGGAACTACCGTCATGGGCAGTCTCACGCTGAGATTTTGACGAAAACTAAAGCAACTTAAAGACAGAAGACAGAACGTTATGACAGAATTTCTCGCTGCCCATTGGCTCGACATGCTCACCACCGTGCTGGGACTGGCCTACATCCTGCTGGAATATAAGGCCAGCATCTGGCTGTGGGCGGTAGGGTTTGCCATGCAGAGCCTGGGCATCGTACTCTACTACCAGAAAGGACTCTATGCCGACTGCGGCATGGAGTTCTACTATCTGGCCATGACCGTTTATGGGTTTATCAATTGGATCAGGCCACATCAAAGCCACCAGAACGAGAATAGTGAGAAGGATAATCGGAATAATCAGAGTAATCGGAATTATCAGAATAATCAGAATAATCGGAATACTCAGAACACTCAGAATTCTCAGAATACCCAGAACACTCAGAACCCTCCCTCTTCCAGCCAGAAGCCCATCACTCATTTCCCCAAGCGGTTAGCTGTCATCTGGGGCTTTGCCACCCTTGCGATTTGGGCTGCACTCTATATGTTCCTCGCCTACTGCACCGACTCACGCGTGCCTGTAGCCGACTCGTTCACCACAGCTTTGAGTTTCGTGGGCATCTGGGCACTGGCACGAAAATACTTGGAGCAATGGCTCATCTGGATTGTGGTCGACGTGGTGACATGCGTCTTGTACTTCTACAAGGACATACCCTTCAAGGCCAGTCTCTACGGGCTGTATGTTGTGATTGCCGTTATGGGCTACTTTAAATGGAAGAAGATGATGAAAGAATCGTTTATAAAATAAGGGATTCCGTATTTATTATTGAAAAGAAGTGTTAAAATTGCACAATTTTCAGGTAAGACGATTACAAAGATTGTTATTTTCACAATTATTTCATTATCTTTGTAACCGCTTAAAATTCTAATTTCATTTTTAAGCATAAACAACCCCTCTGCTCGTGAGAGTAGTTTTTCATAAAGTTAATTTAGTTTAATTAAAGTCTCGGCGCTGTATTGTGAAATACGGCGCTTCTTTTTTGTGTGAATCAAAGAAAATGATTATCTTTGCAGCCGTTTTAAAAGGACAGACCTGAAAAAACACTGAAAAGACAACATGCAAAAAACGATTTTCAACAAGCGCACGCCAATGACGTTCAAGCAGTTTGGACGCAAAGGCTACTCACTCTTTGCTTGTCTGGGTCGTGAAGTGCTCATTGGGACGCTGAGCGTGGCCACCTTGACCTATGCCAAGGCCGACGGCATCAGCGTTGAACCCATCAAGCCCGACACCACCAAGACAAGCCGCGAAGTGAGACTCGAGGAGGTCAACGTGACCGGCTCGCGTGCGCCGCTGACCAGAGGTCAGCAAGCGAGAATGGTCACTGTGCTGGAGCGGGCCGACATTCAGGCGGCACCGGTACAAAGTATTAACGATTTGCTGAAATATGCCGTAGGCGTAGACGTCCGCCAGCGTGGACCGATTGGAGCGCAAACCGACGTCAGTATCAGAGGCGGCAACTATGAGCAAATCACTATCCTGCTCAACGGCATTAACATCTGCGACCCGCAAACAGGGCATAATGCCTTCGACTTCCCACTCGACATTTCTGACATTGAGCGCATTGAGGTGCTCGAAGGTCCTGCCGGACGCGTCTATGGTACATCGTCGCTGGTAGGGGCCATCAACATTGTGACCAAGAAAGACGCTGAGAGTGGTCTTGACGCTCATCTCGACGGTGGTTCATACGGCTATCTCAACACCGGAGCACGGGTGGCCCTTCAAGGGAAAACCAGCCACAGCCTGTCCGCCAACCTCACACGCAGCGATGGCTACAGCCGCAACAAAGCCGGCGGTCTGAATGCCGACTACAGCGGTGGAAAAGCTTTCTATCAGGGCAGTTACGATGACGGGCAGTTCAACGTCAGCTGGCATGCCGGCCTCAGCACCCGCGGATTCGGCTCGAACACCTTCTATGGTGCCAAATGGGACGACCAGTATGAGCACACAATGAAAACCTACACCGCCATCCAGGCAGAAAACAAACAGGGGCGCTTCCACCTGCGGCCATCTATCTATTGGAACCACACCACCGACCGCTTTGAGTTGTTCCGTGACGCGCCCGACATCTATCCCTTCAATTACCACCGGACAGATGTTTACGGTGTCAACCTGAACAGCTATTTCGACTGGGCTCTGGGGCGCACGGCCCTCGGTGCAGAACTGCGCAACGAGGATCTGGTCAGCGGGAACCTGGGCGAGCCATTGTCGAAGCCCCATCATATTCACGGCACCGACCGCGATTACGACCACGGTCTGAACCGCACGAACATCAGCTTTGTACTGGAACACAACATCCTGCTCAAGCGGTTCACGCTCTCGGCAGGCATCGTGGCTGTGAAAAACTCCTGGAACGAGATGAACATGCGGGTATACCCGGGCATCGACGCCAGCTACCGCATCGGCGACTACTGGAAAATCTATGCTTCCTACAACACCTCGCTGCGCATGCCATCGGCCACCGAGCTCTACTACTCGGTAGGCGGACACAAGGCCGACAAGCACCTGAAACCTGAGGAGCTGGAGGCCGTCGAGGGCGGCATCAAGTACGCCTCCAGAACCGTGGAAGGCTCCTTGAGCATCTACCACAACCACTGCAAGAACCTCATCGACTGGATTCGTCGTACCAGCGACGCCGACGCTCCATGGGAGTCGGTGAACTTCACCAAGGTGAATGCCACAGGCATTGAGACAGCTCTTGACTTCAACCTCAGCGAGATGCTGCCGTCGCAAAACATGCTGCGCAAGCTCAACATCGCCTACTGTTACATCGACCAGAACAAAGTTGAGGAACATGGCATTCAGAGCCAGTATGCGCTGGAATACCTGCGACACAAGCTTACCTGCAACCTGCAGATGCACATCTGGAACTGCCTCGACATGGGCATTCATTACCGGTTTCAAGACCGTACAGGCACCTATACCAATGCCGAGGGCAACGTGCAGGACTATAAGCCCTACGGAGTGGTTGACGCCCGGCTCAGCTGGAATGCAGAGAAATACAATTTGTATGTAGAGGCCAACAACCTGTTCGACAAGACATACGTCGACTTCGGCCACATACCACAACCCGGCATTTGGTTCATGGCCGGAGCAAGCATACACTTACCTTTCTAACAATATATCCCCACATGGATTATCCGTGGGGACATCAACACTTCAGGCCTACCTTTCCATTAAAGCAAGTAGTCCAGGAAACAAGAGCTTTCTGGACTACTTTATTTGTTTGCCTCCATCCATCATCAGTTCTCCCTCCTTCACCGTGACTCATAAAAGCGGAAGAGGATGATGAGCTGTGGACTGCGCGAGAGATTTCCTGGATTACTGCCTGGCTCTCCTTCGGGCACCTGCATATCGTGCCGCGCATAATAGTCTTTCCAATACTGGGTCACTTGGCCCGACGAGTCGTGGAAAGACATGGGGATAGGTGGAAAGATGAATGTGCCGTCGGCACGCAGATAGGTCTTCTGAACCAGTTCGCTACAATACAATTCGTTGTCGTCGGGCATAAAGAGGAAATCGTATGGGCGGCCGAGATAGTTCATGGCGCGCTGCACCGACAGGCTCACATGGGTGGTGTCGCGCAGACGGGCTGCCCAAACGAGAGAGTCGCGACGAAGAAGGAAACTGTCGATAGGTGTCAGCACCACACCATGGTGAATGGCTTCGAGCACATAGACAGAGTCATTTTGCTTGTGGACGATGCCCACATGGTCGATTCGCGCCCCGTCAAGGCCTTGCGTGACTTGCGTAATATTGTTTCCTTCAGCCGAAAGACAAAACAACAGGTCACCCTCACAAAGCTGAGCGATACGACCATCACCAGCCGCCGCACGCTGGGCAGCGAAGATGCTGGAAACGAATAAACAGAGAATGATGAATAAGCGCTGCACTTATTTCTTCAGCTTAAAGGAATTTTCGATGCTGGCCACCTCGTCGTGGAAACGCATGTCGATTTTCAAGCGCTCCTCCACCTGATTACAACTGTGAATCACCGTAGAGTGGTCGCGGCCGCCAATGAGCTTGCCAATACGCGAAGAAGGCATCTTGGTGTATTTCTGTGCAAGATACATCGACACCTGACGGGGCTCCACATACTCGCGCTTACGGCTGCGGCCGGCAACGGCTGCAGAGGAGACCTTGAAATGGTTGCACACCGTATCGAGAATATCGTCGATGGTCAGCGGATGGTCGTCAATCTTCACGGCACGCTTGATGACGCGCTCGGCCAGCCGCATATCGATATTGCAGTTGTAGACCACCGAATAGGCCATCAGCGAGTTCACCACACCCTCCAAGTCGCGCACACTGCCATTGGCGGTCTCTGCGATAAACCGAATCACATCAGAGGGAATCTTCAAGCCATCACGCTTGATCTTGCTCTCAAGGATATCAACGCACAACTGCACATTGGGTTTCTCCAACTCGGCAATCAAACCGCACGAAAAGCGGGTGAGCAGGCGGTCGGGCATTCCCTTCAGGTCTACCGGCGGACGGTCGCTTGCCAGAATAATGCGCTTACCGTTCTTGAAAAGGTGATTGAAGATGTGGAAGAACGCCAGCTGAGTCTTCTCAGCAGTCATCCACTCCTGAATATCATCGACTATCAGCACATCGATGGTCTGATAGAAATTGATGAAGTCGTTGGTGGTATTATGCAACACCGCACTGGTATACTGCACCTGGAACAGGCGCGCACTGACATAGAGCACACGCTTATCGGGATACAACTCCTTGGTACGTACGCCGATAGCATTGATGAGGTGGGTCTTTCCACATCCCGACGGTCCGAAGATGAACATCGGGTTGAAAGAGGTCTTGCTGGGATGCTCGGCTATCGACAACCCCACGCTGCGAGGCAGCTTATTGCTGTCACCCTCGATAAAATTAGAGAAGGTGAGATGCGGATTCAACTGCGAGTCGATGGGCTGGGGTTTGGCAGCATCAAGCACGGTGGGCGACTGATTGGCGCGTGTCCTGGGCTGCTGACGATCAATCTGTGCCGTGGGCTCGGCCTGAATGTCTTGCGTCAGGTTGTTAGACTTGTCGGTCACGATGCGATAAGTCAGCCTGACACCATTTCCAAAGGTATATGAAAGCACCTTGCGAAGCAGGTCAACAAAGTTCTCTTCCAAGTACTCGTATACAAACGGGCTTGGAACCTGCACCAGCAACGTCAGCGTCTCTTCGTTGAAGGACTCGAAGACGATGGGCTTGAACCATGTGTTGAACTGCTGCTCTGTCACATTGCCTTTTATGAGCGAGAGGCTCTGCTCCCAGAGTGCACCAGGATTATTATTCATCTACCTTAATTATTTTAATTTAATAAGCTTTTGTCGGGAAAGCTCATAGGTTTTTGTATTCGTTTGCAAATTTCGGAAACTTTTCTGAAAAATGCAAATCGTCATATTTATTATTTTTTAAACATTTACGTGTAAAGTGCTATAGAAAGGGACTTTATGAAATACGGCATAAAAGAATATGATTTCCCGTATTTGCAAATTTAGAAGTTGCTGATATTTCGAACTTTACACGCATCACACCTTTTGTCGTAGATTTTTCATTCAAGTAGAGCAGACATGCCTAAAACTTGCGTATACAAGCATTTTACGGCATTCTGCTCTAGTAGACTGCAACCAATGTTTAATTTAGACAAAATATAATTTAGGCCTCATCAGCCATAAATTATTCAATCGTTTATTTATCCTTCTTTCCGAAAACCGAGAAATGCACATAGCGCTTCGGATGTGCTTTCAAGTTGACCAAAAGCGAATCGACATCACGCATGGTTGTATTCAAATTATTATACAATTGCGGGTCACGCATCAGCAACCCGAGCGACCCCTGGTTGCTGTTCAGTTGTGCCGTGAGCTGCTTCACATTCTCCAGTGTAGAGTTCACCCGGGCCATGGTTGTTTCCACGTCCAGGCCATTCAGTTTGCCAGTGAGTTGTGTGGCATTGTCGAGCACCCCGTCCATCTTCGACACGATGCCGGGCATCTGCTTGTTCAGACGTGCCATCAAGGCATTCAACTCGTTGGAGGTCGTAATCAGGTTACCCGATACTGCCTCCACATGATGCAGCGACTGGGCAATAGCCGGGTCGGCCAGCAGTCCGTTCAGACTGCCCATGATAGAGTCGAGCTTCGGCAGTATCTTCTCGATGGCAGGAATCATGTCTTTTAGCTGTCCCAAGGCACCGCTATTGGTGTTTCCGGGAATCACATCACCAGGCTTCAGCATGCCCGTGCCATCGCTCTTCACGAGCAGGTTCACCTGCACATTGCCCAGCATGTCGCTCACGATCTCTGCCGAGCTGCCTTTCGGCAATTGCAGCTGAGGGTCGATGTCTACCTCCACCTGCACATCAGCCTCGGGATTCTTATAATCGTAGTTGACCTTCTTGACCACACCTACCCGATAGCCATTTGAATAGATAGGACTGGAGGCGGCAAGGCCCGTCACATCCTGAAACGCAATGATGTATCGGTTGTTGGTGGAGAACAGGCTCATGCCTTTCAGAAAATTCATTCCGAAATACAACAGGACAATTGCCACGATGGCTACGAGTGCTATTCTTATCTCTTTAGGAACCTTCATAATCTTACCTTTTGGTTACTTGTTCTTATTGGCGCGGTATTCTCTGATTCCCTCGCGGACATCTATTTTGGCCCCATTCTTGAAAGCGATGATAAATGCCTCCGGGAATTTCTCCAACAAGGTTTTCCGCAACTGATAAATCTCATTATAATTAGCCGACGAACCGACCGTATACTTATACATGCCGCCCTCCTGGTAGGAGTCCACTCCAGTCAGGCCCTTCAGCTGGGCACTGCCTTCTTTCAGCACGCGCGAGCTGGCCAGGATCTGCACCTTGAAGACGGGCACGCCACTCTCGGCAGCGTCATTTCCCTTTTCCGCCTGCCGTTGATTTGCTTTTTCCGCTGCTGACGGTTCCTCCTTTGCCGTTTCCGCTTTTGCTGCCGGTTCTTCCTTGGACTGTTCCGCTGGCTTTTCCGTTTTTACTGTTGCCGGTCTGCTTTCCGCCTTTTTCTGAGCTGTCTTTTGTTCCGCTTTTTCCTTGTATTCCTCGGGTACGACCGACGGAATGTTTACTTTCTGCTCGGTCGTTTCCTCGAAAGGGACGGCAGCCCCCCCGAAATACTTCTTCTTATAGGCGACAAACGCGTTGTAGATGCCTCGTGTATACTTATCAGGGGCCTCTGCTGAGTTCATAAACCGCTCCTCGTCGGGCGTAGAGATGAAGCCCAACTCCAACAGGCATCCTGGCATCGACGTCAGGCGGAGCACCGCCAGATTGTCCTGATGGGCGCCGCCGTTCTGCCGGCCCGTAGCCGCACAGACATATCGCTGCATCAGTTTGGCCAGCTCAACACTCCGCTCACGGTAGGTGTCCTGAATGAACTCAAACATGATGCTGCTCTCCGGCGAGTTGGGGTCAAAGCCGGCATAGTGCTGCTGATAGTCTTTCTCCATCACGATGACGGCATTCTCGCGCTTGGCCACATCCAGGTTCTCAGAGATTCCTTTGTTACTGCCCGACACCCGGCCGCGGCCCAGCGTGTAGGTCTGCACACCATGACCGATCTTCTTTCCGGGCAAGGCGTTGATGTGAATAGAGAGGAAAAGGTCGGCCTTGTTCTTGTTGGCTATCTCGGCTCGCTGCCACAACTCCAGAAACACATCGGTCTTGCGCGTATAAATCACCTTCACATCCGGACAATTGCGCTCTATGTACTTTCCAAAGGCCAGTGCCATTTTCAGTGTCAGGTTTTTCTCCTTCGAGATAGCGCCCACACATCCGGCATCCTTGCCGCCGTGACCGGCATCTATCACCAGCGTAAACCGCTTGTTGGCACCCATCGCAAGGGTTGCCAACGCCATCCAAATGACTACTATGAAAATGATTCTTTTGCCCATCATGATGATTTTGCCTGCAAAATTAATGAATAATCCACAAAACTCAAACCGTTTTCTCAGTTTTTTCGCTTGTCAGATGCAATTCCACGCTCGCACCGTCGCAGTCGGCTCCCATTGGCGGATTCACCTTACAGAGTTCGATGTCCACCGAAGTCACTCCGGCCATCTCCCTGAAGATGCTCTCCCCTATCCTACCGGCCACATGCTCCAGCAGGTTGGAGGGTTGCATCATCTCGCGCTTGATCAGCTCGTAGAGCTCAGCATAGTTCAGGGTGTCATCCACAGCGTCGCTCGCCATCGCCGCCGTGATGTCGTAACCCACGCGTACCGTCACCACGAAGTCGCCCCCCGTGATGCGTTCCTGCGCCATCACGCCATGTCGGGCATGAAACCGCAAGTTGCGCAATGTGATATATGAACTTTTAACCGTCAATTGCCAATTATGAATTATACATTATGCATTAAGAATTATGCATTATGAATTATGAATTATGCATTATCCACACCGGCTGGCGCCACAGTTCTTACAGATGAGGCATCCCTCCTGGTAGACCAGCGTCTCATGGCCGCACACCGGACATTTCTGTCCCTTGGCCTCAGTGCCGTCGGTAACATATTTCTTGAGGGCGCGCTCCACACCGTTCTTCCAGGTGTTGATACTCTCGCTCTTCAGCTGCAGCGAGCTCACCAGCTTGATGACGTGGGCGATAGGCATGCGATAGCGCAGCACACCCGAAATCAGCTTGGCATAGTTCCAGTACTCAGGATTGAACTTCTCGCTCAGTCCCTCGACGGTTGTCTTATAGCCACGTTTGTTCTCAAACTGGAAGTCGTAGCGCTTGGTGCCATCAGGATTCACTTGCTTGATGATCTTACCTTTCGTCACCGACTTAGGCAGCAAGATGCCTTCCTCGTCGTCCTGCAAACCGGTGAATATCTCGTAGGGATAGCCATTCAGCAGACCCACAAAGGCCACCCATTTTTCCTTATTATTCTGGAAACGCACCACATCGCACTCCAGCACCTGCGGGCGCACCTCGGTCACCTCAGGCTGCTTGCACGGTGGGTTGTCAACAGAGGTAGACATCTCATTGCCCTCGTTGTTTTCCTTCTTCTTGTCTTTCTTCGACACACTGATCATCACGCCCGAGCGGCTGCCGTCGCGATAGATGGTGCAGCCCTTACATCCCGACTTCCATGCCTCCACGTACAGACGGTTTACAAGTGCCTCATCCACATCGTTCGGCAGGTTCACGGTCACGCTGATAGAGTGGTCCACCCACTTCTGGATGGCTCCCTGCATCTTCACCTTCATCAGCCAGTCGACATCGTTGGCCGTAGCCTTATAATAAGGTGAGCGTGCCACCAG
>DEFO01000026.1:23514-33258 GCA_002350805.1 Prevotella sp. UBA2850
CGCTCCTTGGCCATCGTCACCGACGAGCGGTAGGCTGCCAGTGCCAGCGTGCGATGCACGTTCACCGAGAAGTCGGTAGCCTCCTGTGTTCCATAGCGCAGTCCCATGGCTGCTATCATGTCGCCCTCGGCCGTGATGCCCACGCCCGTGCGGCGGCCCATGCTGCTCTTCTTCTTGATTTTCTCCCACAGATGATACTCTGCGCCTTTCACCTCCTGGCTCTGCGGGTCGCCCTTCACCTTCTCCATGATCTGGTCGATCTTCTCAAGCTCCAGGTCCACAATGTCATCCATCAAGCGCTGAGCCATGGCCACATGCTTGCGGAACAGTTCGTAGTCGAAGTAAGCATCCTTCGTAAACGGGTTCACCACATACGAGTAGAGGTTGATGCTCAGCAGACGACACGAGTCGTAGGGACAGAGCGGTATCTCGCCGCAGGGATTGGTGCTCACCGTACGGAAGCCCAGGTCGGCATAGCAGTCGGGAATACTCTCACGCAGAATGGTGTCCCAGAACAGCACACCGGGCTCAGCACTCTTCCAAGCGTTGTGCACAATCTTCTCCCACAGCTTCTTTGCCGAGATCTCCTTCTGCACAAACACCTCTGCATCGCCGCTCTCGCCATCGATGGGGAACTGCTGCATGTAGGGCCGGTCTTCTATGGCGGCACGCATGAACTCATCGTCAATCTTCACGCTCACGTTGGCACCTGTCACCTTGCCCTCTGTCATCTTGGCATCGATAAACGCCTCCGAGTCGGGATGCTTGATGCTCACGCTCAGCATCAGCGCACCACGGCGGCCATCCTGCGCCACCTCGCGCGTACTATTACTATAACGCTCCATGAACGGCACCAGGCCTGTCGAGGTCAGTGCCGAGTTGTTCACCGGCGATCCCTTCGGACGAATGTGGCTCAGGTCGTGGCCCACACCGCCGCGGCGCTTCATCAGCTGCACCTGCTCCTCGTCGATGCGCATGATGGCGCCATACGAGTCGGCATTGCCGTCGAGACCTATCACAAAGCAGTTCGACAGCGATGCCACCTGATGGTCGTTGCCAATGCCCGTCATCGGACTGCCGGCAGGCACCACATACCTGAAATGGTCGAGCAGATCGAAGATCGCCTGTGCTGGCAGCGGGTTGGGATATTTCTGCTCAATACGGGCAATCTCGTTGGCTATACGCCAGTGCATATCGGCGGGTGAACACTCATAAATGTTGCCGAAAGAATCTTTCATGGCATATTTGTTCACCCACACACGGGCGGCCAGCTCATCACCGCCAAAATACTGAAGCGACGCGGCATAAGCCTCATCGTAAGAATATGTTTTTTTCGATTCCATTTGTACGATTGTTTAATTTGCCTACAAAGTTACAACCTTTCTTTGACAAAATGAAATACTTCACGCATATTTTTTCCATAAAACTTTCCCAAAACGGAAAAGTTTACTAATTTTGCAAACCAAAAAGTATTCCAAAAATGAAAACCATTCATACACGCCGTACCATCCGGAAATACCAAAACCGGGAAGTTCCCAACGAGCTGCTCAACCAACTGTTAGCCAGCGCCATGCGCACACAGACCATGGGCAACCTGCAGCTCTACAGTGTCGTCGTCACCCGCTCGCAAGAGATGAAGCAGCGCCTGGCACCCGCCCATTTCAACCAGCCCATGGTGACCCAGGCTCCCGTTGTGCTGACGTTCTGTGCCGACTTCCGCCGTACCACCACATGGTGCGACAACCGGCACGCCGACCCCGGCTACGACAATTTCCTCTCGTTCATTAATGCCGCCACCGATGCGCTGCTCTACTGCCAGACCTTCTGTAACCTGGCCGAGGAAGCCGGTCTCGGACTCTGTTATCTGGGCACCACCGTCTACATGCCGCAGCTCATCATCGACACGCTGCAGCTGCCGCGCCTCGTCATGCCCGTGGCCACCATCACCCTCGGATGGCCCGACGAGCAGCCGCCGCTCACCGACCGTCTGCCCCTGGCTGCCATCGTGCACGAGGAGAACTACCACGACTACACGCCGGCCGACATCGACGCCCACTACACCGCCAAGGAGCAACTGCCCGAGAACCAAGAGTTTGTGCGTATCAACAACAAGGAGACTCTGGCGCAGGTATTCACCGATTGCCGCTATACCCGCACCGACAACGAGGCACTCTCGGCCACCCTGCTCGATGCCCTCCGGCATCAGGGTTTCTTCTAGTTGAACATTCTGAGCTGACAAGCTGCAGAATTTCACATACAGGTGTCTGGTAAAACCATCCCGAAACAGACGGAACAGGCTTTGTTCATGGCCCTTTCGAGATAGAGTTACCAAACACCTGTAATCATTACCCAAACTGGCCAATAGGTTAAAAAATCCTAACAAAGGCGATTTTCTTATTGTATGTTGAGATTTTTTTTGTTTATTTGCGGTGACCTATAACATCAGAGTAAAAATCCTAAGGTTTTTAGCTACTGCTAAAAACGCGTTACTCTATTGTATTTGTTGACTCATGAGCTCAATTATTGTGGCTCATCTCTTCGCCACATCGTAATATTGAACTATAAAAGTCGATCATCTGTGTCAGGTGATCTTGTATGTGTGTTGGTAAATATAGTTCAATTATAAAATATGGTGGTATGAGTATAGAAGGTCTTAAGAAAATCTTTAACTTGCAGTACGACAAGAAGAAGGAAAAGCGGAGAGGCAGGTCCCCCAAGAGAGAGTCTGCCGGCAGAGCTACGCCTCTCCTGACGTTCAGGAGAGCCGCCCAGCGCCATATCAACGCGGCATCGTTTGCGACCAGGAACAACTATCTCACGATGCTACGCTCCATGAGAGAGTACAACGGCGGCAGCGACATCCTGCTCAGCGACATCACCTACACCAATGTCTGCAACTATGAGACATGGCTCAAGAAACGGGGTCTGTCCATGAACACTATCTCTTGTTATATGCGTGCCGCCAGATCGCTCTACCACAAAGTATCCAAATCAGCCAAGAAAAGTACCAGCGATCCATTCAGGAATGTGTTTACCGGTAACACGAAAACGCGCAAGCGCAGTCTCACGGAGCAGGAGATACAGAAGGTACAGGGCCTGCAGCTGCCAAAGGACTCGCCTTTGCAGCTATCGCGCGACCTTTTCCTCTTCAGTTTCTACACCATGGGCATGCCCTTTGTCGACATGTCGATGCTGCTCAAGAGCCAGGTCGACGACGATGCCATCTTCTATGCCCGACATAAGACGGGCCGTCAGATCACAGTACCGATGGAGCCGTGCATACGAGAGATCATCCGGAAGTACGACAATCCCGACAGCCGCTACGTGTTTCCCATCATCGACATGAACAGCAGGGTCGACATTCAGCGACAGTACATCTCGAAACTGACAACCTACAACCGCCAGCTGAAGATGCTGGCAGAGATGGCGGGCATCAACAAACCGCTCTCATCGTATATGACGCGCCACACCTGGGCGAGCATCGCCTACAAAAACAATGTCGGCGTGCACGTCATCTCCCGCGCTTTGGGGCATGCCAACGCCCTCACAACACAAATCTACATCACCGAACTCGACGACAAAGAACTGGCAAAGGCTAACCGTCTCATCCTCAACCGACTGAAAAAAGAAAAACGAGGAAAGAAGTAAGAACGAAGGGGTAAAAAGTTTAAAGTTTAAGGTTTAAAGACCGCCCACAGACAAAGCAGCGAAGCTGCCGGTTTAAAAGTTGCCCACAGATTAACACAGATTTTCACATATTTTCTATTTCTTGCAATTTTATAAACACCATGTAACCACTTGATATTGAGAATAATACAATTAGATTGTAATCTCAGAAAGATAGTTTATTAGATTTCCCGCGTTAGCGGTAGTTTGATAGATTTCTACGCGAAGCGTATAAAAAATTTGTGAAAATCTGTAGGAAAGACTTTGAACCTTGAACTTTGAACTTTGAACTGCGGCTCCGCCGCCCTCTGTGGGCAAAATACTTGAACTTTGAACGCGCTGCTGCGCATTGAACTTTAAACCTTGAACTTTAAACCTTCAACTAATATGGGGCTCCCTATAAACAATGAAAAAGGTTTCCCGCCTCACGGCCAGAAACCTTTTTCTAAATAATTGATACTATAAAAATTATCTTTTTTGCCTTAAATATTCTGACTGGCAATAGTCGTCATGATTACAGACTCTATGAAATTCACGGATTAACTTCCTCACGGATGAAAGTCCAAGAACCTTGTTTCTTCTTTATCAACGCAAGTGCGTTATAAGTGGCAACATATTCGGAGAGCCCTTCGCGCGAGGCACCATGATGCCAGTCATAGGTATAACCCAATTGAGTCCACGGGCAGGCGTAGTCGCCCTCGTAGGCCGTGCTGCTCTGGTAGGCAAACCATTCGCGGAACTTCGTCTCGCCGACGGTATAGCTCTCATCCGCCCAACTGGGGAAGCTCGTTCCGCAGGTAGTGGTATGGATGCTCGGGTCGTGGGCAGGACGGAACAGCGTGCTGGCATCGACGTAGAACTCCACCATCGTGTCGTAGTCACACCCCGGCCATAGGCCCAGCATCCGTATCATGCGGTAGCGCGAGGCGATGGAGTCGTAGGCGGCATACTGAGCGGCGCGGTGTTTCCATTCCGCGGGTATCGACACCCATATTCCCGTCTGTTTGGAGAGTCGGAAGGTATCCGTTGCCTGCCAGAACCGCAGGCTGCTTTGGTTGAGCATCGTGCACACCAGCACCATGCGCTTGCCGTCTATGGTCTTCCACTCCAGTTCCTTGTTGGCTTCACTAATGGGCATGAGCGACGTTGACACTTTCGAGGCGTCTGGCCACTGGGCGTCGGCCAGTGCATGCATATAGTCGGCCCTCAGCGCAGCCTCATCCTCATACCACCGCTCGTCCTCGCCCTCTGCCGGGTCGTCGTCCGAACACGCCGTGACGCACCAGACAAGAGCCATGAGCAAAGCCCACTTCCATACGGATAAGCTGTCTATGAGGTTTCGTTTCATCCCTGTCAATTTTTTTCTTGTTAAGGAGACAGTGCCGGGCAGACTGCCTGTGGCTGTCCGCCCGGCCTTTACGCTCCTTGTTGTCCTGGCCCTTGCGGGCCTATCGAGAGGGATAACCCTGAGAGATTTTACTCCCAGAGATTATCCTTGCTATCATCCCAGAGGTCGTTGCTCTTGAGATTATCATCCTCTTCCTCGTCGAAAAAACCTTGCTTGGCAGTAGGCATATTATTGGAGTGTCCGTCATCCATCAGTCCTCCTGCCTGGAATTTCATGACCTCCACCATTGGTTTCATATATATCTTTTTCATAAGGCTTCTTACTTTTAAAAATTACTTAACCAATACTTTCACTCCATTCACCACGTAAACTCCGGCAGGAACATTTACCGTACGGGTCTCGCCAGCCTTCAGGACCACTGTGTTGGCATTCTGGCCTGCGGCAGAGAAGATGCGATAGGTGCCTGCAGCACCAGCAGTGATGGTGATGGTGCCATCGCCTGCGGCTATACCAGAGTAGTTCTTCTTCTCGATGTCAACGATACCAGTGGTATTGTTCTCGCCTTCTACGAAGTACATAAAGCCAACCTTGGCACTACCAGGAGAGGTCACCTCATAAACCGAACGGAACGGCAAGAGATCCACAGTCTTATATGCATCCTTCAACTCAACTGAAGAGTAGAATCCACCATTTGCGAAGTAGAAAGTCCTAGGACTTCCCTTCGGAATCTTAAATCCACTGAACGAACCCTTATGACTGAAGGTGTACTCACTCGGTTTACCTTCCTTGTCCGTCAGATTACCAGTAGAAGTAATCGTTGTAGCCGAGAACAGGGAGTTGCCGCTCTTTGCATCATCTGGTGTAGCAATAATTACCGCTCCCTTTTGGTTGACTGTAAACACACCATCTTTACCTTTATTCTCCATGACATGAAGTGCATAAGGTGTATTTGCTTCTACTTTCTCTGCATTTGTCTTCGAGAAGAACGCCACAGGACCATAGTTATAGTAACTATCACTGGTGGCTTCATTCTCATTCATCTGCAAGAACTCTAACGTTCCATAGTCATCTGCATGCTGGCCATTCACCAACGCAATCTCGAACGGCAAAATGATTGTTGCATAAGTCTCGTCCGTATATGTGCTCTTGGTAATCTGACGAGTATACTTAGCTGACTTGGCTGCATCTACCTGAATACCATACTTTGCATAGAACGGATTCTTGTCGGTCAGCACGATGTCGTTGGCACCGCGGAAGATCGGGGTCTCTCCGTATTGAGCAATCGTATTGTATGCGAAGTTGTCATCACTACTGGTAGAGCCGTATGGCAGATAGATCAGCGCATTTGCAGCAAGACCTTGCTTCAATTCACTCAGTTTGTGAGTAGTAGTGGTTCCTCCAGAGGTAGTCTGATTCTCCACAATATTCATCAGGTTACTACCGTCAATATACAGAATCTGGCCCAAGCTGGAAGGACTGTTAACACCATCACCTTCTGTCAAAGCACTTGTAATCTGATTCTTGATCTGACTCACTGTCACATATCCGCTATGTTTACCCTGGTCATCCGTCACTGACTCAGTCGTGACCCTCAATCCAAACATGGCATCAGTCTTGTACGCATTGTTGGCACTGTAGAAAGTCTTATCCTTATCATACACCTTCTCCCAGGCAAATACGGGTGCATATGTCTTCTTTTTCATATCTATTGTCATCTCATAGTATGCGTAATAGACATGCTGGATAGCCGTTGTCGGAGCGATGTTGTAACGAGTCTCATCGCTGGTGAACAGATAAGCAGTCTTTGTCGTGCCGTTGGTCATCTCAGCCTGACTGAACTCAAAGTCTGTGAATGCACCACCTGCATCTTCATAGAGATCCACGCTGAACGGATTCTCCTTATAGTAACCACCTTGAGTAGCTACCGTTGCAGCATTGTTGAATGTGTATGCCCTGTTTCCCGGCTTCACACATTTGACCTTAGTAGTGTAGTCCGCACCTTCATCACGATCATACACATTATCTGCCGTCAGGGCGTATGGTGACCCTAAGAAGAAGTAACGGCCGTGCTTCGTTGAAGATGTTTCGTTGTAATAAGTCTCATCACCATACTTGCTGTAGAGGTTCTCGAAGGTGAACTGGGCGGGGAACGTGAAATCCTCCGGCACATAGAAAGTGAATTTACCGCCGCGTACGGAGAAGTCGGTAGCTGTGAACTGCTGTGTCAGTTTACCGCCGTTATTAGTGCCCTTCTCCTGGCAAACGATATCGATATGGTCGATATACGGATCAAGGGCCTGCAACGTCAGATGTCCATTGATAAGACCTGTACCGACAATACCAATCTTGATGGCATCGTTGTTATAAGGAATGGTTGTATAATTACTGACGTCTATACTTCCACCACTTCCTTCAACGACTCTTTCCGCTATTACTTTTGTACCGGTCGGGTCATAGATTCTGAGAGTATATTTACCGGTGGCACCACCTCCGGCAGGAGTCTGCTCGTCATAATAAGACATGTTAGCTTCGCTCTCAGTAATGACAGCAGAACGAATGATACGAGGCACGTCTGTGGGATTACCATCTTCATCTTCTTCATAAACGATCTGTTCATTACCGTCATCATCTATATAAGTAGCGATTTTTTCTTCCCAACCGATATACTGAGTTGGATAATTTTTTCTGCGAATCTGGTCGTTATCAACTTCGAAAGTACCGGCATCTGCACTCGGTTTCTCAGTTACAACGTTGATCTTACCATCATCACCAACTTCAAGATAGTACATCAGCGACGAAGTGCCCCAGAAAATATATCCATCCTCGTCGATTCTCCACACAGTTTGATAGGTCCAGTTATACTCTCCACTGTAGTAGTTCAAACCGTATATACCATCTTGTCCCTCTCCATGTCCTTTTGATTCATATCGGATATAGAATGTTGCCGGGTAATAAGTATGATCTGTACCGGCTGCATAGTCGAAGGTGGCGCCGACGATACGGTAGCCGATAGGATCCCTATGAGTGTTTGTGCCTGTACCCGAAGTTACCCATATAGGAGTCTCAAGGTAATAGATAGCCTCACCCGTCTCTGTAGGATGGCCATGCTTACTTGATTCAAGCTTGAAGTAGTTACCCGCCGACGAAATGGAGCCAGACTGATATTTTACTATATTACCAGCAGTACCGTCAAAGCCGTTGTCAGTTACATTTTCTACAGACCCATCCTCATATAAAGTAAGATTGGCATTAAGGTCGTAAATCGTACCATCATAGCTGACACGTGTTGTTCCATTATCCGTTCGTCTTGTAAGTTGTCCATAGTCCATCTTGCTAGTGGTGAACGAGATATCTACGGCACTCCGTTCGGTTGCGGATGTGGTCGGGGTTACAGGGGCATAGTCTGCCTCAGCCGTGAATAAAAGCTCAACATAATCAAGCTGAATGAATGCACGTGCTCGCACTGAACGATCTGTAGCTAACTTAAAATATAACACATTACCCATGTCCGTATCATTCTGGCTGGTACGGCCTATGGTGTACTTTGTTGTAGTACCTTGGCCTATATCACCACGATAGGATGTAATGTTTTGAGTGGTAGTATTAGTGGTAGTCCTGTATGTAAAACTACTATTGGTCTCACCGAAGGATATTGACCTAGATGTTTCGTTAACATTAGGGTTTCCCCACCAATCAGTGGGGGCTCCGTTGGGACCACTAATTCTATGAAACTGGATCGTATAGCCCGTTATACGATAACCCTTAGGAAGGGAAATGGTTAAATATGTGTTCATATTGTAACCTTCACCAAGTTGGAGGCATTTACCATCAGCGCTTGCAAAGATATCATTTGCAGGATTCTCCAACTGGCCGTTGGCATTAGTACCACTATTGTTATCACTGTCACCCGTGGTCATGGTCAGTGCCAACTGATTATGCTTCCATGTGGCAAAGCCATTCCAGCTGTAAAAAGTATCACCGCCAGTCGACTTTCTGGCAGGCAGCATGCTGCCGTTGCCCGGATGCACGGTCACGTTCTGTGCCAGCGTGTTGGTGACGCCGGCCACAAGCAATAGCAAGAGCAACATCCATCTGCTCCTACTTTTCGAATTGAATGTAAACATTTTTTTCATGTTAAAAATTTATTATAGTTCAATTTTAATTATATTCTTCTTCAGTGCTCCTTTATTAAATCGGAGAATGTGAATCCCTCAAATGTACCATTTTAAATATAATAAGGTATAAGGAATTGTAACTCTAGTTAGTCTGACTGCAAACAACCCTTAGGGCGGTAGGTTGACACCTTAATCAGTCATCAGAGGCACCTTGAGGCTTCCATGGCCTTACTGGTGAAGACTTTTAGGAAGAAATGCTAGAAGTTTAGATTCTCCCATCAATTCATTAACGGCCGTTATGCGCCTCAACGCACACAACCAATGAGGGCTTACGACCCTGACGGATTTCTCACATGTCCTGTTTCGATTCGTTCAATTTTACTTGTATTCTCATTACGAAATTATAGTTCAATGCTACAAGAAGCTGTTTTTACGCCAGCGCATGGCAATACAAACTCCTCATATTTCCTTGCAAAATTAATATTTTTTTCTATTCCATCCAATATTTTCTAAGACAAATGGCATACTTTAAACATAATTTAACAAATTAATACCCCCCCAAGATGGAGGCAGGGGCGCTTGTTATGTCCTTTCAGTCCATGATTTTTGTCACGA
>DEFO01000031.1:0-815 GCA_002350805.1 Prevotella sp. UBA2850
ACAGCATTCTTGACGATGTTGATGAGCACCTGCTGGAAAAGGACGGTATCAAGATGAACGGGTACGGCTTCGTCGGTCAAACGGAAGTCAATATGGACGTGCGCCTGCGTACACAGGTTTTCGAGGAAGGGGCGACAGGCTTCCACCTCCTCGCTAAGGTCGCAGAGTTGCAGTTGCGGTTGCGGAATCTTTACTACTTCGGCAAAGCGGGAGACAAAGGACGAGAGGGCGGTGAGCCGCTCGGCTTCGTCGCCAGTGAGACTGCCGATGATGCCCGCCACGCTGTTGTTCACCTCGTGGGCAATCATACGAATGACGCGCTCGTAGGCGGCTTTCTCAGCAAGGCGTATTTCTGAGGTCAGTGACTCAATGAGGAAGAAAGGATGCTGGAAACCACGGTCAGGAAAACTGAGGTGACTGATGCGGAAGAGTTGCGGACCGCCAGGAATGCGCACGGTGGTCGTCTCGCCAAGAGGCAGTGCGTGGATGGTTTCCTCAATACTTGGCGACAGCATCTCTCGGGCTGCGGGATTCATGGACGTTGTGTTACCGTCGAGGTCACACTGGATGACACCCATCGGCGAAGCATCGATAAGCAGGTTGAGGAAGGTGTATTGCTCTTCGAGCCTTAGGTGCTCGCTGCGCAGACGCCCCAGCAGGTCGTTGAACGTGCGGACGATGATGTCAGTCTCATGTTGTCCCGAAGGAGCGAGGCGTGTCGTCAGGTCGAGTTCCCGCACCAGTTCCATGCCGCCAATCAGGGTATCGTACGGTCGGATGGTCTTGCGGTAAAAGTACCAGAGGTAGAACAATAT
>DEFO01000031.1:1088-2664 GCA_002350805.1 Prevotella sp. UBA2850
TCCTTGGACAAGAGTGCGAAGTCAGCGGCAGTAATCTGGCTGGCGGTGGGTTCTTTCATCAACAGTGCTCTTTCCACTAGGTTCTTCAATTCGCGTATGTTGCCTGGGAACGGAAGTGTCTGGAGATAGCCGATGGCCTCTGTCGAGACAGTGACAAGCGGGAGACCGTTTGCCTCACAAGCCATCCGAAGGAAGTGATTAACCAATAGCGGTATGTCCTCACGGCGGTCGCGTAGAGGGGGCAGATGGAGGTTGATGATATTGATACGGTAGAACAGATCCTCGCGGAAGGTCTTTTCCTCGACCATCACGCGAAGGTCGGCATTGGTGGCGCATACCACACGGACATCCGTTCGGCGTGTCTGACTGTCACCCAGCACCTCGTAGGTCTGGTCTTGCAGCACCCGCAAAAGTTTCACTTGGCTGGCCAACGACAGTTCGCCAATCTCGTCGAGGAAGATGGTGCCGCCCTTGGCCAGTTCAAAACGGCCGATGCGGTCGGCCTTGGCATCAGTAAACGAGCCTTTCTTGTGGCCGAACATCTCGCTCTCGAACAGCGACGTGGAGATACCGCCGAGGTTCACCTTCACAAACGGCCCGTTAGCCCGTTGGCTCTGTCGGTGAATAGCCTCTGCGATGAGTTCCTTGCCCGTACCGCTCTCACCTGTAATCAAGACGGGCGCATTGGTAGGAGCAACGCGGGCCACGGTAGCGAGAATGCCAGAGAGGGAGGTGCCGACAATGGGTGAACTTTGGATTGGCTGAGTCGCAGGACTTGCATTGTTTATCTTGATGGCCGTCTCTATCCTGTCTAACAGCACGCCATTGTCCCACGGCTTGGTGATGAAGTCGAAAGCACCGGCCCGCATTCCCTGCACGGCCAGGTCGATGCTGCCCCAGGCCGTCATCAGGATACAAGGCACCTCGGGGCGCCCTGGCACATTCATCAATGATGCTAATATAATCGGCATTGTTGAGTTTCTGGCTGACTCCGATTTTCACATCCAGCAACTTGTAATAAGCTTTATTCTCATTGCTGTCGGCTCTGTTCAGGAACACTCTCGCCTGGGCAGGATAACTGTCTGCAAGGGTGTCTATTTCTTCCAAAGATTTCTGATAAGAACCTCCCTTACATCCTAAAAACAGAAGTAACACCAAAGCATAAAGAATCCTTTTCATAACTTCAATTGGCATGATAATATGTGCGAAAGTCTGCGCCGCCTCCATATAAGGCTGCGCCCGCTGACAGTCGGCATCAGTAAGCCATCCACGCGATTCTCGTACATATAAAATTCGTCTATTTGTGTCATAAAACCTCCTCTATTTGACCGCAAATTTACGATAAAATATCCAGAATAAACATTAACCATAAAGCAAGAAGCAAATAGAAAAAGCTAAACTATTATTAGTGTTTTGCCTATTTCCCCGATCCAAAAGCGATTCCTTTTCGGATTTTACTGAGATAGACGGGGGTGACATTCAAGAACGAGGCAATGGCATTCAAGGGCAAATGCTCCACAATACCTGGACATCGGTGAAGCAGCAAGTCATAGCGCTCAAATGGAGTGGCACGATA